>JAJPKC010000657.1 GCA_021323955.1 Oscillatoriales cyanobacterium Centralia_MAG_596 | reverse complement strand
CACTCCAGTGCTGCCCGTCACACCGTCCAAAGCGCCCACGTTTGCCTATGCTACGGGTGATCCACAAGAGGGAAATCTGGCCACGCTGGTTAATAGCTCTAATTTCACGCGTTCGTTTATTAACAACCTGCCTGCCTACCGGAGCGACTTGTCTTCGTTTCAGAAAGGGCTACAAATTGGTGTCGCACACGGTTACTGGTTGCTAGGCCCGTTTGCCGCGTTCGGCCCACTCCGAGATTCGGGGATTTCTCTGTTTGCCGGATTGGGCGCAACCATAGGGCTAATTGTGGTCGCGACGCTGGCGATCATGGCGTATGCGGTCACGGCTCCGCCACCCCCAATCGCTACTCTGACCACCCCCAACCCACCCCTGGATCTGATGGCCCCTGATGGGTGGAAGGAGTTGGCGCGTGGATTTCTGATTGGTGGCGTTACGGGAGCCGCGATCGCGACCAGCGTTCTGGTTTTGATTGCCCTGGCGAAGGTGTTCTTATTGTCATAGGCAGCGGTGGCTGCATCCTATTGCCGACGATCGACCACCGCCAGCGATTGTCTACGATCCGCTAACAGGCTGCTGTAGCAAATAGAGTAGTTTCGATGCGATCGAGCGCTTTAGCAAAGTCGTCATTCACGATCTGAATATCAAATTCGCTGGCGGCGTCGATTTCCGCTCGTGCACGCTGGAGGCGACGCGTGATCGCGTCCTCGCTGTCCTGGGCACGGCTCCGAATGCGATACTCTAGCTCTAGCAGCGAGGGCGGCAGAATAAAGATCTGGAGAGCGTCAGGAAAGGTCTTGCGAATTTGACGTGCGCCTTGTAGCTCAATCTCTAAAATCACTCGGTTGCCCTGCCGAACCTGATCTTCAACAGCCTGTCGCGGTGTCCCGTACAGGTTGCCCGCAAATTCTGCCCATTCCAGCAGATCACCATTCGTGACCATGCGCTCGAAGGTGCTGCGGTTCACAAAGTAGTAGTTCTTGCCGTCGATCTCGCCCGGACGGGGGGCGCGTGTTGTGATCGACACGGACAGGTAAAGTTCTGGATGGCGTTGGAGCAGCGATCGCAGCAGCGTTCCCTTGCCCACTCCACTTGGTCCTGTCAAAACAATCAATTCACCCATGCCCATGCCCAGTTTCCACTCTCAGCGACGCTAATTTTGTTAATAGTTCTTTATCTTCAACTAATTGAGCTGCTTCTGGCAATAAAGGTCGCGATTCTAAATCTGGTGACTCTCAATGTAGCAATTCGATCGAGCTAGTAAAACTGCTTTGTGATTGAAACGTGAGATCGTAACGGTCTTTTAATACTTCAGGGTGGTCGATCCCTCTCGCCGCGATCAAGGCAACCCGGCGATGCGGTAGTTCCGGCGCTCACCCTCGGCGATCGGTATGGGGAAAGTTGGTGTCCTCAGTCATCATTACTATGCCCATCCTTATGGACAATAAATCGATTGGCAACGGTCTCAGGCTGAATCGCTGACAGAATGACATGCCCAGAATCGGTAATGATGACGGCCCGCGTACGGCGGCCATAGGTAGCATCAATTAACTGCCTGCTGTCTCTGGCATCAGTGATGATACGCTTAATCGGGGCGGACTCTGGACTGACGATCGCAATCACCCGATTCGCGGACACGATGTTACCAAAACCAATGTTAACGAGCTTGATGTCCATATGGACTAAAGGCAGGGGTGGGTGAACAACCGATCAAACCTTAGTCTTCCATCGTAGTTCACAAAAAAATTTGCGTAACCAGTTGAAATGGCTCAAGAGGCTGTCTTCGTAATGGTTAGCTTCCGGTCAGATATTGGCAATTTCAATTCAGTGGCGATTTCAATTCAGTATAGAGATGGGGAGCATGTGCGTCTATCTCATCTTGCCCCCCACGCCTCACAGTTCTCCCTATCCCTACTGCCTTGCAACCCGTTGATTTCACGACCCTGACCGCAATCGTGGCGGAACTGCGAACCGAGTGGCTGCCTGCCCGGTTGGAGCAAGTCTACCAGCGCGATCGCCATACGCTGTACCTGGGCCTGCGTACCCTAAACCAGCGCGGGTGGTTGTTAGTTTCCTGGCATCCTCAGGCCGCACGCCTGTGCACGAGTGCCGCCCCGCCCCGCATTCCCGACACATTTACCTTTAGCCAGCAGCTCAAGCACCAGATTGGTAATTTAGCGCTAACGGCCATTGTGCCGATCGCCCCTTGGGAACGTGCGCTTGACTTGCAGTTTAGCCGTCGTCCCGGCGAGCCAGCCCTCTGGCACCTTTACGTTGAGATTATGGGGAAATACAGCAACGCTATTCTTGCTAACCAGGAAAACCAGATCATTACCGCCGCGCACCAGGTGAGCGCCCAACAGTCTAGCGTGCGTCCAATTCAAACCGGACAACCCTACGATCTCCCGCCGCCACTCAACGATCCAACACCCACGCTGACAGAATCCTTTGCCCGCTGGCAAGAGCGCGTGAGCCTGATTCCGGGGCCACTCCGGCGGAACTTACAAAAAACCTACCGGGGCCTCAGTTCGGCACTTACCCTATCGTTGATTCAGGCGGCTGGGTTCAGTCCCGACCAACCGACCGATCGCCTCACCACGACCGATTGGCAACAGCTTTTTCAGCGCTGGCAGGAGTGGCTACAGGCATTGGCTAATGAGGCGTTTCAGCCCGGGTGGACGGCTGATGGCTACACGGTTCTGGGATGGGGTATGACGGAGTCCGTTGATCGAGTCCAAACGGTGATCGATCGCTACTACACCAGTCAGCTCGAACAGCAGGAATTTTCCCAACTCCGTCACCAACTCACCCAGAAACTAAATGCCGCTCTGACGAAACTCCGGAGCAAGGCAACGGTCTTTCAAACGCGACTCCAGCAGTCTGACGTTGCTGACTACTACCGCGAGCAGGCTGACCTGCTGATGGCCAATTTGCACCATTGGCAACCCGGCATGAAGGCCATTACGCTACCGGATTTCACCACCGAACAACCCGTCACTATTCCGCTTGACCCCGAGAAGAACGCGGTGCAGAATGCTCAAGCGCTGTACAAACAGCACCAAAAGCTTAAGCGTGCCCGCAGCGCGATCGCGCCCCTCCTTGCCACGGTGGACGACGAGATTCACTATCTGGAGCAGGTGGAGTCGGCGATCGCAGAGCTGAGCCAGTACCGTCGCTCTGACGATCTCAGTATGCTGAACGAAATTCGTGCCGAGCTGGTTCAACAACGCTACCTGCCCGATTCGGGCTACGTCAACGCTAACGTGGACGAAAGCAGCCCGAGCCGCCCCTATCGCTACGCCACACCAAATGGTCTAGAAGTGCTTGTTGGGCGCAATAATCGCCAGAATGATCAGCTCACTTTTCGCACTGCTGGCGATTACGACCTCTGGTTTCACACCCAGGAAATTCCTGGTAGCCATGTGTTGCTGCGCTTAAAACCGGGCATAGCTCCTGATGCGGCTGATCTGCAATTTGCCGCTGATCTAGCCGCGTACTACAGTCGCGCACGTCAAAGCGATCAGGTATCGGTTGTCTATACCGAACCCAGGCACGTTTACAAACCTAAAGGCGCAAAACCAGGCATGACCGTGTACAAACATGAACAAACGATCTGGGGTCAACCACTGCGAGGGCAACAGTATCCGTTGCAGTCGCCATAGGCGATCGCCGACAGCATCGAGCGTTCACACCACTCATTGGATTCACTTGTGATCAACGTCTTTTCCCATTAGAAAGAATAATGTCAGCAAACCGTGAAGTTTCATAAAAAAAAGTTTGTGTATGTTGCTACAATAATTTCGGAACGGGGGAATACTAAAAAGTAGTAACCTGCTGCAAGTTTGGGAACGCGCAGATGGGTTCCTCCACTTTGAGAGAACAACGTATTTGTCAGTGGCCAGCTCTGGGAGCTGGTCTTTTTTTTTGACATTACGTTTGGCGGCCTGAACGTGCGGTGATTTTGCGGAGAGCATTTTGCGCTCTTCGAGGAGCGGCTTCAGCAGTCAGGACGCTTGCATTCATCGCTCAGGCCTGATTGCTGATTTCCCACTCTCTGCTGCCTGTCGGTTTTGGCCTTTGTCTATCGAACTGACTACGGAACACTGACCGCTGGTATAGTTGCACCAGAATGACTCACGATTGAACACTTCGAGCAACTCTGCTGTGGCATTGAAATACGCGCTGGTGCATGAATGGCTAACGCCAAAAGCGACGGGCGGTTCCGAGCTAGTGGTGCAAGAAATTCTCCAGGGTATAGACGCTGATGTTTATGCTCTGATTGATTTTGAGTCAACAAACCCCGAAAGTTATCTGTACAAGCGCCGCATTGGCACGACGTTTTTGCAGCACTTTCCACTGGCTCGTAACGGCGTTCAAAAATACCTGCCGTTTTTGCCCCTGGCGATCGAACAGCTAGATTTGCGTGCCTACGACGTGATCCTCTCGTCCTCCCACGCTGTTGCCAAAGGGGTACTGACCAGTGCCCATCAGCTCCATGTTTGTTACTGCCACGCCCCCATGCGCTACGCCTGGGAAATGACCTTTGACTATCTGCAAAATAGTTCGGCTGGTCGAGGGATACCGGGCTGGTTAACGCGGTATCTGCTGCATCGCTTGCGCCAGTGGGATGTGCTGTCAGCGAATCGTGTGGACTATTTCATTGCCAATTCGCAGCACACGGCGCGGCGCATCTGGCGCTGTTACCGTCGCCCTGCCACAGTCATTTATCCACCAGTTAATACCGATCGGTTTCAGTTTCAGCCGCAGAAACAAGATTTTTATGTCACCGTATCACGACTGGTTAGCTACAAAAAAATCGCGCTGATTGTAGAGGCGTTTAATCAGCTTGGAAAACCACTGGTCGTGATTGGTGATGGCCCCGAACTGAAGCAAATTCAGCAGATCGCGCAGGCCAATGTGCAGGTGTTAGGCTGGCAGCCGGATGCGGTGGTGGAGCAGTATGTGGCGCAGGCAAAGGCTTTTGTGTATGCGGCGTTTGAGGACTTTGGCATTGCACCTGTAGAGGCACAGGCCTGCGGCACACCCGTCATTGCTTTTGGTCTGGGCGGGACGCTAGAAACAGTGCGCGATGTCCGCCAGCACGGTGAGCTCGGGACGGGGGTACTGTTTGCGCAACAGACAGCGGCGGCGATCGCGGCGGCTGTTGACGACTTTGAACAGCATCAGACTGTATTCGATCCAGAGCAGGTGCGTCTGCACGCACTGTCGTTTCGGCCTGAGATCTTTCAGCAGCGTTATCAATCGTTTCTAAAACACTGCTATCAGGAGTTTCAGCAGCAGGCTTAATGGCAACAGTTCTCCACATGTTCCTAGTTTGATCAATTTTTCGTTCAAAATTGGAACCAAACCCTGTCTAGAAGAGGTCAGTGGTTCTATGATGGGGACGTGTGGTGTGGATGTGTGAAGGAGTAAAATGACTGCCGAAAGCCAACTAGTATCTGGCAAGACAATTCGTGCATTTTTGAAGCGTGGTTTTTTGCCGCTTTTCGAGCGTGTTCTGAATGGAGCGTTTGCCAAACGGCTGTTTGATGTTGCATTTTCCCTGGCGGTTCTGATTGTTTTTGCCCCGGTCTATTTGCTGTTGATCGCACTGATTGCGATCAGCTCCCGTGGCCCTGTGTTTTACGTCCAGAAGCGTGTCGGTAAGAATTACAAACCCTTTGGCTGTATTAAGTTCAGGACAATGGTTCGCAATGCCGACGAGGTGCTGCTCGAAATGATGGAGACCTCACCTGGACTGCGCCAAGAGTTTCAGAGCAACTTCAAGCTACAGCGCGACCCACGGATTACCTGGATCGGTCGGTTTCTGCGAATTACCAGCCTGGATGAATTTCCCCAGTTCCTCAATGTGCTCAAGGGCGATATGAGCGTCGTTGGGCCGCGCCCGGTTGTGACAGAGGAGCTGGAACGATACGGCACCTATGCCGATCGCGTGTTTAGCATTCGACCGGGGATTACCGGGCTGTGGCAGGTATCCGGGCGGAACGATATCCCCTATCCCAGGCGGGTTCAAATTGATGTTTACTATGTCAATTTCCGCAGCTTTTTAATGGATTTGTGGATTGTCTTCAAGACGATCGGGGTTGTTCTGTTCCCCAAAGACAACGGCGCGTACTGATTCGGCCTGGGTCGAGGCGTCTTTGAGCGGTTGGCTTTCAATCAGCATTTCTGCTTCAGTATTGGTAAGGGCAATCTCAAAGATGATTTTTAGTGCGGGCTGATGCGGTTTCCAGGCATCCTCAAACCAATCTACCAACTGCTGACTCCCCGGCGGCTGGCAATTCTTGAAGCGATTTTAATTGGACTGGTTGCCGCCCTGGCGGCTGTCCTTTTAAAGGAAAGTATCCATTGGCTTGGTGGCTGGCGGCTAAAAGAGGCCCTGGAATTACCAGTTTGGATGCTGATTCCGGCGGTTGGCCTGGTTGGCGGGCTACTCGTTGGTTTAATCGTGGAACGTGTTGCGCCAGAAGCTCTGGGTAGTGGCGTGCCGCAAGTCAAAGCGGCGTTGGCTCATGTTCCGATCCGGTTGAACCTGCGCGTTGCTGTAGTCAAACTCGTGAGTACAACCCTGGCCTTAGGTTCGGGCTTTGCCCTGGGGCGGGAGGGGCCAACGATCCAGATCGGGGCCGCGCTGGCAGCTCAGTTGAGCCGTTGGATTCCGGCTTCACCGGAGCATCAACGACAGTTGATCGCGGCTGGAGCAGCGGCTGGGCTAGCTGCCAGCTTTGATGCGCCGATCGCTGGCGTGATGTTTGTGATTGAGGAACTGCTGCAGGATTTCTCAAATCTGACGCTGGGCACGGCGATCCTGGCATCGTTTATCGGTGGAGTAACATCCCGTGTACTGGCTGGGCCAAACCTGCATTTGGGGGTCAATCCGCTCAGCTATCAGACCAACTTTTCACTGCTGGAAATTCCCTTCTTTCTGCTGCTAGGCGTACTGATCGGGGGGCTGTCAACGCTGTTTAATCACGGCATCTTGCAGAGTATCCGCTGGAGCCGTCGATCGCTGCGATTTAGTCCCATGTGGCGGATTGGAATTGCCGGTCTGGTGTCGGGTAGCGTGATCGCGCTGCTGCCTGTCCCTTTCCGTGATAGCTACGCGCTGGAAAAATTCCTCACCACGGGACAGGCCGATTGGCGCATGGCGGTGCTGGCATTCGTGGTGCAGTTTTTGCTGACGATGATTGCTTGCAGTGTTGAGGTGCCGGGCGGTCTCTTTGTCCCGAGCATGATTTTGGGCGCATCGCTGGGCCATCTGGTCGGCATTGCTGAACATCTGTTGCTGGGAGGTGAGCCGATTACCTATGCGTTGGCAGGAATGGGGGCTTTTTTGGGCGCATCGGCAAGAGTCCCGATCACGGCGATCGTCATTGTCTTTGAAATCACGACCAATTTTAGTCTGGTACTGCCGTTGATGATCAGCTCGGTCACGGCCTACCTGGTGGCAGAGCGGTTGTTTCCAGGCTCCATCTACACCCATCTGCTGGCGCTAAAGGGAATCCGGATTGAACCTGAAGTCCTGCAGGATGGCCTGTGGGCCAGACTGACGGCGGCTGACGTGATGCAACAAAAAGTCGAAACCTTGAGTAGCCAGATGACGCTCGATGAGGTTGTGCAGGCATTTTCGCGATCGCACCATCGCGGTTTTCCCGTGGTAGACGACACTCGGCTGGTGGGGATTGTCACCCTGACCGATCTCGACAAAGTGACGCAGCGCCAACTTCCCGGTACGGCGCGGCTGAAGGAAATCATGACGCCGCAGCCAATTACCGTCAGTCCACCCGACACGCTCAGCCATGTTCTCTATCTGTTATCTCGCTACAAGCTGTCCCGTTTGCCGGTGACTGAGCATCGTCGTCTTGTGGGCATCATCACCCGCAGCGATATTCTTCAGGTTGAATCGGAACAGCTCCGCAGTGGCACCAATCGGCTGGGGCCGCGTGCAGAACCCTCCTACGTGGTGTATCAAACTCGATCGCCCGCAACTGGACGTGGACGGTTGCTCCTGCCGTTGAGCAATCCTCAGACGGCGGCTGGAATGCTCAAACTCGCGCTGGCGATCGCGCAGGAACGCAACTACGAGATTGAGTGCTTGCAGGTTATTCTGGTTCCCCGCCACCGTTCTCCCGCTGAAACGGCAGTCAATACCACGTTGAGCCGTCGTCTTTTGAAGCAAGCGGTGAAGCAGGGACAGGAGCGACAGATTTCGGTGCATACGCAAATCCGTACGGCTCAAAGCATCAGTCAGGCAATTTTAGAAACCATTACCGATCGCCACATCGATCTGCTGCTAATGGGCTGGAAGGGAAGTACCTCTACACCCGGACGAATTTTTGGCGATGTGGTCGATACGATTATTCGGCAGGCCAGTTGCGATGTGGTACTGGTGAAGGGAGGGGCTGGTTTTGGGGATACGGTACAGGACGGAATCGACCAGCCGCCGCTCCGTGCCAGACAGACGACCGATGGGTTGCATCGCTGGCTGGTGCCGATCGCGGGTGGCCCCAATTCTCAGCACGCGATTCAACTCCTGCCAGCCCTGGTGTCTCTTAGCGATCGTCCCGAAATTCGATTGTGCCAGGTGTTCCATTCGTCAGACGAAGCGCAAAATCAAGTGCTGCTGGAAGAAGATGCCATCTTTCTCAGGCAGCGGCTTCAGACTGACGTGATTACGCTACCCGTCTGCGCGAATTCCGTCTCCGATGCGGTCGTTGATATGGCGCAAAACGATCAGTGCGACGTGATTCTAGTGGGTGCCAGCCGGGAAGGACTGCTGCAACAGGCCATTCAAGGTAATATTCCTGAAACGATCGCCCGTCAGTGTGACTGTACGGTGATCCTGGTTCGCAAGGCCATTATTCAGGGGGTTTAGTGCGCCCTGACGTGTTCGCGATGTTTAGAAGGCTGGCCCCGATAGCATTCTGACGCGCTGCTTGCTAGACACTCCAGGTGATCGCATCCGTCCCACAAATATCCAGTGCAACAACATCCCGCACGATTACATCCATAGCGCTTTGATCCCCATGGCTTGCTTCGGAGATGACTCAATCGAGGACACAGCGCGGTCAGTGGCGGTGTCATAACGATCGACGATTGAGGACGGACTGCCGAATGGATGGGCGTGGGCTGGCACAGAAGCCTCATCAGCGTAGCCTACCGCATGCAGGGGATCGCTGATCGTCGATTCTTGCATGGCAGCGAGTGTCTTTTTCTGCCAAACGATAATATCCTCAACACTCTCCCAGGCAGGCATAAACGGTGGGATCGCCAATGCACAGGCAGTCCAGGCACCTTGTACAAGCACATTGAGCTGCTGGCACTGCCCTCCTCGTCGCCCTTCTGGCACATAATATCGACAGTGCCGGCAAGCGGATGTAGAGGATGAGGGGTTCATATACAGAATTTCGAAAACGCTATTCACCCTATTTTGGAGGCAGCGTTTTGGGGGCGTTTGGCCAATGAACCTGTCAACACATTGTGGTGTCAGTGTTTGAACGATCCCCGTTCCAAAATGACTTTTAGATTGTTTTCGTTTTCATGCAACTAAGAGCAACATTTCTGGAGTGGGTTCGCTGCAACGCTTAATAAAGCGTTTAATTTGGGACGAAAGAAATCAGGGATCAACATAAACCTGGAGCCAGACATCGTATTCCCAGGTAAAAGTAATGCTGTCAGATGCTTGAAGGGAATCACTCAATAGGCTTAAAGTTGACCAGGCTCAATTGCGATCCCACGCAGAAAAATGGTTAGGGGATCGCGCGGCCGTCTCTACAAATAGAGGGATAACGAAGCCGCGTTTCAGCGCTATTCGTCGCTATCGCCAT
>JAJPKC010000652.1 GCA_021323955.1 Oscillatoriales cyanobacterium Centralia_MAG_596 | reverse complement strand
TTTATTTTCGGCTATGGCAATCTGGATGCAGAGCAGATTACCACCGGCATTGAGCGTCTAGTGCGGGTATTGAAAAGTTAACGTGGTCGGATCTGTCAAGGGTCGGGTCGGGCCTCTTTGCCGGGGCCTGTCTCATTGCCACCTGGACTCATAAAACCAATATTTCTTTACAATACAATCGATCTTCACAAGTTCCTCAAATTGTTTTCCTAACGTAAAGGTGTTGACGGACAACCCGTCCAATAAATTTGACCTTTTGATTAGCACTAAGAGAGGAAACAATTATGTCCCTCATTCGTTGGCAACCACTCAAAGAGTTGGATACCCTGCGCCATCAGATGAACCATTTGTTTGATGAAATGATGCATAGTGAGCATGAGCTTGGTCAATTTCCCAAACTTGAGAATGCTGCCTGGGCACCCGCGATCGAACTCAAAGAAAGTGATTCAGCACTAATTTTGAAGGCGATTGTTCCAGGGATCGAAGCCAAAGAGCTGGATGTGCAAGTCAGCGAAAACGCTGTTTCCATTACGGGCGAACATCGAGAAGAAAAACGAACGGAAGAGAAAGGCTATTTCCGCTCTGAGCTGCAGTATGGCCAGTTTCAGCGCGTGGTGCCACTACCAGTATCGGTCAAGCATGACCAGGTGCAGTCCGAATTTAAGGATGGCGTGTTGACACTGACGTTACCCAAACTTGAAACATCACCGCAGAAGGTCACTAAAGTTGATCTGACCATGCTGGAGAAGACCCGTGAGGTCACCACAGAGCACCGTCAGCGCGATGAGCGGCTGGATGAAAAAGTTCACGCCCGTGCTGCGGCTTCGATCAAAACGGCTACTAATGGCGGCATTCAGGAAGAAACCAGAGAGTTGACCACCGAACAGCGTTCGCACGATGAACACCTGCAGGACACGACCCACCAACGTGCAGTCGATGAAATCAATTAAGCAATTACGTCATCCGCATCGATCGCGGCCAGATTGCCTTAGCCCCAGCAGGAGGTCACTATGAGAACCCACCATGTCCATCCCACCCAGCGAAACATCATCGTCGGGTTTTCGTTACTCCTGCTGGCCACGGCAGGCGGCACAGGCTGGTGGGCCTGGCGAGCCACCACATCAGCACCCAATCAACCATCGTCTGTTTTGGGGGCAGGCACAACGTCAGGCTTACAGCAAAAAGATGGCATCCCAACAGTGCCACAGACCAAGCCGTTGCCCAAGACCGTTCCATTAACCACGATCGCACGCGCAACACCTCCTATAACCGCGCAACAGCAGGCGTTGCAACCGCAAATTTACTGGCTCAAGGTTGAAGGTCAGCAGATTCGGCTATTGCCCAAGCCGGTCGCGCTTAAGGCATCTGTCTCACCAGAGCAAGCCTTGATGGAAGGCATGATCAACCTCCTCGCAAATCCCAATCGTGACAACGTGGATAGCGCCATTCCGGCAGGTACTCGCTTACTGAATCTACACGTGACGGCTCAGGGGATTTACGTCAATTTATCCCGCGAGTTCAGCCAGGGAGGTGGTAGCCGCTCCATGATCTACCGCGTGGCTCAAATTCTCTATACCGCTACCAGCCTTGACCCAACGGCAAAGGTGTATCTCTCAATTGAAGGGCAGCCGTTGGATGAAACCCATCCCCTTGGTGGTGAAGGGTTGATGTTAAGGCATCCATTGACGCGACAGCAGTTTACAACTGACTTTTCCTTCTCCTGACCAGGGCTTACGCATATTGTCTACATTGCTCAGAGTTCCTCCCTATGCAACCAGCTCACCCATCAACGCACGTTTCATTTCCGCTGTGGCAATTTTTGACACAGCCCGTATTTGGCTCACCAAAGACGATTCTAAATCCCATCCGGTTTTGGCAGCACTACAACGTTCAACAATTGGAACGCTGCTGGAGTAACGATCTAATTCATCTTTTAGAGCGCTGCTGGATGAGAGATCTGACGTTAGAAAATTCACTCAATCAGTACTCTCAAGAGTAGTGTCAGATCATCCATCGAATCAGTTCTTCGAACGGCTGTCGGTCAAACCTATATAAAACAGGGAACTACAAATGGCTACCAACAACCAACAAAATATCATCCGCACCATTGCAGCAATTCCTCAGCGGATTATTCGTTATATCTCTGGTGCCGTCACAAGAATCTTTGGACTCAATGACGACAACTATCCAGCCACTGGAGTCCAGCCCTACGAGGGGGATCCGACTGACGAGAAAAGACATTGAGCGTAACGGCTGGAATGATGGAATTTGCTGTGATCCATCACTTGTATTGGAGAGAAAAAGGGATGGATACAGTCAGAAAAATTACGCATGAGTTGGCGATCGCCGGTCAGCCTACGCTCAATGAATTAAAACAATTGGTGCAAGAGGGCTATCAGACTGTGGTAAACCTACGATCGCCTAGCGAACTCGGGTTTCTGAGCGATGAGCAGCCGGAGGCTGAGTGCCTGGGGCTATGCTACGTCAATATCCCAGTTCGTTTAGATGGCCTGAACCTTGAGCATGTGCTTCAGGTAATCCAGCAGCTGATTGAACTACCAAAACCGATGCTAGTCCACTGCAACAGCGGTATCCGTTCATCCATTGTCGTGTTAATACAAATCGCGATCAAGCAGGGGATGAAAGCAGAAGATGCATTCCAGAAGGCAGCCGCCTTGGGTTTGCTCAATAATCGGTTCTGAGTGAAAGACAACGAGGGAGAGACAACGAGGGAGGCAATTATGTCGAAATCAATTATCAATCTGACCACGCCGATCGTGGTGGCGGAAATCGAACGTATTTTAGAAACCTATCCACATCATCCTTACCAGCAGGTATTTTCCAATCCTGATATTCGTCAAGAACTCATCGCCTACGTTCTGACTCGAGTTCATAATGTTTATGTCACCGTTGACGAAGGCGAAAAAATCGCTAGTGATCTGGAAAGAAGTTCCAATCCAGCCGAGAGTCCATTTGAACTGGATGCATTCATTCAACAGGGAATTCATGACATTATGCAGCAGTCTCAAGCGACCGTGGATCACCAGGTTCCTGAAGAAGATGGATATCTCACGGCTTCTCACTGGTTTGGCTAATCGAAACAGCCCATGACATCACATTATCCAATTTGGACGCTGACGACAGAAGATACATATCAGACCCTGGGCACCTCTGATCAGGGTCTTCCTGAACCGGAAGCAGCCTGCCGGTTGCAGCAATATGGCTACAACGAACTGCCGGAATCCGCACAGCGATCGCTCCTACTCCGCTTTATTGACCAATTGACTCACTTCATGGCGCTGTTGCTATGGGTTGCCGGTATTCTCGCATTTATCTCGGGTACACCTGAATTGGGCTGGGCGATTTGGGCCGTGATCTGGATTAACGCCGCCTTTAGTTTTTGGCAGGAATATCAGGCGGAACAGGCATTGGCTGCCTTAAAGCGAGTGCTGCCAGTGCAGGTTAAGGTGTACCGCAACGGTGAACTGTGTACAATTCCAGCACGTGAACTCGTGCCGGGAGATGTCATCCAGCTAGAGGAGGGCGATCGCATCTCTGCTGATGCCAGACTGGTTTCAAGCCAGTCTTTTTATGTGGATATTTCAGTGCTAACCGGCGAATCACTGCCAGTTGCCCGATCCCCAGAAGCGATGGTCAACGGCAACAGCAAAGTACGCGCGTCTGAAGCAGCCAACCTGGTGTTTGCTGGATCAACCGTCGCTGGTGGACGCGGAGTTGCGGTCGTCTATGCCACAGGAAGCCAGACGGAATTTGGGCAGGTAGCGCATTTGACGGCTACCGTCAAACGAGAACCCAGCACCCTGGAAGTGCAAATTACGCGCGTGGTGCACATCATCACGCTGATTGCGCTTGGGATGGGCGTGCTGGTCTTTCTCTTGACCAATTTTTTGGTTGGCATGGGTGTGAAAGAGAGCTTCATCTTTGCGATCGGCATTATTGTGGCGTTCGTACCGGAAGGATTGCTCCCAACGGTGAGTTTGGCGCTGGCGATCGGGGTACAGCGAATGGCCAAGCAAAACGCT
>JAJPKC010000625.1 GCA_021323955.1 Oscillatoriales cyanobacterium Centralia_MAG_596 | reverse complement strand
AGATTGCAAGTAAAAATACGGTATTGCTGGCGCTTTCAGTATAGCGAGAACGGTTGTGAGTTTTAAGTGTTCGATGAGGAGTTCATCAAAACGAGTACACCAATCGCAGAAACCATTCGAAGATGGTGCCGCGATCGCGGTTGTTGGGACTGTTCACAACGGTCAGTGCGGGAGTCACGCTGATATTGTCGTTCAGCAGAAAGCTATAAAAGGCTTCAAGGTTGGTTTGGGTTGCGTTACCGAGGTCTCTTGTGACAAACGGTTGCCCGATCGCCACCCCGGCAGTGGAACCAGGAATAAAGATGCGACGAGCGATAAATCCCGCTGACCAGCTCTTGGGATGCAGATCTAAATCCTGGTTCAGTAAGGGATTGAAGCCGGAGTAGTGGCCGATGGCAAAGCGACCGAAGACGGCAAACTGGGGATTGATGGCCCACTCGGCATTGATGCCGCCGGCCACAATATCGACATTGTTCACGGTCGCTTTGGTGAACTGGAAGCGCGCCACAATGTCGCGGCTGAAATCGTATTCCACTTCAACGCTGCCCTGGTTACGATCGCCAAAGAGTCCACCCTTCGTGATCTGACGGTCGGGGCGTTCGGCATCCGCCGCAACGTACAGCGCGCGAACAGCCAGCGGTAAGGACGCCGATTTCCACGTCAGGACGGCACCGGCCCCACCCGGTTGATCGATCTGGTTTTGGACAATCAGCGGGTTGTTGGTGAAAAAGCTAGAGGAAAAGTTTTTGGTGGGATCGCCGTCAAAATCATTGGCGAAGCGGTTGTAGTCGATAAAATCACGGGGCGATAGACGGGCTCCAACCACCACTGTAAATTCTGGTGCGGGCTGGAAGGAGTAATACAGCTTATTGAGGTGCACAGCATTGTTCACGCCCACGTAGGTCAGGCCTCCACCGTCAGCCAACAGCCCCAGCGTGCCCAGCAGGTTCGGGGAACGGCTCTGAACACGCCCGATCGCATCGTTGCCGTTATTGCCCGCTTCCAACTGCGTCAGGAGTAGCGTGTTGGGGGCAAAGCTGGTCTGCAAGTTGAGCCGAATTCGTGTCAGAACGGTCGTGCGGGCGTTGGTGCCGTCTGTGGGTACGAGGATTGTCTGCCCGGTCAGTTTGCTCGTCGTTGAAAGCTGATTGCGTTCCAGGGTGGCAACGGTCTGGTCGAGGTCATCGAGGCGACTGCGCGTTGACTTGGCGATCGTGCCGTAGGATTCCTGGAGCCGTTGGGCTGTCGCAAAGTCTTCCTGGAGCTGCGCGGCTTGCTCCCGTCCCAGTGCTAACTGCTGGGAGATTTCATCGAGTACCCGCGCCAGTGCTGCCGCAAATTCATCCCGTGTCAGCGGTTGGTTGCCGCGAAACGTACGGTCTGGGTAGCCGATCGCAACCCCATACCGTTCTGCCAGCGCTTGCAACGCCTGATATGCCCAATCAGTCGGCTGCACATCGCTGAGTTCGGCTACCGATCGCACCTGTGCCATTGCATCATCGTCTGTATTGCCACCATCTGCTGCAATACTCTGTGGCGGCGCAATTTGCGGGGGTATGCAGGATGGCGACCGACGATCAGCGGCTAACGCCTCCGGCTGTGGTTGCTTACCCTGTCTGGCACCGTAGTTCGCTTCGATGCGCTCTGGCGGTGTCATTTGTAGCGTTGCGGTACAGGACGGCGACTGACGATCGATGGCGGGCGATTCTGGCAGCTGCTTGCGATCGTTGGAGCTGCTTTGCGGGCGCACGGGCGTTGCCCAGCCAGGTGCCAGGTGGCAAAGCATTCCCAGACTGCTCAGCCCCACAAACCAGATTGTTTTCCTCACGTTGCCGTTCCTCACACCAGTGCTGTGGGTCGTTCTAAGCATAGAAACAACCCAAATTAAACCCTATCAGGAGTTTACGCGGTTAGCGAACCAACCCGCCTGAGGGGTAAAGGCAGGAGATCGACACCTTAGATGCTGGCGGCCTGAGCCGCTGGTGTAACCTTTGCTGCCCCGTGCGTATCTACTTGAATCAGTTCAATTTTGTAACCGTTGGGGTCTTCAACAAAGGCGATGACCGTTGAGCCATGCTTCATCGGCCCCGGTTCGCGGGTGACTTTGCCACCGCGATCGCGGATCGCAGCACAGGTGGCGTAGATGTCATCAACGCCGATCGCGATGTGTCCGTAGCCATCGCCCAGATTGTAGGCGTCTGTGCCCCAGTTGTATGTGAGTTCCAATACGGTGTGGTCGGCTTCGTCGCCGTAGCCCACAAACGCCAGCGTGAACTCGCCACCAGGATAGTCCTTTTGCCGGAGCAGCTTCATGCCCAGCACGTCGCAGTAAAACTTGAGTGATTCTTCGAGATTACCGACGCGCAGCATTGTGTGGAGTAATCGCATAGCTAGTTCTTAACCGAGTGACTGTTTCTATGGTAAGCAATGGAGCATGCCGAGTATCGATCGTCTGTGCTGGATGAAGGCCCGTTCCAAATCAACAATGCTAAGGGGCGGGAGTCGCACCAGGCGTCAGGTGCGTGCTGGATCTGTGGCCGTCAGTGGCCGGTAGGCCGTGGTCATATCGTGCTTCAATCCAACCCGGTCAGACTGAAGGCCATCCGGTCATCTGGACAGTCATTGGAACGTTACTTAAACGCTGAGCGACCCGCAAATCGTGCGGCTTTGCCCAACTGACGCTCAATTCTCAGCAGTTGATTAAATTTAGCAATCCGTTCGCCCCGGCAACCAGAACCCGTTTTGATTTGGCCGGCGCTGGTCGCCACGGCGAGATCCGCGATCGTCGTGTCTTCGGACTCACCGGAACGATGGGACACAAAGTATCTGTAGTTGCTCTTGGCCGCCAGTTCGATCGTGTCCAGCGTCTCGGTCAAGGTTCCAATCTGGTTCACCTTGATCAGCACCGAGTTCGCGACACCAGCGCTGATGCCCTCAGCCAGAATTTTGGCGTTGGTGCAAAATAAGTCGTCGCCCACCAGTTCTACTTTGTCGCCAATCGTGTCGGTCAGCAGTTTCCAGCCCTGCCAGTCATTCTCGCCCATGCCGTCTTCAATCGACACGATCGGGTATTGCCGCGCCCAGGATGCCCACAACTCCACCATTTCTTCGGATGTCTTAGTGGATT
>JAJPKC010000422.1 GCA_021323955.1 Oscillatoriales cyanobacterium Centralia_MAG_596 | reverse complement strand
GCCATCGTGGAGATTCACTTCCTTCACTTCCGCCTCATCCATCCGTGAAAAGCTGCGCAGGGAGAGCACAATTTGCTGGATGCGTTCAGCCCCCACCTTAATCGAAGCCAGCAGGCTGGGCAAATCCTCTAGCAGGAAGTCGAGGTCGATCGCGTCTGCTTGTGCCTGGATTTCGCTGTCTGGTTGGGGATAATGCTTCTGATACAGCGTTAACAGGCTGGTCAGGTCGTGAATATACGCGTTAGCGTGCGAAAGGTTGCCATAAATGAAATTGACAGGATTGTTAATTTCGTGAGCGACCCCTGCGACTAATTGCCCCAGGCTGGACATCTTCTCCGCCTGGACAATCTGAGCCTGGTTTTGTCGTAGCTGCTTGAGGGTTTCGCTGAACTGCCGCGCCTGCGCTGCCGACGCAGCCACTAACGCCTGATGCTGTAGTTGGGTTTCCGCAAGCTGTTCCGCAAGCTGTTGGCGATCGGCTTCAAGCTGTTGATAGTCAGTGCGAGCATTTTGCAGTTCAATTTCAGTGGTGGCCAGTCGGGCTGTGAAATCATGAAACAGCGTTTGCCAACATTCCTGTTGCCCTTCTGTCATCAGTAGGCAGGTTGTTATATCCATTGGAACGACGTCTTTACTTGAAGGTCAAGAGCGGTTGAGTGGATGGTTGATCCATCAGCGAAGGGCTTTGTCAGGCTGCCCTTACTTCGAGTGCTGCAAGGCAAGCTCCGTGCGCGATCGGATCAAAATCTTGGGGAAATTGGGTGGCTTCGGTGTACAGCGATCGCTCCAGATTGGCATCTCTGAGGCTGGCATTATGTAAATCAGCCGCGCTGAGGTCAGCCGCCCGCAGCATTGCCCGCTCCAGATTAGTCGATCGCAGGTGGGCCATTGTTAAGTTTGCGGCTGTGAGGTTTGTCGCCTGGAGATTCGCACCATTCAGCTTGGCCTCACTCAAGTTGACGCCACTGAGGTCAGCACTGTGCAAATCCACCCCGTTTAAGTAAGCATCGTGCAGTTTGACCCCGGTTAAGTTGGCTCCCTGTAGCATGGCTCCACTTAAGCGGGCACCACTCAAGTTTGCCCAGCTTAAATTTGCGCCAACCAGATTCGCGGCACGCAGGTTAATGCCTCGTAGATCAGCGCCGCAAAGGTTGACTGCCTGCAAATTTGCTTCACGCAAATTCACTCCCGCCAGGGTTGCCCCACTCAGTTTGGCCCCACTGAGGTTTGCCCGTATCAGTGAAGCGCCCTTCAGGTTTGCTTTCGTCAGGTCGGCCTGGGCCAGATCGCTATGGTTGAGTTTCGCAAGGCTGAGATTGGCTCGGCTGAGAAATGCCTGACTGAAATTAGTATGGATCAAATTGGCGCGACAAAAGTTCGCGGCAGCCAGATACGCCGAAGGGAAACTGGCCCCAGTGAGGTTAGCGCCAACTAAGATAATATCTGCCAGGTTCGCTCCTGCGAGACAGATACGGGAGAAGTCGAGATGGCTAAAATCGCGTTGACCGTCCAGGTGCTGTTGCAGGAGTTCATAGTCGTACATTTTCTGCCTCCAGAGCTTGCCGGAAACTTACATCTCGCTTTAACGTTCCCTGCACATGCAGGGAGAGCAAAAAGTTTGTCTAATTTGATACAAACGTTAATCCAGGCCATCGAAAGCGACGGCAACACTCACTCTGGGTTGCGGGCTGACTTGTCTCTGCCACACAATGTCTGATGACGGCGATCGAACCGCGCACGGCGAATCCGCTGATAATGCGATTGGTTCACGCGTTCAACACGATCGGGTGTGATCGGGACTCGCGTAAGCGCGACAGGTTCTCTTCTAGGCTTTTTGTCCCAGGCCGTACTTGGACTTTTTGCGCGTGCGAAAGTGGGGTGGTTTAAAGTGAACAAGCTTCTGCCGCCCTGCTTCCATATAGGTATAGAACACGGGGGTCAGGTAGAGCGTCAGAATTTGGGAGAAGACCAACCCGCCGACGATCGCAATTCCCAGTGGACGACGCGACTCTGATCCAACGCCGGAGCCAAGCGCGATCGGCAGGGTACCAATCAATGCGGCCATCGTCGTCATCATGATGGGGCGAAAGCGCACAATACAGGCCGCGTAGATGGCATCAAACGGGTTCTTGCCATCCTTACGCTCCGCTTCAATGGCAAAGTCTACCAGCATAATCCCATTTTTCTTGACGATACCCACCAGCAGAATAATGCCAATAAAGGAGTAGAGATTGAGATCCACCTGAAAGATCAGCAGGGTGAGCAAGGCACCAAAGCCCGCCGAGGGCAACCCCGACAGAATCGTGATGGGATGGATGAAATCTTCGTAGAGAATACCGAGGATCAGGTAAATGACGACGATTGACACCAGCAGCAACCATCCCAGATCGTTAAAGGACTGCTGGAAGCTCTGCGTGGAACCCTGTAAGCTAACGGTAATAGTGGGCGGCAGGATTTCACTGGCGGCTTGCTTGATGGCAGCAGTTGCCTGACTCAGCGACATTCCCGGTTGGAGGTCAAAGGAAATGGTGGAGGACGACAGTTGGGCTACGTGGTTTACCGAAAGGGGACCGACACCTTGCGTGATGTTAGCGATCGCACTCAACGGTACCTGCCCACCAGAACTCGATTTAACATACAGTAGCCCCAGCGCTTTCGGATCGCGCTGATACTCTGGCTTCACTTCCAGAATGACGGAGAACTGATCGTTGGGCGTAAAGATGGTGGAAACCTGACTGGAGCCATAGGCAGCGCCGAGAGTTTGTTGCACCTGTTCGGCTGTAATCCCCAGCGTTGAGGCTTTATTGGTGTCTACATTGACCTCCACTTGCGGTGTACTGAGTTGTAAATCACTGTCCACCTGGAAGAGTCCGGGCAGGGTTCTCACCTTTGCCAGGAGTTGGGGGACATATTGGCGCAGGTCTTGCAGGTTGAGGCTCTGCAACGAGACTTGATAGGTGGCATTGGTCTGTTGACCGCCGATGGGAATCGCCGGGGGCGATCGCAAAAAGGTTTGGATGCCAGTAACGCGCTTGAGTTTGGGCGTTAACTCCTGAATGATTTGATCGGCGCTGAGGGAGCGCTGGGAACGGGGCTTTAGCCGAATGGTAATCCGTCCACTATTGACCGAGGCGTTCGGTCCGCTTGCCCCTACGGTTGAATCCACCGCATCAATGTTGGGATCTTGGCGAATGATATCAACCACTTTTTGCTGATGTTTCAGCATGTCCTCAAAGGAAATGTCCTGCGCCGCTTTCGTATTTCCCATGAGTTGTCCAGTATCTTCTGTAGGAATAAACCCCTTTGGGACGATCGTGAAGAGATAGACTGTGGCAAATAAGATCACGAACGATCCGATCAACGTCAGCAAGCGGTAGCGCAAAATTACTCGAAGACTCCACTCATAGCCTTTCAGCAATTCATCAAAGGCACGTTCTGAGATCCGAAAGAGGCGATTGGGGTGCTCTTCGTGGGCAGACCGGATAAAGCGTGAACACAGCATGGGGGTGAGGCTGAGAGAGACAAAGCCTGACACCAGAATGGCAACCGCAATCGTCACGGCAAATTCATGAAACAGGCGACCAATCAACCCGCTCATGAACATGATGGGAATGAACACGGCCACCAGCGAGAGCGTCATCGATAGGATCGTAAAGCTGATTTCCCGCGAGCCGTTAAGGGCCGCTGCCATCGGCTCTTCCCCCATTTCCCGGTGGCGCATAATATTTTCCAGCACCACGATCGCATCATCCACCACAAACCCAACGGAAAGCGTCAACGCCATCAACGACAGGTTATCCAGGGAGTAGCCCAGCACATACATGACGGCAAACGTGCCGATGATGGCGATCGGCAGCGCCAAACTGGGAATCACCGTCGCTGTCATGTTCCGCAGAAACAGGAAGATGACCAGCACGACCAAACAAATCGACAGCACCAGGGTAAATTTCACATCATGCACAGATGCCCGAATGGTTTGAGAGCGATCGTAGAGAATCCCAATCTCGATCGCCTTGGGCACTTGTTCACGCAATGATGGTAAAAGTGCCTGGATGGCATCCACGATATCCACCGTGTTTGCTCCCGGCTGCGGCTGCACAGACAGCACGATCGAGTGTTGATTCAGCACTTTTCCATCGGTGTACAGGTTCGAGACTTTGGTGTTTTGCGTACTATCAATCACATCGCCCAAATCCTGAAGACGAACCGGCGCACCATCCTTGTAACTAACAATCAGATTGCGATAGCCCGCGGCATCGTTCAGCTGCCCGTTTGCCTTAATCAGATAGCGTTTGTCGGCTCCAGAAAGACTCCCCGTTGGCAACGTCACATTTCCATTCTGAATCGCGGTCTTCACCTGACTCATCCCCAGTCCCCGTGTTGCCAACTGCTGTGGATCAAGCTGGACACGCACGGCATATTGTTGCTGCCCAAACACCTGCACCTGCGCCACGCCATTAATCATGGAAATGGGCTGACCCACCGTGACTTCAGCGTATTCGTCTACGGTCGCAATGGGCAGCGTATTGGAATACATGTAGAGGAACAGAATGGGCGCAACCGATGGATTCACTTTGCGATAGGTTGGCGGATGGGGCATCCCCGCAGGCAATTGTCCCGCTGCGGCTGAGATGGCTGACTGGACATCTTTCGCCGCATCTTGCTGTCTACGGCTGAAGTCAAACTGAAGGGAAATATTGGTGCTGCCAGTGGAACTGGTGGAATTGAAGGAATTGAGTCCGGCAATGCTGGTGAACTGTCGTTCTAAGGGGGCCGCGACCGAAGATGCCATCGTTTCGGGCGTGGCACCGGGCAAACTGGCGGAAACGCTAATAAAGGGATATTCCACATTGGGCAGCGCACTGATGGGCAGCAGCACGTAACTCATGAGTCCAAAAATGAGGATGCCAGCCATCACCAGGGTGGTCATGACGGGACGACGGATGAAGATTTCTGAAAGGTTCATAAGTTATTGGCTCCCAGATGGAATGGGGAGCAGGGAGCAGGGAGTAAGGAGTAGGCAATAAGGGAGTGGATGGATCATTTATCAATCGCTCATCTACCCACTGCAGTAATCGTTTGAGTAGTCGCTTAATAGCGGCTCAAGGATCACGATCGCCCACCCATAAACGAGAAGGCGCGACGGAATTTCACTTGACCAAGCTGTTTGCGCCACGCTTCCATATAGATGAAAAACACAGGCGTTAAATACAGGGTCACAATTTGGGAGAAGAGTAACCCACCCACGACTGCAATCCCCAGTGGACGGCGCGATTCGGAACCCGCACCAAACCCCAGAGCGATCGGCAACGTGCCCATAATGGCTGCCATAGTCGTCATCATAATGGGGCGAAACCGGATCAGGCAGGCTTGATAGATGGCTTCGGATGCTTTGATCACGCTGGTGCGCTGGGCTTCCACCGCAAAGTCCACCATCATAATGCCGTTTTTCTTCACAATCCCAATCAGCATAATGATGCCAATAAAGGAATAGACGTTCAGTTCCACATGGAAGATCAGCAGGGTTAGCAAGGCACCAAATCCAGCCGATGGCAGTCCCGAAAGAATGGTAATCGGGTGGATGAAATCTTCGTAGAGAATGCCCAAGACCAGGTAAATGACCAGAACGGCAATCACCAACAGCAGACCAAGACTGGGTAAGGAACTTTGAAACAATTGGCTCGCGCCTTGGAAGTTGGTGCTGATGCTGGCAGGAATGATCTGATGTACCAGGTCGTCGATCGCCTGGTTCGCGGCACCCAGGGAAACACCGGGCGCAAGGTTGAAGGAAATCGTCGCCGCATTCATCCGCCCATAATGATTGACCATCAACGGGCCAGTCCCCTGCGAGAGCTTGGCAACCGTACTCAATGGAATGGCGGCAAAGCTGCTGCCAGCGTTGCCAGACGTAGAATTGGAGGTGCTAGAGGTATTAGAACTGCTAGTACTAGAACCAGAATTACTAGAACCAGAATTACTAGAACTAGAACTACTAGAACTACCGCCAGTCGTGCCAGGAGCCACCCCTGCAGTGGTATTCGCCGCACTCGCGGTGTTGCTGGTGTTGATATAAAGCTTCATCAGGGCGTTGGGGTCTTGCTGATACTGGGGTTCCAGTTCCAGGATGACCTGATATTCATTGCTGGCAGCATAGATTGTGGAAACCTGATAGCCGCCATAGGCATTCCGCAGCGTACTTTCAATCTGTTCAGCCGTAATACCCAGCGCTGAGGCTTTGTCGCGATCAACATCCAGTTGAATCTGGGAGGCAAACTGCAAATCGCTGTTCACATCCTGGAGTTCTGGCAGTGCCTTCATCTTGTCCACCAGTTGTGGCACATACTCTTGTAAGGGTTGCACATCGGAACTCTGGAGCGCCAGTTGGTACAGTCCCGTACTTTGCTGGGCACCAATGGGAATGGCGGGTGGATTTTGCAAGAACACCTGAATACCCGGAACGGATGCCAGTCTGGTGCGGAGATCTTGCACAACTTCATCGGCAGTGGCGCTACGCTGCGATCGCGGCTTCAAGCGAATGAACAGACTACCAGAATTGTTGGCAACGGCTGAGCTACTCCCACTGGCACTGGAACCCGGGCCAATATTCGAGTTCACCGCATCCACATTGGGATTCTGGCGGATGACCGCAACAGCCTCCTGCTGGTGCTGAACCAGGGATGCATAGGACGCATCGCCTGCTGCCTGGGTGACACCCGTGATTTGTCCCGTGTCTTCGCTGGGGATAAATCCCTTGGGCACGATCACCAATAAACCCACCGTCACCAGCAACATGGCAACCGACAGAATCATGGTGGTGCGGTGGTATTTCAAGGCTTTTTTGAGGCTCCAGTCGTACCATGCCAGGATGCGATCGAATACTCGCTCGGATGCCTGGTACAGACGACTTTGACGTTCATGATTTTGGGGACGCAGAAAGCGACTGCCCAACATGGGCGTCAGGGTCAACGAGACGAATCCTGATACCAGAATGGCAACGGCGATCGTCACCGCAAATTCATGGAAGAGTCGTCCCAGCAGTCCCGTCATGAACAGCATGGGAATGAAGACCGCCACCAGCGACAGCGTCATGGACAGGATGGTAAAGCTGATTTCCCGCGATCCATTTAACGCGGCTTCCAGCGGTGGCTCACCCATTTCTATATGACGAACGATGTTTTCCAGCATGACGATTGCATCATCCACCACAAACCCCACCGACAGCGTCAACGCCATCAGCGACAGGTTATCCAGCGAGTAGCCCAGCAGATACATCACTGCAAAAGTGCCAATCAGCGACACGGGCAGCGCCAGACTGGGAATCACCGTGGCCGAGAGGTTGCGTAAAAACAGGAAGATGACTAAGACGACCAGGGCGATCGTCAGCACCAGCGTAAACCGGACATCATCCACCGAATCACGGATCGACTGGGATGCATCGTAAAGGACACCAATTTCCACCGATGCCGGAATCTGCTCCCGTAGCGTGGGCAGCAGTTTCGTAATCGTATCGACGACCTGCACCGTATTGGTTCCAGGCTGCCGCTGAATCGTCAGAATAATCGCGGGTGTGTCGTTATACCAGCTTGCCCGCTGATCATTTTCCACACTATCGATGATGCGACCCAATTGATCAAGATAAACAGGCGCACCATTTTTGTAGGTGA
Source organism: Oscillatoriales cyanobacterium Centralia_MAG_596 (assembly GCA_021323955.1). GTDB lineage: Bacteria > Cyanobacteriota > Cyanobacteriia > Leptolyngbyales > Leptolyngbyaceae > Stenomitos. Next base: position 3,040 of record JAJPKC010000422.1, on the reverse strand, counting down.
CAATCAGCTTGCGATACGCCGCTGCGTCGGCCAATTGCCCATTCGTTTGTACTGTAAAGTTCTTGTGCGTCCCCGAAAGGCTTCCCGTAGGAAGGTTCACGTTACCCTGCTGGATGGCCGTTTGGATCTGATCCATCCCCAATTGCTGACTGGCCAACAGCTGTGGATCAAGCTGAATTCGCGCCGCATACTTCTGCGACCCATAGACTGCTACCTGCGCCACTCCATTAATGGTCGAAAGCTTCTGCGCCAGGTAGCTTTGAGCATAGCTGTCTACCTGGGACAGCGGCAGGGTGGGAGAGGATAAATACAGGTACAGAATCGGTTGATCCGCCGGATTGACCTTACTGTAAGAGGGTGGATTCGGTAAGTCGTTGGGAATCTGCCCGGTTGATGCTGAAATGGCGGCTTCCACGTCCTGGGCCGCATCGTCAATGTTACGGCTCAGGTCAAACTGGAGCGTAATTTGCGTGTTGCCGAGTGTGCTGCTGGAGTTGAGTGAATCCAGTCCGGCAATGCTGGAGAATTGTTTTTCTAACGGACGCGCCACCGATGACGCCATGATTTCGGGGCTGGCTCCCGGTCGTGATGCCGTCACCTGAATTGTGGGATAGTCCACACTGGGCAGATCGCTTATGGGCAGCTGGCGGTAGCTCATAAACCCGAAGATCAAAATCCCCGCCATCACCAGCGTTGTCATGATGGGGCGGCGAATAAATAGTTCCGAAAGGTTCATGAATTGCCTCCGGTTGCATCCGAGGAGTGACGTTTTTTACCTGCATTCGCTGGATTGCTGCCGTCTCCGGTGTTGGAGGCGGTCTTAGTGCGAACCTTACCGCCTGAAACAAGATTGGCCTGACCATCCATCACCACTTGATCGCCCGGCTTCAACCCTTTCTGCACCACACTCAGTCCATTAATTGTGTTACTCACGGTGACAGGTACGTTTTGCACGGTCATATCGGGCTGGACAACAAAAACAAACTGTCCGTTGGGGCCATTCTGCACGGCCTGTGAGGGGACAACGGTGGCATTCGGCTGGGTGGTGAGCGTCAGGGTGGCGTTCACGTATTGCCCTGGCCATAGCTGATCCTGGGCATTATCAAACTCACCGAGAAGCTGAATCGTGCCTGTAGCGGTATCCACTGCGTTATTTACAAACGACAGTGCCCCTTTGATGGGACGCGTCGTGCTGTTGGGAAACGCCACATCTACCGCGAGTTTGCCGTCTCGCGCATACTTCTGGATCTCTGGCAAATTAGCCTCTGGAACCGCAAATGACACCTGAATCGGGTGAACCTGAGCAATTTTGACCAGTACGCTGGTGTTGCCCGCCTGCACGACATTTCCCTGGTTTACCAGAATATCGCCCGCGCGCCCGTCGATCGGCGCGTAAATCCTGGTGTAAGACAGCTGTACCTGGGCATTTCGCAAGGCTCCTTCATCAGACTCGACAACACCCTGAGCGTTTTTAATTGCCGCCTGATCCACTCCCAGGGCAGCCTGGGCATTGGCGATCGACTGACGATCGGCCTGTAGCGTTGCGGCATAGGTTTTGCTGTTGGCAGAATATTGCTGCGCTTGATCCAGCGTCACGGCTCCCTGTTTGTAAAGATCGTTGTAACGATTGCTGGCGGCCTGGGTGTATTGGGCCTGGGCCTGATCTTTTGCCAAAGTGGCCTCTGCCTGCCGGACGACGGTGAGATCTTTGTTGTAGGTCGCTTGCGCCTGCTGTACCTGCGCCAGATCCCGGGCTACTGTTCCCTGTGCCTGCTGGATGGCTGCTTGTGCCGTGCGATCGTCCAGTGTAAACAGGAGCTGGCCTTTTTTCACGTCCTGCCCTTTCTTAAAGAAAACGCCCGTGATCTGACCGCCGATCTGGGGTGTGACCGAAATGGTGTTTTCAGCCTGGACATTGCCAATGGCCTGTAGCTGGATCGGCACCGTTTTCTGCGTGACCGCGGTGATGCTCACAGGCGTCACCTGCGATCGCTTGTCCGCCGACTTACCCGAATTTTCAGGTTTAGCACCGGCACGCATCCCAAAGAAGCCCAACGTTCCCAGGACGATCAGGCCAACCAGGACAACGCCAATCCGCCGCTTTGACGAGCCGGTGAGCCGCGATCGTGTGCCATCTTCAGTCGCGCGCTCGTTACGATTCCCAATTTCACGCTCGTCCAAAACACCCTCATTGGGAATGTCATGCGTCATGGATGCCTCCAGTCAGTAGCAGTTCATACATCAATCTTAAAAATTGGCATCAACGCTTGCATGGAACAGGATTCCTAACCTGAGCAGGAAAAAGGCACAAAAATTTATGACTTTTTTCCTGTTTGAAACTGGGATCGGCAGTAGGAATCACTCTGTTCGGTAAGGCGCGAGATTGGTTAGAGAGAAAGAAGCTGTTTTTGCACAGGTTCCCATCATGAATCGGATGGCAAGGTAGGCCGGTTTGTTGCTTCACTATTTGACCCCCACTAAAATCAGGAAAACATCGCTGGTTCGCTCACTCCAATCGCTGGTTTGGAACAGATGTATGGTTCGCCCAACCTATCAATCCTTTCGTCTCCTGTTCCATCTAGAGTGGTTGTTGCTGATGACAGCCGTGTTTATGGAAGTTTTGCTGCCGTTTCAGTTGTCCTGGTCGCTGCTGCTGCGCGTGTTGACGATCGTGGCGTTTGGCGTTATGAGCTTTAGCCTGCCCACAGAGGGCAAGCTCAGCAAAAAGCTGCTCTACACCACAGGGGAATTTGGCTTGATTCTGCTATCGGCGACCCAGGATGGTCTGTCACCCCGGTCTGTTTTCTTGCTGTGCCTCGTGCTCATGATGCGGAGTTGCCTCATGTTTGGGCGCAAAGGGCAGTTCGCTGTTTTGAGTCTGGCGCTGTTGTTCTATGCCGGGTTGCTGTTGTCGAAGCCGATCATCCCGGAGCGTCTGCGGGCCGCCGTCTGGGACTGGCGCGTTAGCTCTGCACTGCTGTTTACCCTGACGCTGGTATTCGCGCTGCTGTTGATCAATGCCCTGCTGGCTGAACGCCAG
>JAJPKC010000656.1 GCA_021323955.1 Oscillatoriales cyanobacterium Centralia_MAG_596 | reverse complement strand
ATCGCCCTGACGATACCCTGTGTAGCGCACTTTAACGCGATCGCTGGGATGTGCTGTCCCTCCCATGAGCTGGTGCTGCTGGGGATCGTAGGGAATTTCGGCTCCCACGGCAGCGATCGCCGTAATGCCCCATGTCTCCAGCAACCGATCCAGCGGGCGCAACAGCGGCAATAGCTTGACCGCGGGTGCCTGCGGGTTTTGCTGCGCGGCATAGGCCGCTGTCGGCAACTGGAGCAGCAGGGACTCTAAAATTTGCACGCTCGACTGCTGAAATTCCTGGTACAGCGCGTGCTGCTGTTGCTCTAGCTGTTGTCGGAGGCGATCGTACTCCTGCCTCAAATCCGCCAGTTCCGGTGACATTGCGGTGGACTGGCCCTCGTCTACGGACTGCTGACCTTCGGGTTCATGGCAGAGATGCAGCAGGTCTGTCACGGGCACCTGTAAGACCTGACTCAGTTTCAGGAGTGTTTCCACCCGCAGTTGCGCAATTTCACCCCGTCGCAGTCGCAAGATCTGCTTTTCCGAGACATCAGCGGCCTGACTTAACACCTTAAAACTGGAAAAACCCACCGATCGCATCAACGCGCGCAATCGATGGGTCAAATCTTGAGACATAACGAGGTTTGGGGGTTGAGGGTTGAACGATAGCGCTGTCAGTTAGCTGATCGCGTTAATCGGTCAGATGCCGAAGTTACGCTAGCGTCCTGTCTCGCCGCTGCCCCATTGGACAACGACCGCTATATCACTTCTAACTCATACCGCAAACCCCTTAACACTTAACTTTCCAGCAGACTTCTTAGCATCCAGGCCGTCTTTTCATGCACCTGCATCCGCTGCGTTAACAGGTCAGCCGTGGGTTCGTCATTGACTTGATCCACCACTGGAAAGATCGATCGTGCCGTGCGTACGACGGCTTCTTGCCCTTCGACCAGTTCCCGAATCATGTCTTCTGCTTTTGGCACACCCGATGTTTCGGGAATGGAACTCAGGCGAGCAAATTCTGAGTAGGTGCCTGGAGCCGGAAACCCAAGCGCCCGAATTCGCTCCGCGATTAGATCCACAGCCGCCGCCAGTTCGGTGTACTGCGTTTCAAACATGAGATGCAATGTCTGGAACATCGGCCCAGTCACGTTCCAGTGAAAATTATGCGTTTTCAGGTAGAGGGAATAGGTATCCGCCAGCAGGCGGGACAGCCCTTCAGCAATTTCGCCCCTCGATTTTTCGTCAATGCCAATGTCGATCGGCAGCGCTGTTTGAATCGCCATATTGTCCTCCAATGGGATGAAAACTCAGTTGAGTCTGCTTACGGAAAACTCAGAATGTACAGTCGTTCCAGGATGAGCCTTGAGGTGAATCTTGACGTATTCTGCGGCCTCAAGCCCCAATTCACAGAAATTTAGAAGATTTCACGGGAAGAAATCCCTGCCAGCGGAGTTAGACAACTAAACGTCTGGATCCAGTCGTTCCGTGCCCAATCGTCTCCTGCGACGCAGCACCCATTCGCCAAAAAAATTGACGCATTCCTATCGACCCACGCTACGGTTAACCTCAGTCTAAGCCAAATGCCGCTGCAGCACAGAACGAGGGGCACGGCGAACGCGACAGAGAATCGTGTCCTGCCCCAAACGGCTACAGGCCTCATAGCGATGACAGCCAGAAAACCCATAGTATTCGCCATCCACTTCCAGTACATCAATTGGCTCCTGTTGCCCGATCGCACGGATTGATGTCATCAAAGCGGCTACCTTTACCGGATCGTTTTGCCGAAACAACGGACGGCGGATCTTGTTGATCGGAATCGCTTCTACTTTCACCATAGGTGTTCTCTAAATCCCACTCCTAGATCATACTCATTACGAGTACGGATTGCAATGGGGAATTCTAAAGCATGACGGATCAAACCTTAGCCTTTAGCCTTCTCCCTACCGACTCAGCCACGCGATCGCGCTCCGGATCCACTCTTCGGCATCGGCCGTCTTGGCGAGCGTGCTGCTTTGCCCGACCGCTTGCAGCGCCTGAGCAATCTCACTGTTGGTGTAGCCTAACGCCAGCAGGGTCATCTCCACATCCTCCTGCACGGTGAGCGCGGGGCCGGCTGCCGGCGCGGTAATCATGCCGGCCTGCTGCCGCCACTCTGCAAGTTTGGTCTTAAGCTCAAGGGCGATCCGTTCGGCGGTTTTGGTGCCCACGCCTGGTGTGCGGGAAAGGGCACGGGTATTACCCACGACGATCGCCTGCACCAGGTCTTGTAGCCCCATAGTGTCGAGCAGCGCCAGCGCCAACTGCGGCCCAATGCCACTCACGCTCACCAACTGACGAAACAGATCCCGCTCGGCCGCGGACTCAAACCCGAACAGCACCATCTGGTCTTCACGCACATGCAGATGGGTGAAGATCTGGATCGTCTCGCCGACCCCGGCGATCTGGTGCAGCATCCGAGGCACAATCTGAATGTCATAGCCAATCTGGTTAACGTCCAGCGTTAGCGTGACGCGATTATTGGCTTTTTGAATGTAGGCAATGCTGCCTTTAAGGTAGCCAATCATGCCGTAATTCCTACTCTAGGGTCTATGGATCGTTACGTAGAGCGGTTGTGTCCCAGGCGCGATCGACCTCGTGGGTCAATTCGCGATCGTCTGATTGCAGCACGTTCTCCAGATCCTTCATCAGTTGGCGCGATCGCGCTACCAGGGTTGTCTCATCGCCTTCCGCTAGCGCCATGTCGTGGAGCGCTTGCTCGTCGTGCTCTTTAAAGGTGAGTGCGGCGCGATGAGCCTTATAGGAGCGGACTCCCAGCCGCTTCAGCGCTTCCTCGCCCATCTCGAGCGCCGAACCAAAGGTTTCGCGTTGGATCACCTCTACTCCCCGCCGAATGAATTCGTAGGCATGGCGACGATCGACGGCCCGCGCCAAAATTTGCAGGTGGGGAAAATGCTTGCGCACTAAATCGACCATTTCCACCGCCCGTTCGCGATCGTCGATGGCAATCACCAGCAGCCTTGCCTGTCTGGCCCCGGCGGCATGAAGCAGATCGATGCGCGAGGCATCGCCGTAAAATACTTTGTTGCCAAACCGACGCAGCAGCTCAATCTGACCGGGGCTGTGATCCAGCACGGTTGTCTTGAAGCCATTGGCTACGAGCAAGCGTCCGACGATCTGCCCAAAGCGACCATAGCCAGCGATGATGACCGGGTTTTCGGTTTCATCAATGGTATCGGCTTCCCGTTCGACATCGGCCACCGCGAAGTGTGGTTGGATGAGCTGATCATTGGCCATCATGATCAGCGGTGTGAGCGCCATTGACAACGCCACGACCACCACCAGCGGTTCGGCGACAGCAGGTGTCAATACTTTGTTTTGGGTGGCAAATGAGAACAGCACAAAGCCAAACTCACCGCCCTGCGCCAGCGCACAGCCAAATAGCAAGCTCTGGCTTAAGTCCAACTGAAAAAATCGCCCTAATCCAAACAGAACAGCAAACTTCACGATCGCAAGCGCCAGTACCAGACCCACAATCAGGAATGGCTGCTGCAAGAACAGATTAAAGTTGATGCTGGCACCAACAGAGATAAAGAACAGCCCCAGCAGCAGTCCTTTGAACGGTTCAATATCGCTTTCCAGCTCATGGCGGTACTCATTGTCTGCCAGCACCACCCCTGCAACAAAGGTGCCAAGGGCGGGCGACAGTCCCACCTGCTGCATGGCCAGCGCAATTCCAATCACAAGCAGTAACGCCGTTGCCGTAAAGATATCTCGCTGCTGCGTTGTGGCGATGATACGAAAGATGGGACGGGTCAAAAATCGCCCACCCAAAATAATCCCCACCACCGTGCCAATGACCAGCAGGGCTTGTTGCCATGCTGGGAGTCCCGCCTGTGGTGCAGCGTGTTCGGCAGCGACCAGCACAACATCAGTAGCCATAGCGGCGGTGTGGACGGGCATGGCTAGCAGCGGCAAGAACGCCAGAATGGGAATGACGGCAATATCCTGAAACAGCAGCACTGAGAACGCAGACTGTCCGGCGTCGGTTTTGGTGAGTCCTTTTTCATTCAGCGTTTGGAGCACGATCGCCGTAGACGATTGCGCCAGAATTAAACCCACAGCCAGCGCCATCGGCCAGGGCAACCCCGCGATCGTTCCCAGCACTGCCACCACGATCGCTGTCACCAAAACTTGCAGGCCCCCCAGCCCAAGAATGGGCACGCGCAAGCGCCACAGCAGCGATGGCTGTAGCTCTAGACCGATGAGAAACAGCATCATGACCACGCCAAATTCAGCGAAGTGCATGACATCGCTCCCCTCGCCGCCGACAAACTTCAGCACGAATGGCCCGATAACCACACCCGCAATGAGGTAGCCCAGGACAGACCCAAGGCCCAGTCGTTTGGCGATCGGCACCGACAAGACCGCCGCCATCAAATACACAAACGCCTGAACGAACAGCCCTTCGTTATGCATTTTGGGACACCTCGGGCGTGCAGATAAGACGATCCAGGCCGTGGTTGAGGTGCTGAAACTGCGGCAACCGATCCCAGTGGATGGTGCCGTCGCGCAATGCCGTAATCACGGCCCGATAATCGGCGGCGTGCTGGTCAATTTCCTCGCGTTCGCGCAGGCGATGGGTGCCTTGCACCACAAAAGGCGGCAGGTACTCCATCCCGCACAGCCCTGCTGTCTGCTCAAAGGGCACCAGCAGTTCGCGGATGGTGAAGCGGTTATAGCCATCTTTGCAGTAGGCGTACTTATCGCCGCCAGTGGTAATAGCGGTGAGAAATTTCTTGCCGTGCAGAGCTGTCCCGCCCTGACCATAGGCAAACCCATGCTCCAGCACCAGATCCTGCCACTCTTTCAAGATGGCGGGGCTGCTGTACCAGTAGAAAGGATGGTGAAACACAATCACGTCATGCGTCAGCAGGAGGTCTTGCTCGGCTTTCACGTTGATGTGGAAGTTGGGGTAGGCTTCGTACAGGTCGTGAACCGTTACCCCGTCCAACGACTGCACGGCCTGAATGAGCTGGCGATTTACCCGCGACTTCTCGAAGGCAGGGTGCGCAAATAAAATCAAAATCTGATTGGGAGAACCCATAGGCTTGGCCATGAAGGGGCAGGTGAGGAAGGCTGTGCAAAGGATAGCATTTCAGCCGTTAGCGCCCAGCCACATTCCTGCACCAACCTGATCGCGCTCGGTCAAGCGATCGCCCCGTCTCGACGTGAACGCCTGCCCGATCAAGGGCTAACGGGTGTGTTCAGTAGACGATCGGGCGATCGCAGCCTGCCCCCGCATTCGGTTTAGCCGCCACTCTGAGCCTGATTGCGCTGGCGCTCTTTCAATTTCAGCAAAATTTCGGCATGGACTTCGCGTGTAATTGGGTAGAAATAGGTCAATACCAGCCCCAGCAACAGCACGATCGTTGGGACAGGGCCAATCAATAGCCGGATGGCCCAGAGCGCTGATGCTGGTTGAGTGGGTTCGGGTTGGCCGGCAACGCTGGCGATGAACCCTGACTGCTGTAAAATCTGCCCTACCAGAAAGAGGCCCACGGCCAGCCCAACCTTTTGCAGCAGTACCATAAAGCCGTAGAAAATACCTTCCCGTCGCTGCCCTGTTTGCAGTTCGTCTAGCTCAATCACGTCAGGAATCATCGACCAGGGAATGAGATAGGCTGTAGACACGCCAAATCCTGCCAGGATCGCCAGCCCGTACATCAACCCGACCTGACCGGGTTTGAGAAAAAAGAGACCGACCTCGGCAATAATCCAGAGCGTCATTCCCATGAAGTAAACGGCCTTCTTGCCAACCTGTTCGCTGACTCGGCTCCAGACAAACAGCATAATCAACCCCGTTACCTGTACTGCAATCACGACGTTGATGAAATCGGCGTCGGTCATGCCCATCCAGTTTTTGACAAAGTAAGGGATGACGGCCACCGTATTTTGCACGGCGAACCAGGAACAGAGATAGATGCCAATCACGTATAGAAACGGACGATTGCTAAAGGCAATTTTGAGTTGCTCTGGATAGGGCAATGAGTCTGCGCTATGGGTCGCCTGCCGCTGTCGTTCTGTTTCTGCTACCCGCTTTCGAGTGCCAAAGACGCACCAGTAGAGGGGGAGCACGGAGATGACCGCGCAGACAGCACCCAGCACTAGATATTGGTGGACTGGATCGCCTTTGAACTGGTCAAAGATAAATTTTGCTAACAGCAGCGACACAATACTGCCGCCAATGGAGAACGCAAACCGAAAGCTGTTTAAGCTGGTGCGCTCGTTATAGTCCTGGGTCAGTTCAGGTGTGAGGGCCGTATAGGGCAAGTTGACGGCTGTATAGCAGGTGTGAAACAGCAGCCCGATCGCAACGTAATACCAGAACAGACCCCAGTGATTAGCCGCGGCCTCGTTGCTAAAGTGTGGGACAAGCCACTGCAAGAAGAAGAAAATGCCAAACGGAATCGCACCAATGATCATCCATGGATGGCGTCGGCCCCAGCGACTTTGAGTGCGATCGCTCAGTACCCCAATCACCGGGTCGCTGAATGCATCCCACACCTTACCAATGAGCAGAATGCTGCCAGCCAGTCCTGCCTCCAGACCCGCTACATTAGTAAAAAAGATCAGCAAAAAAACCGCTAGAACGTTGGCCGTAATTGCTGTACCCAGATCGCCAGCACCGTATGCCAGCTTGGTACTCAAACTAAGTTTGGTTGGTTCAAGTGGCGTGGCTGGAGCAGGATTGTGCATGATGAGCTACAAGAAACTTAGGTAACAGTTGTATCATTCTCTTCAGTCTTGGGACGCAAACCGTATCGAGACATTGGCCCTACAGGGTTACAGCCACGACTGCTGCCGTTAGATCATTAGTCCCTCAAAAAGGCGCAGGGGGTGAGGCTTCCAGCCTCAAGTGCATCAGCCCGATCCGTCCATCTGCCAGCGCTTAGCTCAAATTGCTTTCGTTTCTACCGTCCATTCCCCACCGTGCCGTCATGTCAGATTTATACGTCTCCTGGTCAGAATATCATCAAAAAATTGAACAACTCGCCGTAAAGGTTTATCAATCAAACTGGCCATTCAATCAAATTATCTGTTTGGCAAAGGGTGGTT
>JAJPKC010000606.1 GCA_021323955.1 Oscillatoriales cyanobacterium Centralia_MAG_596 | reverse complement strand
CGCATCGCCAATTTTTGGGAACCCGCGCTGAACGCCCAACGTTACACCGGGGCCATAGAGCAAGACCGAGGTTTCAAAGCCTTTGCGGAGCAGACGCAATGCCTGGAGCAAATTCACCAGACCGATCGAACCTTCAAATGCAACCGTGTGGAACGTCACCAGCGCTTTCTCACCTGGTTCCGCTTTGACATCCTCAAATACTTTTTCTTCGTAGTCAACAAAAAAATCACCAACTTGGTGAGCGGGAGTCGTTACTTCAGGCATTGGTTTCTCCTGTATGGAAATGGTGTAAATAGTCAAAAGGAAGAACGCAATTAGCGACTAATCCTTTGAGTGAAAAATAGCGTTCGATCAAATGCATTCAAACGCTTTAATCGTGAGCAACAAAACTGATAGACAGGAGACAAATCGAAGTGTGCACGCATTTACAAGTGCCAATTTACAAGTGCCAATTTACAAGTACCAACCATTGCAAACACACAAAGCCGATTCAAAGGCTTTCAGCACCAGTCAGAACGATCCAAACCCAATCCCAGCAACGATCGTGGCTCCGAACAACCGGAAACCCCCGACAGCAAACCAGACAGATTGGCAGACCGTCGATTCAATCAACTCCAGATATATTTAGACCCAACTCTGGCAATATCATCTGATTCGGTGAGTCGCGTAAAAAACAGAAGCCGAAAGTTAAGACATTGAAATTCAACTATCAGTCACTTTCGACTTCTGGCTCCTCCTTAAAATCAGTACTTTACGTTTGACCGTATCAACTGCTTACTAGGAGAAGAGTAGAAGCAGGCTCTGATGCAACCTGTGTCGTGTGTTACAAAGTTTTCAGGTCTAACACTATAGGCAGGGAAGTATCCGCTCTATTTGCGATACTAGTTGATGAGCCTCTAAGCAACCTGTTGATTTTGACAGGTAAGCACTCTCATTCGAGACTTAGCAATTTCGGAGCTTAGCCATGGTCACGACCGTTCCAGCCACTCAAGCCCCCGACTGGGCAAATGCCGTACTTCAACCCGCGATCGAGTTTGGGCCAACACCACTCACCGTATTAAATGGGGCCGTACCTCCAGGTCTGCAAGGCTCTTTGTACCGCAATGGGCCGGCGTTACTGGAGCGTGGAGGGCAACGGGTCAAGCATTGGTTTGATGGCGATGGGGGGATTCTGGGAATCCAGTTTGCCAATGGAACAGCAACCGGCGTTTACCGCTATGTCCAGACGGCTGGTTATCAAGCCGAAACGCAAGCGGGACGGTTCTTGTACGGTGGCTATGGTATGTTACCCCCTGGCCCGTGGTGGGAGCGATTCAAGCATGGACCCAAAAATGCCGCCAACACATCCGTACTGGCTCTGCCAGACAAACTGCTGGCGCTCTGGGAAGGTGCTGTTCCCCACGCCTTAACGCTGGATACGCTAGACACGTTGGGACTCGACGACCTGGGTGGGTTGGATGGGGCCGCTTACTCGGCGCATCCAAAGCGCGATCCGCAGACAGGCGAGATTTTTAACTTTGGCGTCACGTTTGGTGCAAATGGCGTGCTGAATCTATACCGGAGCGACGCGAGCGGGACAATCCGACAGCGCGGCCAGGTGCCACTGCACGGATTGCCCATGATCCACGATTGGGTGCTGGCCGGTCGCTACATGGTGTTTTGCGTGCCCCCCGTACGGCTGCAGGCGCTTCCCGTTTTGCTCCGGCTGAAAAGCTATAGCGACGCGCTGACCTGGCAACCCCAGCTGGGTACCGAAATCATTGTGGTCGATCGCACCACGTTCGAGGTCGTAAGTCGTAGTGAAGTCGAACCCTGGTATCAGTGGCACTTTGGCAATGGTGGCGAACTGGCCGATGGTTCGATCGTGGTTACCTTTGTGCGGTATCCCGATTTTCAAACCAACCAATACCTCAAAGAAGTCGCAACGGGGCGGACCCAAACCCTGGCAGAAGGCACCCTCTGGCGATTGAGACTTGAACCAACCTCAGGCAAGGTGCTGGCGCTAGAGGAAATGGTTAATCGAAGCTGTGAGTTCCCAACGGTGGCACCGGCGGTCGTGGGTCAGCCATCCCGCTACACCTACCTGTCCATCCATCGGCAGGATGTAGAGCTACGGCACGCAATCTTTGGCGCGATCGCCCGCTTCGACGAGCAAACCGAAACGTTAACCGTTGCCGATCTGGGCACGCATCGTTATCCCAGCGAACCGATCTACGCGCCCGATGCGGTTGATGCCAGCCAGGGCTGGATTTTAACGGTGGTCTATGATGCCAACGCCAACCGCAGCGAGGCATGGATTTACGACAGCGATCGCCTGGATGCTGACCCCGTTTGCACACTGGCCTTGCCCGCAATCGTGCCGCCCGGATTTCATGGCACCTGGCAATCCCAATAGAGTGCAGGCCGCCAAAGGAACCGGGATAGAGACCGTGTGGTATCGGCAATGTCGTTGTGTTGACAACAAATCGTCAACACAACGACAAGCGAACGACAGCGCGATCGCGTAAGCTGCTTCTCTGTTTTCATTCGAGGAGTGTATTATGCGATACCTGAAGCTTTTAGCCATTTCTGGAGCAGGAGCTGCGATCGCGCTCAGTCTGGCTACAGCCAGTTTGGCAAAGAAGCCCACACCGCTTCCCAGCCCAACCGTTAGCCCAACCACAGCAACCAGTCCAACGCCCAGCCCGACGCCCAGTCCAAGCACAGCAACCACACACAAAGCACCCGACGTACGGCTCAGCGCGACCCTGGTGCCCACAGCGGAAGTGCCTGCTACAACCGCCAAAGGTAGCGGTGTCGCTAGCGTAAACGTTTACCTTGGCGAAAACAAAGTCTGCTATCGGTTGAAGGTGTCGAATTTAGACACCCCCACGGCTGCTCATATTCATCAAGGCCCCGTTGGACAGAATGGCCCCGTGGTGCTGCAGCTATCCGTCCCGGCCAAAGGCACGTCTGTGGGTTGCGCTAAAGGGAAACCAGAGGTCATTCAGGGTCTGGCGAAGAATCCTGGTGGTTACTACGTCAACATCCACAACAAGCAGTACGCTAATGGGGCCATTCGGGGACAGCTCACGACCGCGCCCCCCAAGCCGTCCAAGCCTTGAGGCTGGATGCAGGAAGCTATCGGTCAACGACTGTCATCCTGTAAACAATGCGGTTAATGCCGTGTAGGGCCACGATCGCGCTCTAAACTAGATTTAGGAACGTCCCATCAGGCGCGATCGTCTCTGCACCAGTCTCTGCCAGTGGGTAGAGGCAGACTCTGTTGCCATGCGGACAACCTTGCCTCACGCCTCTGCCCACGTTAAAACCAGCCCAGAATGCAAGTCCTCTTCAAAATCATTCGACAGAACCAGACCGCAACGCCCAGAGTTGACAGCTTTACGCTCGAGGTTGACCCCGGCAGCACAATTCTCGACTGCTTGAACCGCATTAAGTGGGAGCAAGATGGGACGCTTGCGTTCCGCAAAAACTGCCGCAACACCATCTGTGGTAGCTGTTCCATCCGCATCAACGGGCGATCGGCACTGGCCTGCAAGGAGAATGTGGGCAGTGAGTTAGCACGGCTCAATCAAGCCACGCCAGCGGTAACGGAAGCGATCGCACCACTGCATACGCCAGAATCGATTCCTACCATCACGCTGGCCCCCATGGGCAACATGCCTGTGATCAAGGATCTGGTCGTGGACATGCAGAGCTTTTGGGCCAACCTGACGGCGATCGATCCCTACGTCAGTACTGCCGCCCGCCAGATTCCTGAGCGCGAATTCTTACAATCCCCTGAAGAACGGGCACGATTGAACCAGACGGGGAACTGCATTCTCTGTGGTGCCTGCTACTCCGAATGCAACGCCTATGAAGTGAATCCCCACTTTGTTGGCCCGCATGCCCTGGCAAAAGCCTACCGGATGGTTGCCGATTCTCGCGATCAGAACACGGAAGCGCGCCTTGAAAAATACAATCAGAGCACGGATGGCGTTTGGGGCTGCACCCGCTGTTATTACTGCAACGCTGTGTGTCCGATGGCGGTTGCCCCACTGGATCAGATCAGCAAGATCAAAGGCGAAATTCTCGATCGCAAGGATGCCCAGTCCAGTCGCACGATTCGCCACCGCAAAACGCTGATCGATCTGGTGAAACAAGGCGGCTGGATCGATGAACGGCTGTTTGGGTTGAAAGTGGTCGGCAATTCCTGTCGCGATTTGAAGGGTTTAGCCAGCCTGGGGCCGTTGGGTCTACGAATGCTGTCAAAAGGCAAGTTTCCCCTCCGCTTCGAGCCATCCGAAGGAGCGGCGACTGTGCGATCGCTCATCGAGTCGGCCCAAACGCTGGAAGCCACCGAGAAACACCTGGAAACCCTTACAGATGCACCTGAACCCGTTGGAGGCTAATCGATGAGTACAGAACCGTCCGCACAGTCCGTCGAGCCCACCACCCAGCCCGAACCTGCGTTTGGTTGGACATCGTACGCCGAGCAGATCAATGGGCGCTTTGCCATGATTGGCTTTGTGGCACTGCTGGTACTGGAATTTTTCACCCGTCAGGATCTCATTACGTGGTTAGGGTTGCGGTAGTTCAGGCAACTGGCTCACGCTGGAGCGCTCTGGCGCGCGAGTGATCCCTTCGATGGGTTCGCCAAAGCGGTTGTACAGCAGGATATCCCACTGCCCGTCGGCGCTCGATTCAAACGCAATCTTGCTGCCGTCCGCCGTAATCGTTGGGTTGCGGACGGTGGCCTTTAAGTTTTCAGTCAGGTTGCGGAGCTGGCGCGTATCACGGTCGTACAGGTAAATGGCCGATTGCCCGTCACGCGAACCGCAAAATACGATGAATCGACCGTTTTCGGACATAGCGGGACTGGAAACAACCATGTCGATCGCATTCAGTCCAGGCAAATCCACCAGTACCGACGCGATCGTATCGTACAGATAAATATTCGGACTGTCGCCCCGATCCGACACAAACAAAATGTATCGGCCAGAAACACGCGGCTGTACGTCAGCAAATGGGCTGTTGAGGCTGCGCCCACCCGGATCAAATGGGATATTGACCAGTCGCGGACTACAGGCAACCAGCAAACTAGAGAGAATTAACGTTAGCAGTAGGCGGCGGACGTTCACAGTCGTGAGAAAGAGACGGGAAGGAAAAGGGATGTGAAGGAGGCCCATGCCTCTACCGCCGATTATCGGGCAAATCTGGTTCTATACCCGAACCTCTGTCCATAACTTCAATATCCCACTGTCCCCGAGTGCCAGTTTCAAAAACAATATAGCGGCCATCGGGACTCACGCTGGGGCGACGAAACCAGGCCCGATAGCCAGCCGTGAGCACCTGGGACTGTTGAATGGCACGATCGTACAGTTTGATTTCGGGCCTGACCGTATCACCCGCCAGATACACAATGTAACGCCCTCCATAGCTCAGACTGGGCGATTCAGCGATCGCGCCCTGCTGATTTAAGTGGGGCAGATCAACGGTGTGTCGCTGTTCCAGGTCATATAGAAAAATGCTGCGATGGCCGTCCCGGTTGGAGACAAACGCTAAAAACCGTCCGTCTCCACTCAGGGCCGGTTGCTCATCGCTGTAGCGGCTGTTCAATTCATCTGAGCCAGTCGGTGGTAGGTCTTGAGTACAGGCAGAAAGCAGTAGCAGCAAACCGAGACATACCCCGGCCCGGAGCACACGCCAGCCAACCTGGGCAAGCCTTCGGTTCCAGGCTCTCGCGATCTGCACCAGCGTTGCCAAGCCAGCTAAACCCTCAGCATACAAACCACTAGCATCCCCGTATCAATAGCTACCCCAGTTGTCCTCTTCATCCGTATCTACAGGACGGTAGTCAACGTATTCCGACGGGGTGGTATCGCTTCTGGACTCGGCCCGACGATCGCGGGGAGGCATTCCATCATCTGCAGTCGGACGAGAGCGTCTCGGACGAGAGGATGAGGGCGATTGATTGCCAGCGCGCGAGGGAGATCCACTGCGGCTGCGCGAGGGGCGATCGTCCCACACATCCGTATCTTCACGGCCGTCATAAGTATCGCCCAGCCCATCCGTTGTCGGGCGGGGACGACGTCTGCGCGTGCGATCGCCCGTTCCTGTACCCAGACGCGCTTCGCCAGTGCGGCTAGACGGACGCCGACGGGGTTCTTCATCGAGTTCATCACGCTCTGAGCGCACATCACGCGTGCCGCGAATTCGACGCGCAGGCGGACGGTCTTCGTAGGGATTCAACTCTTCAAGATCGGCCCGATAAACCCGACTGACCGGACGTTCATCATCCACGATCGGCGTGTTGCGCTTTGCCTGCTCAGTGGCAGCACCACGGAGGCGAATGCTTTCGTAAGCAAAGAAAATGGCTGAACCCGCCAGCAAAAATTGGTTGAACTGCAGGATGGGGTCAAGTCGCCAGCCCTGGAAAAACAGGATGCCGCCACACAGGAGGGCGATCGCAGCGAAGAAAATGTCGTGGTCACGGGCAATCCTGGGACGCAGCGATCGCAGTGCGTAAAGACCAGCACCAGCTACCGCCAGCGCAATCCCGACGAAACTCGCCCAGTTTAGTGAGGCGTTTACCATCGAATCTTTCTCCTAAGTACATCCTATGTTAACGACTGACGCCCAGAGTCTCTTACCATCATAAGCCGGAAAATCCAACTCAATCCAGGATACTCTTACGGAGAAATCAGCCGTGACACAGCGGCACAGCCACTAAACTGCGCATTCTACGTCCTGAGCGACTCGTTGACAAGATAGCGGAACAAGTCCCGTCACAGCAGTACGGTGAATCAGCCAGACACGAGCGCTCAAATCAAAAGCCCTGAGCGGTCATTGCCAACTCAGGGCCATTTGCAATGCTGTTTTTGACAATCTGTTTTTGACAGTATTGTTATAAAAACCACTCACTCAGGGCCGCCCCACTGACCCAAATGGAAAAATGAACATCTGAATACGCATTTTTTGGGGAGAGGCTGGCATCACCTTAGTAAAGCCATGCCCAAAGGGCGATCAACCAAACAGTAAAGGTCGCGTTCCGGTTATTGGGTTCGCGACCCGCAGTAACATACATGCTTTTTGGGGAGAAGGGCCTGGCTTTGCCAAGCCCGTACGGCAGCCAGATTCCGGTGATTGAATTTGCGACCCTAAGAGCGTTGAATTTTATCGTTTTGGCTGATAAAAATCATTGCACCGAAAATGCCACCAACAACAATCGCGCCAGCGATCAGGCTGATGAAGAAGTTTACTAAAGTAGGGGTCATAGATCCGTTTTGCCTCTATAGGGATGACGTCGTGTTGTTCATAATTTTAACGGTCTGTCACACACTTGAGAAGCAGGTTGGGTAAAAGCTTTTGCAGAATGGCGCAAATTCTCTCACAGATGGGGATCGGAATGGCGCTAAGATCGAATGAGAAATCGATTTACATTGCTTAAAATCTAGCGGTTACATTATGGATTCTGTTGCGATCGCCTCCTGGATTCTGGGTCCCCTGCTGGGCGTAATGACCTTCTTATTTATCTTCCGCATCGTGCTGACCTGGTATCCCCAGGCTAATCTAACTCAGTTTCCTCTGAACGTAGTGGTGGTGCCGACTGAACCATTTCTGGCTCCATCTCGCAAGATTGTGCCCCCACTGGGTGGGGTTGATATTACCCCGATCATCTGGGTTGGCATCTTTAGCCTGCTGCGCGAAATTCTGTTGGGCCAGCAAGGCATTCTCACGATGATGTAGAGAGCAAAATTGCCGGGACGGTGCCTCTTAGGATCATGAATTGAATAAAACCGCATACTTGCGTAGGATGTG
>JAJPKC010000433.1 GCA_021323955.1 Oscillatoriales cyanobacterium Centralia_MAG_596 | reverse complement strand
GGACTGAGTGTGTGGATCAGCCATTCAGTGACCCCGGTTAATCCAAACGTGAGACCAAGAAACGTCCCAACGCGCCTGCGAATCTGCTTTGGCTGTTCCATGTTGAATCGATTCGGGCAATCGCAATTTTCTATAGCAACATTTTTATACCAGTAAACGCTCTCGATCTAGCTACTGCTTAAGCACTTACTCTCAAGGTTACTTCGCCTCGTTTGTGATGTCAGTCTTCAGGATCAGCGATCAGTCGCAATTGCGCGGTCATGCTTTGCAAGTACTGTCTCCTGTATTTGCCCAGACGCCTTGCCTGAGTAGGTCACTGCAAAGCTAATTGCATCTACTCCCAGACTGTCGGAGCGCGATCGCTTAGTTGCAGAATATTCACGACAAGCAGAGCCATGCTGCTGCTTTTCCATTGAATAGCCTCTTGGTTACTACATCTATGCGGAAAAACGTCAAATGTGCAATCTTCAATTTAGAAAGCCCAGTCTAACGACCGGGCTTTTGAGTTTTTCCAGGGTATATAGTCGATGATTCTGGTCTCAACAAACCTTATGGTTACTTGAGGCTCAGGCTGCCACTTTGGTAGTTTTGCGCCGCCGGAGTGCAGCAGCACCTAAGCCGATAAGACCGGGAAGCAGCGCTGGCGTTGGAACTGCTGTAACGCTACCGGATGCGACATCGATCCCGTTTCCGTTTCCATCGACGTAAATGCCTCCGTAGCTTGGATTGAATTGTCCAGTGCTGTTTGTGAAGACAAAGAAAAACCCTTCACTCTGCGGGTTGCTAGACTTAAGAAATTCAAGTTCGGTGTCCGTACCATTGGTCACTGCCCCTGCAAAAGGAACGTTGTTAGGGTCACCTGGATTGTTGGCGTTACTTAAGGTTGTGAGAATCTGACCGACAGAATTTCGCAGGTTAATATGCCAACTGTCAAGCAAAGAAGCTGGGTTGGCGCTCGTAGGCAGCGTCCCCGTGAAGGTTCCATCAAAAGAACCGTTGATGAACTGGCTCGCTACTGTGGAGCTAATGCCGCCAAAGTTGTTTGTTGAGCCAAATGTTCCGGATATGTTTAATGTGGCCGCGTCAGCCGTAGCGACACCAAGTACGGCAGTACTTAAAGCAATTCCCAGGGTAACTTGAGTAGTCTTTTGGATCAGTGATGGCATTGAAAACTCCACGCTGAAATTAGATAACGACAAATGATGGCAGTCGAGGCAGTCAACTATATGCTGACCAACGATGGTGATGCACCAAGAGCGATACCAAGGTGGTTTGAAGTCGTAGAATGCCTTTATGACAGGGCTAACGCAGGTGAAATGTAGCGTATTGGAGGTTCACCCTGATTGAACCGAAGCAAGACTGCTCTCGGCAGTATGACTATCATGCTACATACGAAGAGACTGAATAAACAATATCGTCAGTAATCTCTTTACCGGAATATTAAGCAGGTAGAAATCAGTATCCAAACTATAGCGCGAGTGTTAGGTTCAAGCATTACCACCATCAATCCTGATGCTGATACAGATTATGCTCGAACAGTAGTGGGCGGAGGGCACTGAAACTAGCCCCACACTCTCCGCTCACAGGCTAACGGTTCACTCACAACCGACCACCACGGTTAGCTGAAACCAACTGCACCTCATCTTGGGGCACCACACAGGGCACTGAGACGGCAAACTTACTGGAACCATCCGCTCTGCGCCTTCACCGCGCAACCTCTGATTCCGGGCAACCCTGAATTTCTGGTCGATTGAAGCTTGAGCAAAAACTGATTTCCAGTTACCTCCTTGATGAAAGAATCCATATCAGGTTGTCTATGGGCTGGCTCAATTACTTGCCGCTACTGTCCAGTCACAGCGTCAAAATAATGACTGGGCTGGTTCTGTGCTGGTGAGCACGATCGCCCGTGACTTCCCAACAAATATCACCAACCACTTGCAGGGCAAAGACGGCAGCTTCTCAGGCAGCCATCGACCGAGCGATCGCCCATTATAAAAAAGCGCCTGAGCGCTGCCGCACCCAAGCGCCACACAACTCAATCAACCAGCCGCACCCGCGAACCCCGCGAGACAGCACCCAACCGCACTGCACCACCCGGCACCGTAACCGGCACCGAGACCGCAAACAGACCCGAACCTGCCGACATACAGCGCACCAGCACCGAGTAGCCGACCGCCGCCAGCCACCGCGCCGCGAACCCACCAGGCAAGGAGCGAGACCACACCCAGCCACAAACCCCATAAACGAGCGATCAGACTACCGCCAGCAGCACTCCACCGCGCCGAACTCAGCCGCCGAACCCGACACAAACGCAAACGGCACAGCACGCATAAACGCGAACCAAACGCAACGCGCTCCCTTCACGCCTTCTGATGGACCTTGATTGGAGCAGCAATGGCTAGTGTCACGGGGCAGGTGACGTGCTGGCGCAGGTAACGAGCAAGCACACAATAACAAAGCGCAGCACCTTATACGCCCCTGCGAGGGAATTGAGGCCGCACGGCTGACCAACGAGAAGCGGTGCTCTTCCTCAGAACCTCGGCGCTGCGCGGAGGGCGGCGAGGTGATAACCATGCAACCACTGGTTCGGCGCAGAAGGAGCGCTTTACTGCTGGACAGCGTCCATGCAAGACGCGATCGCATGTTTAGTGGCACGGTGTCCTACAGGACAACCTGCATCGTCCTACAGGACAGCAATCATAGGAAAAACGTCCCCTGGACACCCAAGCGGCGCTCATAGTTGATTGGAGTTTTCACTCCAGTTTCAGCGTAGCCGTAAATTGAGCAATCGTCAGATTCTAACTATTGACCGACTCCAAGTTTGTATCGATACGTTAAGTTGTATTTACAAAAGCAACTTTTCATGGGCTGGCTACGATGATACCTAACTTACTTGAAGCAACAAACACTTACTGGCGTGAGTTAACCAAACTGGAAGCGGCTTACCAGCGTCATGAGCTTTCCCTTCAGGAAGTCGATGTCAGGGTTGCCGAGTTAATGTCAGCCTTGGGTCAAGAGCGTCGAGCGGCTGTCGCTGCATTCTTTGATGGTTTGCGTCACCTGTGGCAGGCGCAACGAGAACCGATCTTAGGTGTTAGCCTCTTAGGGGTTCTGACATATGCCTGGGTGACATTCAACCATTTGTCTTAAGGCAATGCGGTTTCAAGACCATGCGGTTTCAGTTGAGCTTCAAGCGGAGCAATCCAGTGAAAACCCACCCCCAACGCAATGACGCTTAGAACTACTTGCTCCAGTCGATTGAACAGGATTAGCCTGCACTGCCCCATCCTCGCGTAGCAGATGGGGGTTAAGGCGCGGCAATGGAGCGAAGTGGAGTTGCCAATAGATGTTGGCTTAATCGTTAT
>JAJPKC010000604.1 GCA_021323955.1 Oscillatoriales cyanobacterium Centralia_MAG_596 | reverse complement strand
CCACTTTTCATAGGGTGATCATGGCTGGGAAAGACATCCGCATCTGCTTTCTGGGTGAGTCCTTTGTCAACGGCACGGGCGATCGCACCCATCTCGGCTGGACGGGCAGGCTTTGCCAGACGCTTTCGCAACGGGGCGATCACATTACCTATTACAACCTGGGCATTCGTCGCGAGACCAGCACCGAGCTATTGCAACGTTGGCAGCAAGAGTGCGATCGCCGTCTGCCTCCAGGCTGCCACCATCGCGTTGTTTTTTGCTTTGGGGTGAATGACACTACGCTGCACAACGGCAACCCGCGTGTCGCATTAACACACTCGATCGCCAACGCCCGCACGATTTTAAGTGGAGCCAAGCGGTTGTATCCAACATTGATGGTTGGTCCCGCCGCGGTTGCCAGCAAGGATCAAAATGCCAGAAGCCACACGCTGTCAGACGGCTTTGCTCAATTGTGTCAGGAACTCCATATCCCCTATCTGCATATTCTTACGGCTTTAGCACAATCAACGGTTTGGATGTCGGAAGTCAACGCTGGCGATGGTGCCCATCCCGACGCTGGCGGGTACGCCGAACTGGCTCGTATTATCCAAAACTGGTCTGCCTGGAACGCTTTGGACACGCTCTGATCCTGACTCTAACTACTCTCAGCACTACGACCTATGAGCTACTACATTTCGCCGCGATTTCTCGACAAGCTGGCGATTCACATCACCAAAAACTATCTGAATATTCCCAGCGTCAAGGTGCCCTTAATTCTCGGCATTCACGGACGCAAAGGTGAGGGCAAATCATTTCAGTGCGAACTGGTGTTTGAGCGCATGGGGATCAATGTGGTTCACATGTCCGCTGGCGAATTAGAAAGTCCCGATGCCGGCGATCCGGGGCGGTTGGTGCGTCTGCGCTACCGCGAAGCTGCCGATCTGGTCAAGGTGCGTGGCAAGATGGCCGTGCTGATGATCAATGACATTGATGCGGGTGCGGGACGGGTGGATCAATATACCCAGTACACGGTGAACACCCAGATCGTGAATGGGACGTTGATGAATATTGCCGATAATCCGACGAATGTGCAGTTGCCGGGTAGCTATGAGCTTGACCCGATCCAGCGGATTCCGATTATTGTGACGGGCAATGATTTTTCCACACTGTATGCCCCCCTCATTCGCGATGGGCGGATGGAAAAGTTTTTCTGGGAACCCGATCGCGCCGATCGCATTGGCATTGTCAGCGGCATCTTCGAGGCGGACGCGGTGGATCGTAGTTCGGTCGAGAAACTTGTAGACACCTTCCCCGACCAGTCGATCGACTTTTATGGCGCAATTCGATCGCGCCTCTACGACGAGCAGGTAAAAGCGTTGATTCAGCAAGTCGGTTTAGAGAGAATTTCTCAGCGCGTTGTGAATAGCGATCAAGCGCCACCGCAGTTTCATAAACCCGACTTTAGCCTGCCCCATCTGTTAGAAGTCGGCAACCAATTAATGCACGAACAAAACCGCATTCAAGAAATGAGGTTGGCGGAGCAGTACAACAAGTCGCTGTACTTTAACCGGAAGCTGGGTGATACGGTGCAGCAGGCAACCCCTAAAGCCGAAACACCCGGAAGTAATGGTCAGTTCTTTCACAAATACGACTCCAGCAATCCAGTGAGTCACTCGAATGGACAACAAAACAGTCAGCCGACCTCAAGTTCCTCAAGCTATGGTGGGCAACCGTCGAGCACAAAACTGACTCCCGAAATCGTCAGTCAGGTCAACCAGATTCTGGGACAGGGCCATCGGTTGGGCATTGAGTACGTGGACAATCGCCGCTTCCGCACCAATTCCTGGAACTCTTACGGCTCTTTCCAGGGAAATGCAGCAGCGGCGATCGCGGCTCTAGAAGCCTCCCTTGACGATCACGCCAGCGACTACGTGCGACTGGTTGGCATCGATCCCGATAGTCGTCGTCGCGTCGTGGAGACCATCATTCACCGACCGAACGGCAAAGTTGCACAGTAACGCTATTCATCACAGCAGGCAACGGCAAATAGCCGCCGCACTGGTGTCGATCGGCTGTCTGCCGTGCACTGACTTACAGATTTACCCGTGATCGCCGTTGCCGCAGTCGGGCAGCCCCCAATCCACCAAGACCAAGCAGCAGACCAGCAACGGTCGACGGCTCGGGAACGCCAGCCGCAGTTGCGACAATACCGATCGGGCGATCGAGACTGCTGCTCGTGAATGCCTCACCTGAGAATGCATCGGCACTCCCCTGTCCATTAGCGTAGGCCAGGATCGAGCCAATATTGTTCTTAGTGGTGTCAAATCCGATCGCATAGAGGTCATCGCGATGATCGCCGCTGCCAAATGTAAGGCTGCCGATGGCGTTGCTGCTGGGCAAGGTGCCGGTGTAGTTGGTCGAAATGAACTTCAGCAAGTCACCGGAAAAGTCGTATTGGCGAATGCCTGCCGCAAAATCGCTGACGTAAATACTCTGGCGATCGGGTGCCAGCGCCAATCCCAAAAAGCTCACGTATCCAGGGCTTTCAGGCAGCTTCGTGATATCCGGCTGATCCACAAAAACACTGGGCGTTGTCGTCGGTGCTGATCCGGCAACCTGGGCTGGCGAGTAGCGCAACACCTGACTGGCATAAGCGAAGGTCAAATTGCCTTTTGCGTCATTCGCCGTCCCCTCAGTGGCAACATAAAGACTGCCATCGGGGGCAAACAGTAGCCCATTCGGGCCGTTCAGCCCATTGAGGGAGCCCAGACCGTGATTATTATCAGAGGCAAAAACGCCTAAGAATGCGCCTGTGGTGCCGTCATAGCGCAAAATTTGGTTGGTGCGAAAGCTACTAACGTAGAGGTTGCCATCGGGACCGAACGCATTGCCATAGGGTCGGATCAAGCCACCCCCTGAAGCGGCCACGCCAAGAAATTGCCCGGTTGGGCTATAGCGTAATACGGCTGAATCCTGAGGATAACTGGCGTCAAATAGATTGAGACCGCTATCGCCACCGCTACTGACGTAAACATTGCCATCAGGCCCGATCGTCAGGTCGTCGGGTGCGCGTAAGCCGCCCGCTCCCGGCGTTGTAAAGTTCCCTTCAAACGTACCATTCGTGTCATCAAAGACAATGATGCTGTTACTGTCACTATTCCCAACCAGTAGAGCCGCTTCCGCTTTAGACACGGCAGAACCGAGAGCCGCAAAAACACCCACAGCCAATGAAGCGCTCAAGCGTTTATTCATAAGTTTACATACTGTTACTAGTGGCACGTCCATTCTCTGGAACCTGCACCTAGAACACTGTGTAAGCGTTTACAAACAGCCGCAATTTCACGCTAAACCGCTAAATAGGAACATCGTCTCGAGTCAAAGGCGACCACTCATTACTGAGACGATCGCTGTAACGCTTCATAGACCAATGCTGCCGCTTCTGCTCGTGTGGTGATCTGGTTGGGGTTAAGCAGGTCAGGCGTACCATCATTTACCAGCAAACCGGCTTCTGTTGCAGCCGCAATCTCATCGGTAGCGTATTTGGGAATTTTATCCGCATCCCGATAGCGGCTCAACGTTTGATTGATCGGCGCTTTCGGCTGCAGGTTAAGTCCTGATGCCAGTGCTAACAGCACTTGCAAGCGGGGAATTGGGCGATTGGGAATAAATCGACCGTCCGGAAATCCGTTCATGAACCCGGTCTGTGTCGCTTTGTTAATGGCGACCAGTGCACGATTATCAGCCTTGATGTCACTAAATTTCAGGGGCGAGCGCTTCGGTGGCT
>JAJPKC010000576.1 GCA_021323955.1 Oscillatoriales cyanobacterium Centralia_MAG_596 | reverse complement strand
TTTATTTTTCTCTCGTCACTTTTAATATTTCCTCAGTGTTTGGTCACACTTTTCCTAGAACATGTCGGCATTGTCGGCATTTGGTTGAAAGTCCTATCCTGACTGGGTTTGAGTATGTCGGCATTTTGTCGGCATCGGTCGGCATTGTCGGCATTTTTGTCGGCATGGGATTTGGTCACACTTTCCCTAGATCGTGTTGACATTGTTGGTTTCGGTGGCTAGAACTACCTGTTAGCAGGGGTTTTAGGGTTTTTAGGGCTTGTTGACATTCTGTTGACACACGTTGACATTGTTGGCATTTTGTTGGCAGCCTTTCAACCCACCTAACAAACCACCCTCAGCCCCAAGCCAGAGCACCTTTTCGGCTTAGACTTGAGATATGAGTATTAGTAAGGGTTCAAACAATCTACAATTAAACCTTCCTCCCCGGCAATCTCAAGCCTTGGTGCTCAAACTCCAGGGCCACACTCACGCTGAAATTGCCCAAGCACTCAAAGTCAGTAAGCAAGCCGTTGATCGGTGGTCAATTCAACCAGCTTTTAGGGAAGCATACGATTCACTCGCAGCCGATCTTGAAGAGAGATCTCTGGCTACAGTGGCGGAAATCCGGTCAGAGACAGAGCGTTTGGCACTCGCAACCTTGCAGTCTCTGGCAGCCAGTTTGGAGCAGGCAGAGAAGCTGTCGGAGCGGTTACAGCTATCGGGCGAAATTTTGAAATGGTATCAGACGCTGCACCCCGAACCACGTAACGGGATTGCCGTATCAGCCTCTGCCAGTGCTGGTGAAGCCTCTGGCCAGGTGCTGGTCTATCTGCCAGACAATGAGCGGCGTGATTACCCAGCGTTGGATCTGGTCGCTGACTTAGGATCAGGCGACGAGGGTGACGGTCTCGAATAGCCCCAGGTCGTCGAAAAGTTCGACTGCGATTTGCACTCCGGGTTTTTGGAATAGCTTCAGTCGGTCAAGCAGATTTTGGCGGTTGGCCTCCATCCACTTCAAGTCAGTAGAGTCACTTACCCACACTCGAAGTTCCAGCAACTGGGCAAAAGGCAGCAGGCGCACGGCAATTCGCCCATCGCTAATCGCCTGCTGAAACTCATCGGGCGTCGTCTCCAAGAACACCCGCAGCAGATCATCACCCAGCCGCGAGATTTCGATGATCGTGCCTGCTGCAGCTAC
Organism: Oscillatoriales cyanobacterium Centralia_MAG_596; assembly: GCA_021323955.1. Lineage (GTDB taxonomy): Bacteria > Cyanobacteriota > Cyanobacteriia > Leptolyngbyales > Leptolyngbyaceae > Stenomitos. The sequence goes on along the minus strand of JAJPKC010000576.1, from coordinate 10,438 downwards.
GGCAAGCTCATGATCCGGTTCCGCACACTCGATCCACACAACCCCTTCGCGCAGTAGATTTCGATAGGAAACCTCTTGCGAGTCCTCCCCCGTCACAAATTCAACGGCAGCGCTCTCATGGGAACCTTTGATCGTCGAAACGTCTGCCATCTGAAAAATACTCCTAAGGGTCTCCTCAATCTTATCTGAGTCTCAAGGGTAGAATAGGTGTAGCGACAACGATACGCAATTTTACAGGCTGGACATCCAGCCTTCTTTCTATGACGACAGACAGACAGTCCACATCGACACCAGAACCTGAAACCTCGGAGTTCTCGCTGGAAGAATTGATTAGAGAGAACAAGGAGCTTCAATCCCAGCTATCGGCATCCAAACGGGAATTGAAGACCGCTCAGAGTCAGGTGTCGCAGCACCAGGCCGCGATTGACCGGCTAAATGAAGAACTGAAGCTGACTTCGACAGGCGACGTGGAGCAAATTCGACAGGCTTTCCAGGCAAAGGAAGCGGCGGTAGCGCATGCCGCCGGTCTGGCAGCCTTCCGGTATGCACTCGCGAGTCGGGGCATCTCCCCCGATCAAACTGAACTGGCTGAGTTTGCCGCGCTACGGGGTGGGAAGTCCTTTGCTTTAATCGACAATGAATTAACCCTGGTCGATGCAACCGGAGCCCGCGAATATGATTCAGATGCGAAACCACTATCCCCCGGCAGCGCTGCCCAAGGTGCGATCGCCAAATTAGGCAATGTCGAATCCAAAAGCAACCAATCCAGTCTCGTGGCATGGGGCCGGGATGAGCAAGGTCGAGTCATCATCCCAGCGTCGAAGGTTGCCGACCGTCGCGAGATGCGAAACATCCCGGCTGAGGATTTTGATAGCGGCAACATCGTCATTGTCCCCGACGCTCAACTTACAGGCTCTCAGCCCACACAGCCAGCACCCAAGGGAACTTCTAAACCGGGTGCACAACCAGCCGGTAGAGTGGCAGCCGCTTTACAGAATGCGTCGGCGGCTAAAACGCTGGAAATCCGTCAGAGCGAGTTGAAAGATACTCGCTCCTGGTGCCGTCAGCATGGAGTTGACCCAATTCAGTTCAACGATTTTATGCAGAGCGATCACATTCGTGTGGTCGCAGGTTGATTTTTCATCTGCCAGGTTCCGAAATCGTTCAGCCCGGTAGCAATACCGGGCTTTTTTATAGAGAAGAATTCGATCACCACTTCATCTATAAAGTAGTAAGTAATGCAATCGATCTGGTAACAGTTTGCTACATTACGGTTTGTTGCATCCAGGAGTCTTATCTTTAAGAGTAATCAAGCAGCAAGCGTTTACCGAAAGTGGTATTTTTTTACCACGGAGAAGTATGTTTAATCAACCGATCGATAGTGCCCGTGAGCTGCTCGTCAGTTACCACTCAGGTGTACGTGAGTTTCAAGGTGCGTACTTAGAGGGTGCTAATTTGCAGGGAGTTTGTTTACAAAGCGCACGTCTGGTCGGAGCAAACTTGATTCGAGCAAATCTAAAAGATGTGAACTTCAAGCAGGCGGATTTGAGTGGAGCCGACTTGAGCTATGCCGATCTGAGAGGCGCAAACTTAGCGGAAGCCAAGCTAAAAGGAGCGCGGTTAGAAGGAGCAATTTGTGATGGGACAGTTATGCCGAATGGTAGCATCTGCTGGTCTGGTCTAAATGATGTTTAATCAGACAGCATAGAAGGGTAGGCCGCCTTTACTTTTGAGCTTGGTTAGAGTTTACTGCAGGTAAAAAGTAAAGGTTCTTATGTACATGGCCTTACTGCTTGCCTTTACACTGGGCTTCGTATCCGGTTTACGAGCCTTTACACCTCCCGCTGCTTTATTTCTGGTACGTGGAGGTATTGTGGGCATCTTACTGGTGATTCTGGCAGTCGCTGAGTTGATTGGTGATATGCTCCCAAAAATGGGCTCTCGCACGAGTCCACCTGCTTTAATCGCTCGTCTGCTGAGTGGCGGGATTGTTGGCTGGATCATCGCCGATACGCATGCTGGTTTTGCACCTGCCGGAGCCATCTTCGGTGTTATCGGGGCACTGCTTGGCGCTTATGGTGGCAAGGCAGCACGAATAGCCGCGATCGCGTGGATTGGTGCGACTCCCGCTGCCTTAGTTGAGGATGTGGTTGCGATCGCCCTCGCTGCTTTTGTTGTTACCAGTTAATTTGCTCATGGTTCTGACCCATGCTGCTGATCAATAAAAAAACCTGAATTGTTATTGTGCAAACAGTCCTGCTCAAACTGGCACAATTACCGCTATTCAGAATTGGCACATTGAAAGCGTTTAGTCCAATCGTAGTCCAAAGTCCAAGATGCTGAACCAGCCCAAAACCTACAACTCATGCCTGAAAATCATTTCAGCCATTGGCTAGTCCATTAGGTTAACTGCCTGAAACGCAGAAGTGCAAGCACCTGAAAAGATAAAACCCTTGCTGAGAAGGGTTTTTAGCAATTGTGCCAGTTTGATAGTAGTCCAAAGAAGGAGCGCGATCGCCTGGTTAGCTGCCAGCGGTGATCGCTGCCCTGTTTGCCAACTTTCCAACCCGCAAGGTGATCAAGTTGGGTCTGGTTCACTCGAATGTAGCGCCGGGTAGGTACGGTGCTTGCAGTAACCACATAATCGCCGCATCGCGCTCATCAAAAAGACGTACGACAAACCCACGATTGAGAGCAACAGTTGCCCAGAATTCAAGCCCTTCGCCTAGCGTACGCATTCGAGGACGAAGTACTGCTTTTCGCCACGGATGCTTAAAATTCCACGATGCCATTGCTGTTGCCAAATCATAGAGATCGCTGACTGAGTACGAGCCTTCGAGTGCCGTGCAGTCAGCGAGAAAGAGTTGAATTTGATTGCGGCTGGCGTTTTCGAGAAGGGCTTGTTCGGCTTGATTCAAATCGGCAACGGAGAGAAAGCCTGTATAAACAATCTCAATAATGGGGTTCTCAGCTTGCACCTGAATGTGCCACGGCATCAGCAAAACCAAGCGTTAGGGATTTATCTATAGAAGCAGAATAATTGAGCACTATTCCCAAGCACAAGCCCACAGGGGGTGACCAACTGAGTTGGTCGTTCTCACCTTAGAGGGATGATCAATCAACTTTTTCTCAAATCAATGTAGCGTGGATAACAGTAGCTCTACGCTTACGATGAGCTTTATAGAGATACCCATCGGCACGTTCAACTATCGCCCTACTAATCGGGCAATCGTTGTTTTCAAAATGATTGGATTTGTGCCTTTAATTACATAATCAGCAAATCCATCCGCGACTGCTTGTTTCAGCACTGCTGTGCTGGGTTCTGCGGTCAACGCCAATAGCACCGCTGGCGTAAGTTCCTGTTCATCCTCATAGGCTCTGAGGTAGCCCAGCAAAGTTTGACCAGTACCATCTGGTAAGTCCAATTCACTGATAATGACATCGACAAAATTCTTCTCTACCAGCGCCAGGGCCGCCGCGATTGTCTGGCAAGCTTTGACTGTAGCACCGAAATACTCAAGCAATTCGGTGTTCAAAAATAGCGCTGTAGTGTCTGCATCCACCAACAATAACCGGACTCCCGAAAGGATTTGATGTGGACCATTTGCCATTTGTTGTGCTTATTTTAGTCATGATTCTAATGTGCTTAATCTACCAGGTATACTTGGTACTGAAATTATCTATAGCAAAATCGCTAAAATGCCGTCTTGATCGTAATTTTACATTGTAGACGGTTTTATAAGGTAAGGCTTCAGTCACGATAAGTTATGGTATCTGGTGCTACCAAACCAAGCCCACCCTCTAGGTGGCCGCGGTGTTGTCCTCTACGGGCAAAAGGCTTGTAATCTGGGATGGCTTGCAACATTTATGTAGCACACAGCCAACCTAACATTTCGACAAACCCAAGTTTTTACACTTCTCTTTCCTGAGTAGAACGTGATCACCCTGATTAATTTGCGCCACTTAAGATTTGCGCCACCGAAATCAGGAGGATTAGTCATGAAACCTCATCCCCACCAAGTATGCACGACGCCTGAAATGCCATCTCAAAAACCTTTAGCAGGCGTGAAAATCTTGTTGGTTGAGGATGAGCGTGATGTTGCAGATCTGCTGCTGTTTATCTTTGAAGGAGCTGGCGCAGAAGTAGTCTGGGTGACGCGAGCGGCTGAGGCTTTAGTTCAGCTCCATGATTTTCAGCCAGACGTACTGGTTTGTGATATCAGGCTGCCTGACTGCAACGGCAATCTGTTGATTCAAGCCATTCGGCGGCTGGAGTTAAACACGACCCAGCATCTGCCAGCAATCGCCGTTACCTCTTATACGCGGGAATTCGCTTCAGAGAAAATGCTCGATGCCGGGTTTGATCGATTTTTGTCCAAGGACTTTGACATCAATCAATTCATCGCCGCGATTCTCGATCTAATTTGACAACCCGACGCATGATAGGATTGCTTGATGGTGCTATTCAAGGAAAATCCTGGCAGAAAATCAGAATCCATTTTTGCGGTTAACCTTCCGCTCAAGCAGTTCGACAGAAGGTAGTCCTGTTTCTTAAAGGATAGATGATAGTCGTGCGCTCACGGAAGCCTCGTAGCCAATTTTCTTAGAGTTGGGGTGTTTTTTTCTGTCCTTTACGTAAGGGTACTACCCGACAGAAATGGATCAACTGCCTCAACGATCCTTGGATTTGCAAGGCATCCACATTTTGGTCGTGGATGATGATTTCGACACCCGTGATTTTTTAGAATTTTTTCTTCAAGCATCAGGTGCAGTAGTGACGACAGTCGCTTCAGCAGAGGAAGCCCTGACAGTATTAAGCCAAGTCCAACCCGATGTTTTACTCAGTGATATTGGACTGCCTGGTATGGACGGCTATACGCTAATGCGACGGGTGCGAGGTTTACCGCCAGAACAAGGCGGTAAGATCCCGGCGATTGCCTTCACCGCTTGGACTAGGGAAGCCGATCAGCTTAAAGCGTTGGAAGCTGGGTTTCAAATGCATATTTCAAAACCTGTGAACCTAGAAAAATTATCAGAGGCAATCGCTTCTTTTGTTAAACTGCGCTGATATGGCCTGGTGCCCAGTATCCGGTTGTTGGTTCAGCAAGAACTACTCAAGCAAAAACGACCTGGTGGGTTAGCGTATGGTTGAAATTGGGTACATTGAACATGCCAGCATAGTGCCAAGAATGTACCTTACCCGGACTCTGGCCCCGGGTTCTCTTTTCATAGCCAAGACCACAATCTGTAAATTTTCAGTGTAATCAAAGACTCTGAGTTAGAATCAACACATTGTATCGGCATCTACCTGAAAAACGACATGGTGCATTTGCCAATACAAAACATGTTATCTACTCACCTTATAACCTCAGCCATCTGACTGAGGCTTTTTTGTCTTTGTTTCATGACCGCTGGTTCCTAATGTATAGATTACTTCTTAAATAAAATCTCCCAATAGGTTATTCTACATCTGATGTTCATCAAGGTTAAAAACACCCCCAAAGCTAAATTTGGGGGTTTACTTTTATTTTTTATCGGTATGAATAATGACACGTTCAAACTATCGTGTTAGAAAATATACAGTCATCTACGTAAATAACACGCTATTATTTAACCAACATCTAGAAGCCTCTGAATTGAGTCTCAGAGGTTTTTCTTTTGTTAGTCTAGTGTATTAAATATTTATTTTTGTTGAAAAAATCATTTTTCAAAGATTTATCGGTTAAACAAATACTGGTTCTGTTACAGAACCGGGCAATTTACGGTAAAAAGCTCCCTGGAGTCAAATCCAGGGAGCTTTTCCTTGACCTTACCTAATCGATCAGAACGATTTTTCGTAGGTGCTGTATTGGTTCGGTGCACCCGTTACTGGGACTGAAGTATCGACCTTCAGTTTGGTGCAAGCGTTTAGGTATATTGGCTTAAGGTGGTTATTAGGCTCCCTACGTGATTGGGCACATTAGCCGAAGGCTTCCGAGATTACTGCTCTGTTCTGCGGGTTCATGGATCGTGCGAAAGCTGTGAACCAGGGTGAGATCACCTCTTGATGTCAAGTTTGAGCTCTGAAACGGATGCTGGATATGTGCAATCGATTGAAGTAGTTTATATATATCAAAAGGAGTACGCTTTACGGCGGAGTACTCAAATGCTGACAGTTGATACAAAAGTGTTGGGATAATCAATGGTGGGCACTCAGATCAGAACAGTGCCCTTTTCTATGCTTAATTCCGGTAAGCAACCCATCTTCAGATTGAAACCCTGCCATACCAGCATTCCGAATATTGTCAGCATTACCGCAAGACCGGACCCAAGAACCAGGCAGGGAACAATCACCAGCATGATTAGAAAACTCTGAATGTCGCTCCATCCTAGTCAGGCGAAGACTCAACGGTAATCATGCGATTGGCGATTTTAGTAACAGTTCTTAAAGCCTGAATTTGAGGTGAATAAGCGTCTAGAGGTTTTCTAGACGCTTATTCACTCTGAGGTGCTTAGTAATTTTTTTGATTTAGTACAGTTTAATTTTTGCTTAGATTATGGATCAAGGGTTAAACGAACTGTTCAAGTGCATTGCTGATAAGTCCAAAGATAAAGGTAATTACAGCCGCTGCGCCCGAAGCAAAACCTGAAACTACAGCACCTAGAGTGTTAATTCCTACAATCGTGCCATTATAAATGTCATCAACAGCTTTCTTGATGAATACTTGAAGAGCCGAAGGGAAAGAGTCTTTTGACCTGCTGCCTCAAGTCAATTCAATGTCAAGCTTACCATTTGCATCTGTGTAGTGCTCTTCTCCATGCTGTTTGGTCGCAATTAAACCACCAATGGTAACCGTAAATGGTGGGACTCCTCTCGCAGGAATAACCGTTGCTATTCTTTGTTCTTGGGGAGATTTGACCACTGAAAATACACTGGATACAAGCCCTTGATGAGAAATAAGCATGGTTGCTGGGAAGGTGGTATCAAAACTCAAACCTGTATCTACACGTGGTTGATTTGGTGCCGGTCGGTTTATTGTGCGAAAAAGAGCAACAATACCAATTGCAGATGAGTTGCCTCCAGTAAATGCTTCACATCTCGCAGCCCCAATTTTAGTACGGTAGCCACTTTCGTTAAGATACAGTTGCTGTGTGCTAGTCACAGCCCAGGCTGGACTAGAGTAAAACCAGGACATAAACACAAGAATGAGTGCCAAAAGTGTGCGTAAAAGCATAGGATGTGCTGTTAGACTACACCCCTATGCTAATAAAATACACACCTATTTTTGGCCTATCCTGGCCTATTCTTCGATGTGAAGAGTCGGATTATCTTTATCCATGAAGTTTTTATTAAAATCAATACCAAGATCTATGCCTAGTGCAGATTCAATTCTGCGGATCATTGAATCTGTAACGTGTGAACACTTGTGAAACTTTGGATCCTCACTTTCTATATTTTCGATAGAACGCCACATTCGCTCACCCAGATTGGTTTCTTTGAAAAGCTCTTCAAATGATTTACCACTGCGTTCTCTAGCTTGTTTGATCTTCTGACCAAACCCAGGTGATTCCTTTGCTATGTCCAGAAGTCTCTTTATCTTCATAGATCACCTATTTTTCGATTGCAAGGAAGTTAGCATGGGAATATCGTTAATGGGTTCCTGAAAATGCAGTGGTTTAACAAATTCTTGATTGGTATTGTTGCAGCTACAGTTATGGCTTTTAGCTACCAGTTGCCATCTTTTGCATTAAAAGTTGATCAGTCTCTAATTGCCTCCCACGCCTCATCCCCTGACCCAGATCCTACTTTAGTTATCGTTGCAACTGGTCATTTACTTTGCCAAGCTCCAGCCAGCAGATCTTTAGGCGATCTCGTGGCATCGACTCAGGGTTTTACCACTGTGCAAGAAAATTTGTCAATGAAAGCTAATGACCCATTTAAGATTCTTTATTTTGAAGGGGATATTCAGCGAAGGGTTGATCCTAATGTGGCATCGACGAGCTATCTTGCACCTCTAAAGCTTGCCTATAGTTCAAATACCCGACTACCGAACACATCAAGACTGGCGGGTTACCCTGCAAATAAAGGCGGTACTGCTTTCGCTAAAATCAGAAATCGCGTACCTGGTGAAACTTCAGTACCATTAAATTTTTTGCAAGGATTTGTGACGACCGTAGATTATGGAAAGAGTCCAATTACGGATAGGTTATTGAACACCTCATTTCCATTTTCATGCCCGTTGCAATAGTATCTCAAGGATTTTGCATCGGGGGGAAGTTATAGGGTGGAATCGGTGAAGAGGGAACTTTGGATCCTTCCTCACCGATATTTTTAGGTGGGTACAGATAGTACGTAGCCTTGACCGTAACACCAAACTCAATAACATCACCATCAACTAATTCATGTTCCTGCTTCCGTTGCCCATTAATACAGATCCCATTGGTGCTGCCAGAGCCTCGCCCCAAGTCATAATCAACGATGCGGTAATAGTAACTACCATCGCTATTCAGCGATTGCACCAGGTAGGCATGTTTACGGGAAGCAAACTGAGATGATACCTGAATATCAGCATCATCCCCTCGACCAATGCAGTACGTCTGTTTGCCTAGTTTAATGACATTGGTTTTGGTCTCGTTGCTTGTTTCTTCATGGATGACCAACACAGGTGGGTGCTCTGGTTCCGCAACTTTCATAAGATTCGCTCCTACTCAGAGGATCACCGCAATTTTAGTCATTCCTTAATCGAGTAGCAATACTCCTCGACTCAGCCCTACTCCCGTTCCAGCAGCCGCTCAACGATCAACGACTGCCGCTCTACAGTGGCAGCCAGACGCGAGATGTTTTGCTCCTGCCTGTCAATGGACTGTGTAATCCGGTCCAGACGAGCATCAATGACCGAGAACCGCTGTTGCACCTGTACAAAGCCAGTGATCAGAACCTCGCTCAGATGCCCGATTTGATCAGTCAGGGCATCCAGTTTATGACTCTCTTGTTGGTTAGCTTGTACCAGGCGAGATGTCGCTTCGAGCAAAGCAGTCAAGGCATCGGCAGATGGGGGAGTCGTTGCGGGGTTCGTCATGGTTTTAAGAAGATTAACGCAGTCAAGCACGAGCATTGTAGCCCACAGCTATAGCAGCCAGGGGTGTCCACCAAACGGACACCCCTCCCAGAACTTTAATTGAGACCCCTCCCAAAACTTTAATTGAGACCCCTCTTACAACTTTTTTTCCTACCCCTCTTACAACTTTTTTCCTACCCCTCCCAGAACTTTTTTTCCTACCCTCACCTGGATCATTGCGGGCCAAGGCTGATCGACTCTACGACCAATGCACATCATCAGAAACGCAGGTCGTTGTTCATAATTTTCCTTCTTTCAGATTAAAAGGCTGAACGCTTCAAAAATGATTGGAGAAAATCGACGATAACCGTCCGTTATAGTATTTTTCCGTGAAAAAATATGTAACTGTACGCTTTTGGGAGAAATACGTCCATATACGTCGAAAATCGCGGCGATGATGCCATCAAAATCCATCGTTGGTCGAGTCGGTGGATGGATTTCGTTACAAGTGTCGTTATTTTTTGAGTGTGTGTATCTAACGCCCACCAGGAAGGGGTTTTGGGAAATGGATAAACACACTCAAAAAATAACGACACACAATCCACGACTATCCGCGCAGGGGGATAGAAGACCAAAGGTACAGAAGACCAGCCAGAAGTCCGCACTAAACGTGTCCTCCTTCCTGTTCGGCTAACATCTGAGGGAGCACTCTGGACAGTGCCTGATTCACGATCGCTGTCCGGTTTGAGAAAGGCATCTGACTTTCAAGTTCCCGCAGCATCTCGACGTTACGACCGCGGATAGCAACCGTCAGCCTGCCGCGTCTACCAGATCTCCGTGTCCGAGTCTGGGCTTGTTGGCTATCTGTATTAACGACGACCTTTGCATCACTCGTACGTTTGAGCGACTGACTTGCTCTTGGCTGAAGTCCGATCATTTGGTCGAGCAGCCGTTTGCCATCCGAGTACCGGTGCCCTGCCATTCCCAACACCCTTTTCACAATCTCGGAATCAGAGACTCCCGACTGCCGTGCTGCCTTTACCTTCTGGTACATTTCTGGCGTCGGTATCTGCCTATTTGGGGCTTCGTCACCGGATCCAGGAGCAGATGAAAGCAGCCTGCCTTTCAATTCTTCGACGACCGGGACAATCGATTCCAGAGCCGAAACCCGCTCATCAATAAACCGTACCTGTTGCTGACTGGCGAAACCGAACATGGTGACAATCCTCCTGTAATGTGTGCTGGAGGGTAGACACTCGGTGTCTACCCCCGGTAGAAATTTCTAGGCAACGCGTGCAACGGGTGATTGATCGGAAAACAGCCGATCAGCAAGTATTTGAACGGCAGTTAGCATGATCCTTAAGTCGTCGCCATCAGCCGCATCCATCCAAACGGCATCA
>JAJPKC010000530.1 GCA_021323955.1 Oscillatoriales cyanobacterium Centralia_MAG_596 | reverse complement strand
GGCATCATCATCATTGCGGCGACGAACCGCCCGGATGTGCTGGATTCGGCGTTGCTGCGTCCCGGTCGCTTTGACCGTCAGGTGACGGTGGATCTGCCCAGCTACAAGGGCCGATTGGGCATTCTGGAAGTGCACGCCCGCAACAAAAAGCTCGACCCCGAGGTGTCGATCGAAGCGATCGCGCGCCGTACGCCTGGGTTTTCGGGTGCCGAACTGGCTAATTTACTCAATGAAGCCGCCATTCTCACCGCCCGTCGCCGCAAAGATACCATCACAATGCTGGAGATTGATGACGCGATCGATCGCGTCACGATTGGGCTGACCTTGACACCCCTGCTGGACAGCAAGAAAAAGCGGCTGATTGCCTATCACGAGATTGGCCATGCCTTGCTGATGACCTTGCTCAAGAACGCTGACCCCCTGAATAAGGTCACAATCATTCCCCGATCCGGGGGCGTGGGTGGGTTCGCCCAGCAGGCATTCAATGAAGAGATGATCGATAGCGGACTCTATACTCGCGCCTGGTTAACCGACCGGATCACGATCGCACTGGGAGGACGGGCGGCTGAAGTTGAGGTCTTTGGCGATGCAGAAGTGACCGCGGGTGCCAGCAGCGACATTAAAGCGGTGGCCGACCTGGCGCGGGAAATGGTCACGCGCTATGGGATGTCTGATTTGGGTCTGGTGGCACTCGAAAGCGCTGGCAATGAGATCTTTCTGGGCCGAGGACTGCAGCAGCGGTCTGAATACTCGGAAGAGGTGGCGACCCAAATCGACCACGAGGTGCGCGGAATTGCGCTCCAATGCTATGAGCAGGCTCGCAACCTGATCCGGGAGAACCGGATTCTGGTCGATCGGCTAGTGGACATGCTGCTAGAGCAAGAGACGATCGAAGGCGACGAGTTCCGCCGCATTGTGACAGAGTTTACGGGGCAACCGCTCGCAGCTAGCGCCCAGACCTAGCCTTAAATGAGAAGCGCGGTGGTTGTGAAGGATTCTGTGCTCGGTTTCACAACTCACCGCTGATCGCCCATGACTGTCTGGGAAAAGCGTGTCTTTGGGAAGGGTTATCCCTGGTCGCGATTAGATATAGCTCTCGCTCTCATCTGGTCAGCATACATAGCGCGCAGCACGAGCGCTGGATCAACCCACTTACCCGTGTATTTCAGGCCCCAGTGAAGATGGGGGCCTGTGGTGCGACCCGTCATCCCCACACGACCAATGCGGACACCAGCAGGAATGGTCAGACCTTCGGGCAGTTGAATGCCACCCGCGCGATCGCTGAGGTATCGCACACCGTTTGCTGTCTCCACATGCCCTTTCATGTGGCAGTAAACGTGTTCCCATTCCCCTGATTGGATCACAACAGACGTACCGCAGGCAGTATTGTCTGAGACTTCAACTACTTTGCCGGCCCACCAGTTGCGGATGTAGCTCCCCTCAGGAGCCGCCATATCCAATCCGCGGTGAAACTCTTGACCGGGAGCACCATCCGGCGAACCACGATAGCCGAAGGGAGAAGTATACGCCTGAAAATTTTCGACCGGGAAGGATGCCCCGCGCCATGTGCCACTGGTCGCCACAACCTGCCGCCCAGTCGGTTCTGAAGCCTTGACAGTTGCCTGCTCCTGGCCCACCGCAAAGATGCCAGCCAGCCCAAGACTGGCGAACAGTAAAACCTGACTCGCTAAAGCCAACGGACGACTTAGCGACGGGGTTGACCGCTGTGTCATTGCATCACTCCTCAACTGCCTGATGAGTCTATAAGATGGGGGATCGATTTTGCCTGCGCGGCGATCGGTGAATGGGTAACTGCTATATTGACTGGCTTTGTGAGCCGTCATCCGGATCGAGCGTCAATAACCACTGAACATTTTGGTTGCGCATCCGTACAAAGTCACCCGATGTATCTTACTCCACGATATCGACAGTGAATTTAATTTTTTGGTGATCCATCGTCTAAAGTTTCATTAACCTGGCTTCCGCGATCGCCCGATTAAGTTCTGCCATTGCGTCATCAGTCAGGTTGTGGGTCAGATCGCTATGCACCAGTCTGGCCAGACTTTTGTAGGCCGCTTCAACAACCGCTAACGGCGCATCCGGGGCAACGTATAGCACTTTCCACCAGGGCTTGCGGCGGGGTGATGCGGCCACCGGCACCGTAGCCATTCGGTAGCCCGCAAACTCGCGATCGGGGGACGTGCACCGATGCAACTGACTCAACATCCGCTTTTCGCGCAGCAGTTGTCCAATATCTCGCATGTTGCCCTGCACCGACTCAAAAGCGTCACAAGTAATGGTGTAGGGAACCGCATTGAGGTTAAAGGACACCGCAACACCAGGATCAAGGGGCGTTTCGTAACGCTCGGGATACCCCGGAAATTGCTTCAGCGGTTCCACATTGCAGCTGATCACAATATCCGTGGCGTCAAGGAGCTGAAGTTCATACAGCAAATCATCCGTAGCGCGGGCCAGTGAAACCTGCGATCGCACCGGCTCTTTATGCTGCGATCGGGGCCGCCCCATTGCCCACAACAGCGGATACGCCAGTTTGGGGGTTGTGCCAATCATATTGGGCATCTGTTTCACCTCTTGCCAATGCTGCACCACTAACATCTTGCGAGGATTGAGCCTGATCGCTCGCACCAATTTGAATCGAGAATACGACGTCTCTTCTATAGAGTGTATGGAAACTCATACAGTGTATGGAAACTTAGTACAGTGTATGGAACCGATCAAGCGGATATCGGAGCCGCCCAAAAGCGCTCTGCTCCCGCTCCCAAAACTGGAATCGGGTTTGGTGTAGCTTGCTTCCAGCAGGGTGGGCGATCAGAGCGATGACAAAAACCGAATCTTATTTAACCCACGATCCTCTGATTGACTGCCGCACAAAATAATTGATCGCGTCCAGTCTTGGTGATCGGAGGTTTAAAGCTTACCGTCTCAGCCCGTATTTGCACACCAAGTCACCCATTTTAGCCAAGCGTTTCTCTAAACAGGCAACCAGACCGCAAACGTACTGCCGCATCCCAGCGTCGAGCAAAAAGAGACACGACCACCGTGCAGTTCTGCAAGCTGCTTGGCGAGCGACAGGCCTAACCCAGTGCCCTCATACTTGCGTTCACTGACCACATCGAGTTGCTGGAACAATTGAAATAACAGGTGCTGCTTGTCGGGTGAAATGCCAGTGCCAGTATCGCTGACTTCTAACACCAGGAAAGACGCGTCGGGAGGCACGCATTGGGGCGCACCATCGTTGGTGGCGGGAGGCAGGGTGACACGCTCCAACTCCTGCCCTGATGCCAACCGACTGTTGATGGTAATTGTGCCGCCTGCGGGCGTAAATTTCACTGCATTTGAGAGATAGTTCAGCAGGATTTGGATGATGCGCTGTTGGTCAACCACGATCGACTCCACAGCGACTGGCAGGGTGAGCGAGATGGCCTGTTGTTTCTCGATCGCGCGCACTTCTACCATTTCGATCGCGCACTGGCACAGGTCAACGACATTCACCGTTTCTTTGTGTAGCTCTTGCTTTCCAGCTTCGATCTTTGCCAAGTCCAGCAAATCGTTAATCAGATTCAACAAATGCTCACCACTGCTATGAATCAGCGAGAGATACTGATCCTGCTTGCTGTTAAGCGGGCCAAAGTGTTGCTCTAGCAAGACCGTGGACAGTCCCAACACCGAGGTCAGTGGTGTCCGAAGCTCATGGGAAATATTGGCAATAAAGTTAGACTTAAAGCGATTCACCTCTTGTTCGCGCGCCAGCGATTTCTGCATCTCTTCTTCCGCCTGCTTCCGCTGGATAAACAGCCCCAACTCGGTAGAGGCTTCGATCAGGTCAATCAGCCGCCGGTCTTCCTGGCGCGCTTCAAACATGTAGAAGACCAGAACGGCAATCACAACCCCGTTGGCTAAGAGGGGGATACCCAGCGTCGCCTTCAACCCGGCAGCCATCGCTGCTTCCGCACGAAGGTAGGCGCTGCCCTGTAATGAGACATCCTGGTGCCATTCTGTCCGTTGAGACACCCACACTCGACCAGGGATACCGGCCCCTGGCGGAAAGGTAAACGCCTCGCTCTGGCGTCTAAACGTGTTGAGACGGTCGGTTTTGCTGTACCAGGCCGGACTGCACTCCATCAACGTCTTGTCTAAATTAGGCACCCACGCTTCGCCAAATTCCCACTGGGTCGCTTCACACACCTTTTGCAAGGCAACCTGCAAGGCAGAATGAAAATCGCGGGAGGCAATGATTGCCTGCGTCACCGTCTTGAGGAACTGGCGGTCTTCTTCGGCTTTCTTGCGATCGGTGATGTCCACACACGAGCCGACAAATCCTGCGAATGTCCCATTGGGCAACCAGCGGGGCACACCCGTTTCCAACATCCAACGGTACTCGCCATCGGCTCGTCTTAAGCGGTAATCGATCGTGAACGGCTCACGCGCCTCGAATGCCAGGGCATATTGACGCGACCAGTGCGGGCGATCGTCCGGGTGGACGCTTTCCAGCCAGCCGTCTCCATCCTCCTCCGCGAATGATCGCCCCGTAAAGTCGAGCCAGGTCTTGTTATGAAAAACGCACCGTTGCTCGGGATCGTCAATCCAGATCAAGACCGGCGCACTGTCCGCCATGATCCGAAACCGCTCTTCACTTTCGCGTAAAGCCGCTTCGTTGTGCCGTAGCTCACGCGTCAGGTGATCGGCCTCCAGCAATTGTCGTCGCAGTTCCAGTTGGGCCACAACCTGCCGCGCCAGGGCTTTCAGGGCATCGAGCTGGCTGGAACTCAGTTCCCGGGGAACAAAATCGAGCACGCAGAGTGTGCCAAGCGTATACCCATCGGGCATGATCAGCGGGACACCGGCATAAAACCGGATGTGCGGCTCCGCCGTTACCAGTGGATTCGTTGCGAAGCGCACATCCGTGAGCGCATCCGGTACAATCAACGGGTCGGATTGCAAAATTGCGTAGCTGCAAAACGCAATATCACGGGGAGTTTCCGCCATATCAACGCCAACCCTGGCTTTAAACCATTGGCGGTTAGAATCAACGAAACTCACGACTGCGATCGGTGCCCCACAAATGCTGGCAGCTAAATTCGTGAGATCGTCAAACGCATCTTCCGGTTCGGTATCGAGAATGCGGTACTGACAGAGGCTAGAGAGCCTAGCCGTTTCGTCCAACGAAGCAGCGATCGACATAATTTCCAGGATGATGTTTCCGATAAACGTAGTGAGGAAGATGCTCCCTTACCTCAGCCATACTTCATAGTGTCCCAGCAGCAGCACTGACTGTTCACCAGTAACGAATCCCTCAGTAACAGGGGTAAAAGTCATCCTGCTCCAAAAATCTTTCTTGCAGGGGATTGGTACCTGTTACAAAGTACCCATTAAAAGTAGGCCGATTGAAATAACCAGGATAACGATTATTAATTGAACATTAAAGGTTGGACGAAGTGAGTGATTCAAGTCATAAGTGACACAAGTACGACAGCCGTTGACCTGTAACCAGCATTGAGCAAAAGCGAGGCAAAAAGCTGATCCCGGCTCGGTGCTTGACCGCTTCTCGTTCTGCGATCCCAGGCTCATCCCGATCCACGTTCCCAGCAGACGATGAAACTTGATCTCGCCTAGATCCGCAGTTCGGCCAACCCCAGGTAGCGAATGCCGAGGGGTGAAATGTCAAAGCGGCAGGGCAGGACGTGCAAGCCGAGGGCGATCGCGTCTCGCAGGAGCTTGCCATATACGGGATCAGCGCTATCCCCCGGTGCAAAATACGGGCAGTCGTTGCGGTTGATGAAATAGAGCATGACAGCCGTTGCTTCCGGCAAAAGTGCGGTCAACTCGCGCAAATGTTTCTGGCCGCGCGTGGTCACAGTGTCGGGAAATAGCGCCACCTCGCCCTGCACCCAGGTGGTGTTTTTGACTTCGATGTAGATGGGGCGATCGCGACCGGTCAGTAAAAAGTCCACGCGGCTTTTGCGGTCTTGCCCATAGGGCACCTCAAACCGAATCTCACTGTATTCCCCCAGTTCGGGGATCACCTTTGCCAGCAGCGCCAGGTTCACGACCCGATTGGGCAGGCTGGTATTCACGCCGACCCAGGTTGGCTGGGTATCACACACTTCTGCGAGTTCCCAGGTGTATGGCAACTTGCGGTTGGGATTGTCGCTCGCAGAGACGTAAACTTTGCGACCAGGAATGCAAACCCCGGTCATGGGGCCTGTATTGGCACAGTGAGCCGTAATAACTTCGCCTGTCGCCAGCTCAATATCGGCAAAAAATCGCTTGTACCGCTTGAGCAAAATGCCGGGATAAAGCGTGGGATATTGATAGAGAGATTCAGTCATGAACGAGTAAATGGCAGATTGTTACTGAACAATAACGCTGTGACGCGCTGACGACGAGCCGAGAAGCTCCTGTAATACAATAGATCCTTGTTCTAACTCGCATTCTCTTTCCTGCGTCTACGCTGGCAGGCATTTTCTTATGACATCTTCAATTCGCTTCCTCATGTGTGCGCCTGACCATTACGACGTGGATTATGTCATTAATCCGTGGATGGAGGGTAACGTACACAAGTCCTCGCGCGATCGTGCCGTTGACCAGTGGCAACAGCTATTCCACGTCCTTAAAGAGCACGCGATCGTGGATTTAGTGAAGCCTGAGAAAGGCGTGCCGGATATGGTCTTTACCGCCAATGCTGGACTCGTACTGGGCGACACAGCCGTACTCAGTCGCTTCTTCCACAAAGAGCGACAGGGGGAAGAACCGTTCTTTAAGGCATGGTTTGAAGACCACGGGTTCACAGTCCACGAACTGCCCAAGGATTTGCCGTTTGAAGGCGCGGGGGATGCCCTGTTCGATCGCGAAGGGCGCTGGCTGTGGGCGGGTTATGGCTTTCGATCGGAGCTGGACTCTCACCCCTACCTGGCCCGCTGGTTGGACATCGAGGTGCTGTCGCTGCGGTTGATGGATGAGCGATTTTATCATCTTGACACCTGCTTCTGTCCACTCACTGACGGCTATTTGCTGTATTATCCACCCGCGTTTGATGCCTACTCAAACCGCTTGATTGAGATGCGTGTTCCAGAAGCGAAGCGGATCGCGATCGCCGAAGAAGATGCGGTCAATTTTTCGTGCAATGCGGTTAATATCGACCACACGATCGTGCTCAACAAAGCCAGCAATAAGCTGAAGCAACGGTTAGCGGCGGCTGGCTTTCAGGTCATCGAAACGCCCCTCACCGAATTTCTCAAGGCTGGCGGTGCTGCCAAGTGTCTGACGCTCCGCGTCACAGAACCCGTTCAGGTGGATGTCCACGCCAGCGCCACCGTCGAAAGCCGCGTCGTCCGCATGGAAGGCCACCTGCTGGATGCTGGGCTGATCAATCAGGCACTGGACTTGATTGTCGATGGTGGTGGCAGCTTCCAGGTGCTCAATTTCAATCTGGGCGAACAGCGGCAAAGCACCTCGTCTGCGGAAGTGAAAGTCACGGCTCCATCCCATGATGTGATGGAAACGTTGATGACCCAACTCATCGACCTGGGCGCGCTGCCGCCACCGCAAGATGTCTGCGACAGCATTCTGGAAACCGTGACGCAAGCAGGCGTTGCGCCCGATGATTTCTATGTCACAACCATTTATCCCACTGAAGTACGGGTGCAGTGCGAGTGGGTGAAGGTGCGCGGGCAGCGGATGGATGCCGCGATCGTCGTGCGCGAAACCCCCACGGGCTTAGATGCCCATTGCAGCTTACTGCGGGATTTGCAGGTGGGCGATCGCGTGGTGGTGGGTGTAGAAGGCATTCGTACCATCCGCAAAACCGAATCGCGCGAACAGCGCAATACCCAGGAGTTCAGCTTTATGGGTGCAGGCGTGTCGAGCGAACGACGGGTGGAACTGGTGGTTGAGCAGATCGCCTGGGAACTGCGCCAGATCCGCGACCAGGGTGGCAAAGTGGTTGTCAGTGCGGGGCCAGTCGTTATCCATACAGGCGGTGGCGAACATCTGGCGCATCTGGTGCGGGAAGGCTACGTGCAGGCGCTGCTGGGTGGAAACGCGATCGCCGTCCACGATCTGGAGCAGTCCATGATGGGTACGTCCCTCGGCGTCGATATGCAGCGCGGAGTGTCTGTACGGGGTGGCCACCGTCATCACTTAAAGGTCATCAATACCGTTCGTCGCTATGGCAGCATTGCTCAAGCCGTCGAACAGGATGCTATCACGAGTGGCATCTTCTACGAATGCGTGCGTCACGACATTCCCTTCTCGCTGGCTGGCTCAATTCGCGATGATGGCCCCCTGCCGGACACGCAAATGGACTTGATCAAGGCACAGGCTGATTACGCCCGCCTGATCCAGGGGGCAGATCTGATTCTGATGCTATCCTCGATGCTGCACTCGATCGGCGTGGGCAATATGACGCCTGCTGGCGTGAAGATGGTGTGCGTGGACATTAACCCCGCTGTCGTCACGAAGCTGAGCGATCGCGGCTCAGTGGAGTCGGTGGGCGTGGTCACTGATGTGGGCCTCTTCCTCAGCCTGCTGGTACAGCAGCTCAACAAGCTGACCAGCCGCTACCACGTTGCGTAGGGACACCGATGCAAGATTGACGAATGGTTGGCGCAGGGGCACGGCAATGTCGTGCCCCTGCGCCATTTGGGCCTATTGGTCGAATGCAACATCCGACACTGTCGTTGTGTTCAGCACCATCTCTTTCGTCAAAAAGCCGCTCGTCTGAATGAGCCGCGCGATACAGCCCGTCCAGCCGGTCTGATGGTTGGCACCAATACCAGCCCCGTTGTCGCCGTGGAAGTATTCAAAGAACAGAATCAGATCGTTCCAATGGGGGTCGGTCTGAAACTTCTCGGTGCCACCATAGACGGGACGGCAACCGGATTCATCGCGCAAAAAGATGCGCGACAGTCGCTCACTAATATCCAGGGAGACTTCAAACAGGGTCTTGTAGTGTCCTGATCCCGTGGGGCACTCGATCGTGAACGAGTCGCCGTAATACCCGTAGAGCAACAGCAGTGCCCGCACCAGCAGGAAGTTCACAGGCATCCAGATGGGGCCACGCCAGTTAGAGTTGCCGCCAAACATCCCCGTGTTCGAATCGCCTGGGAGATATTCCACCTTGTACTCCTGTCCCTCGTGGTAGAAGCTGTAGGGATGGTCTTTGTGGTAACGGGAGAGGGCACGAATGCCGTAATCGCTGAGGAACTCTGCCTCATCCAGCATCCTGGTCAAGATGCGGCGCAGCTTTTGTTCATTGGCGATCGACAGCATCAGTCGCCCATCGTAACCGGGTTGATCGGGTAAATGAATGCTCCCCACCAGTTCGGGGTGGCGCATCAGAAATTGTCTGGCCCGTGCACTAAATTTGGGAAGCTTTGCGAAGACTTCGCGGGGAAAGACCGTCACGGCCATCAACGGCAATAAGCCCACCATCGATCGCACCTTGAGCCGGGTCGCACTGCCATCGGGCAGGCGCAGCACATCGTAGAAAAAGCCATCGGTTTCGTCCCAGAGTTCATCCTGGTTGTCGCCAATCCGATCCATTGCGCCCGCAATCCACAGCGTATGCTCAAAGAATTTAATGGCCAGGTCTTCGTAAAGCGGGTCGTGAATGGCCAGCTCGATCGCAATCTGGAGCATTCGTTGACTAAAGAACACCATCCAGGCTGTGCCATCGGCTTGTTCTAGCCGTCCACCTGTAGGCAAAGGCGAACTGCGATCGAACACGCCAATATTGTCCAGCCCCAGAAAGCCGCCCTCAAAAACGTTATTGCCCCCTTCATCCTTCCGGTTGACCCACCAGGTAAAGTTGATCAACAGCTTTGAGAAGGCGTATTTGAGAAAGTTGATGTCGCCTTCGCCGTGGTTGCGTTCACGATCGATCGTGTAGATTTCCCAGGTCGCCCAGGCATGAACAGGCGGGTTCACATCGCCAAAATTCCATTCATAGGCGGGAATTTGGCCGTTGGGGTGCAGGTAGTCTTCCCGCAGCATCAGTTCAAGCTGGAGCTTGGCAAAATCAGGATCCACCAGGCTGAGGGGAATCATGTGAAACGAGAGATCCCAGGCGGCGTACCACGGATACTCCCACTTGTCGGGCATGGAAATCACATCGCTGTTGTACATGTGATACCACTGGTGATTGCGGACGTGACACCGCTCATCGGTGGCCATCCACGGTGTAATGCCGTGTTCCTTCAACCACTGATCCAGGTCGTAGTAAAAATATTGTTTAGACCACAGCATGCCTGCCAATGCCTGACGCATCACATTCGCCAGATCCGGATCGGCCTTCACCTTGTCTGGCATCACCTCACTGTAAAACGCATCGGCTTCTTGAATTCGGGCCGCAAACTGCTGCTCAAAGTAATCACCAAACGGATTACCAACCTGACTGGGGGTGGCCGTGGTCAGGCGCAATTGAATCACCTGGGTTTCGCCTGCGCCAACCGTGATCTGGTAATGGGGTGAAACTTTAGTGCCCCGCTGAGCCGGGTTCACGGCCTCGTGCTGCCCGTGGATCACCGCGTTGTGAATGCCATCTTTGACGTAGGGGCTGGCGTTTGGCGTTCCAAACAGGCGATCGTGGTTGCTTTCGTTCTCGGTAAACAGCAGCGGCACCACGCGATCGCAGTAGAGGTAGTACTCGCCCAGATCGGTGAACAACACATCGGTGTGGTAGGCGTGCACGACGCTGTACCCGGTGCCTTCAAACTTTTGCAGGACAGGCTTGGATCCTCCTTCTGTCCACGACCAGGTGTTGCGAAACCAGAGCGTCGGTAATACGTGCAGATCAGCCGCTTCGGGGCCACGATTCACCACGCTAATCTTCACCAAGATATCGGTGGGTGCCGCCTTGGCATATTCCACAAACACATCAAAGTAACGGTCATCATCAAACACCCCGGTATCCAGCAGTTCGTACTCCAGTTCGTTGCGACTGCGACGGCGGTTGGTGTTGATCAGGTCTTCGTAGGGGTAGGCGGCCTGGGGATACTTGTAGAGATACTTCATGTAGGAGTGCGTGGGCGTACTGTCCAGGTAGAAGTAGTACTCTTTCACATCTTCGCCGTGGTTGCCCTGGCTATTTGTCAGCCCAAACAACCGCTCCTTCAGAATGGGATCCGTCCCATTCCAGAGCGCTAACGCCAGACAGAGCACGTTGCCCAGATCCGTTATGCCGCCCAGCCCATCCTCGCCCCAGCGATAGGCGCGCGATCGCGCATCATCGTGCGAGAAGTAGTCCCAGGCATTTCCATCCAGGGAATAGTCCTCGCGCACCGTACCCCACTGCCGTTCGCTGAGATACGGCCCCCACAGCTTCCAGGCAGCCGTTCCGTCTCGATCGTCTTGTAGCCGCCGCTTCTCGGAGTTGTGGTTGAGATCTGCCATACGCTTTCTGCTTCCTTTGGGGGATGTACACCCGATGCCGTGTGAGCAAGGTCAATAAATTTTTATCACGTTTATTTTATGTGTGCGTTAACTTGTGCATTTCTGCACACGGATATTCAGTTGTTGCGCTGGAACCAGGCGGACGCGATCGCCAACGTCGGGACAGATGCGGCCAGTGACTGAGGTTAGCGGTTGATAGTGCGAGGGCTGAACGGCATCGTCCGAGTTCCAGGCTCGGTCGTCGGAGCAAAAAGCTCAGTCGTTGGAGCAAAAAACTCAGTCGTCGGAGCAAAAAGTTGAGTCATTGGAGCAAAAA
This sequence comes from Oscillatoriales cyanobacterium Centralia_MAG_596, assembly GCA_021323955.1. Lineage (GTDB taxonomy): Bacteria > Cyanobacteriota > Cyanobacteriia > Leptolyngbyales > Leptolyngbyaceae > Stenomitos. Next base: position 5,076 of record JAJPKC010000530.1, on the reverse strand, counting down.
GCTCGGTCGTCGGAGCAAAAAGCTCAGTCGTTGGAGTTCTAAACGGCATCGTCTGAGTTCCGGGGCTGGCGCTTTGAGTAAAACGCTCGGCGCTCTGAGTGTCGAACTGGGCTGTCCAGATAAAACGCTCGGCGCTCTGAGTTCAGCGGTCGGACGATGGTATTTGCAAGGGCATTAGTGGTGGTTTGACGTGAGACGCTGGGGTTGGATAGGCGATCGCCGCGACTTTTCTTCACAAACAATGAAATTTTGGTCAGGATCATCGCCGGAAGCGGTAGAACAGAGAGGACGTGATAAGGGACTGAACCCATGGCCGATCCGTTAACCGCCGCCACGATCGCAACGCTGATCCTCACCAAGATCTTTGAGAAGCAGGGGGAGAAGGTGGGCGAGGCCATCTGGAAAAAGGGCGAACAATTATTGGCGCTGATCCGGCACCGTGAACCAGAGACAGCCGCCGCGATCGAAGCCGTTGCCCAACAGCCCGAACTGGCCGCGTCACAGCCCGCAAACTTTGGTGAAGCAACCCTGATTGCCAGGGTGGAGCAGCTGGCAGCCGCGCACCCGGAGGTGAAGGCCGCGGTTGAGGAAGTCGCCGCCGCCGCTAACGCCCAGCCAGGGCTAGTGCAGAACTTTAGCAAACTGGCGGAGCAAATCGGCATCAACATTCAGGGTGGCTATAACCCAATCAACATTGGCAAGCTCTTTTGACTGCAGTCGTCGGGAGGGGCACCGACAACCGCAACCACCCCCTATGACATTCCGCGCGTGGGTGAGACGCCCTTCGTGGGCCGATCGCGGGAAATGGCAACGCTGCACCAGGAGCTCCAGCGCACCGATCGCATGGCGATTGTGGCGATCGCGGGGATGGGTGGGGTGGGCAAGACCGAGCTTGCCAAACGCTATGCCACCCGGCACCAGACGGACTATCCCGGTGGCGTCTGCTGGCTGCGGGCGCGGGCAGCAGACCCCAGCGTCCAGCTTCTAGAGCTGGTGCAGCTCAGGCTGGATCGGAAGATCCCGCAGGAATGGAACGGTCAGCCGCTGACAATCGCGCAGCAGGTGGCCTGGTGCTGGGACAACTGGCAGCCAGCGGCGGGGCGCGTCCTGCTGGTGCTGGATGATGTCGCGGAAGAGTCTGACTTGGCGACCTGTCGCCCCTTTCTGGACGCGATCCCAATCCGCTTTCGCGTCTTGATGACAACGCGGCTCCGCCCCGACCGCAGCTTCTTCGCCCTCCCCCTGGATGTGCTGCCACCCGACAAAGCGCTTGACCTGCTGACCGCGCTGGTGGGCCAGGAACGACTGGCGCGTGACCCTGAAATGGCCGCTGACCTGTGCGATCGCCTGGGCTACCTGCCCCTGGGGTTGGAACTGGTGGGACGCTACCTGGATGCTGACCCCGATCTGTCGCTGGCGGCGATGGTGACGCGGCTGGAGATGCGCAAACTGGCAGACACCGCGATCGACCTGGATGAGACGCAGATGCAGCAGCAGTACTTTATGACCGCCCAGCGGGGTGTCCGTGCCGCGATCGCCCTGAGCTGGGAAAAACTGGCACCCGCCACGCAGGACGTGGGGCGACTGCTGGGCGTGTTTGCCCCGGCGGTGATCCCGTGGGCGCTGGTGGAGGCAACGGCCGCGCGGCTGGACTGGGCCGCACCCACCGTCACCACGGCAAAACAGCAGTTGTACCAGCGCTACCTGATCCAGTCCGTCGGCGAGGGGCACTACAAGCTGCACCCCCTGATCCGGGAGTTTTTGCGGGAGGCGCTGGAGCAGTCAGAGTCAGTGGCCGCCATTGAACGCGCCTTTGCCGCCGAACTGGCCGCCATTGCCTCTGAGATCCCGCAGGCCACCACGCTGACAGACATCCAGGCCGTGACCCCCATCGAACCCCACCTGCGACGGGTCGCCCAGGAACTCACCCCGGCCCTGACCGATGAGGATCTGCTGTGGGCATTCGTTGGGCTTGCCCGCTTTTATGACGGGCAGGGACTCTACACCCTGGCAGAACCCTGGTTTGAGCAGTGCCTGCAGGCCACTCAGGCCCGCCTGGGCGAGGCGCACCCCGATGTCGCCACCAGCCTTAACAATCTGGCCGAACTCTACCGTGCTCAGGGACGCTACGCCGAGGCCGAACCGCTCTATCAGCAGGCGCTGGCGTTACGGCAACAACTGCTGGGCGAGGCGCACCCCGCTGTCGCCACCAGCCTCAACAATCTGGCCGTGCTCTACGACAATCAGGGACGCTACGCCGAGGCCGAACCGCTCTATCAGCAAGCGCTGGAGCTACATAAACAACTGCTGGGCGAGGCGCACCCTGATGTCGCCACCAGCCTCAACAATCTGGCCGTGCTCTACGACAATCAGGGACGCTACGCCGAGGCCGAACCGCTCTATCGGCAGGCGCTGGCGTTACGGCAACGCCTGCTGGGCGAAGATCATCCCACTGTCGCCGCCAGCCTCAACAATCTGGCCGCACTCTACCACGCTCAGGGACGCTACGCCGAGGCCGAACCGCTTCTTCAGGAAGCGCTGGCGTTACGGCAACAACTGCTGGGCGAGGCGCACCCTGCTGTCGCCACCAGCCTCAACAATCTGGCCGAACTCTACCGTGCTCAGGGGCGCTACGCCGAGGCCGAACCGCTCTATCAGCAGGCGCTGGCGTTAAAGCAACAACTGCTGGGCGAGGAGCACCCCGATGTCGCCACCAGCCTCAACAATCTGGCCGCACTCTACCGTGCTCAGAGACGCTACGCCGAGGCCGAACCGCTCTATCAGCAAGCGCTGGCGTTACGACAACGCCTGCTGGGCGAGGCGCACCCCGCTGTCGCCACCAGCCTCAACAATCTGGCCGTGCTCTATTACCATCAAGGGCGCTTTCGAGCGGCAGAACCACTGCTGGTGCAGGCCTTGCACATCCGCGAGCACCGCCTGGGAGCCGACCATCCCGACACGGTCTCCACCCGTCGAAGCCTGGACAACCTCCATCAGCAGATGCAGTTGCGGCTCGCCACCCTGGCTCCAGACAACCGCAGGTCAGGGCTGTTACAGCGATTGCTGCGGATGTGCAGGCGGGTCTGGGGCTGGCTCACGCGGCTGTGGCGACAGCGGTAGGAGCAATCAGTCTGTGGGCAATCCACGACCAGCCCGCTGGCGATCGACTGACTGGCGATCGACTCGCGGCACAGTTGCGCGTTGGGGCCGTAGCCAGACGACCCGATTGTGTGATGCCGGGATGGCTGGCATGATGGATGATGAGAGGGTTGACAGTCGTATTAGTGTCTACCACAGCACCCGTTCACATCATCGGCCAGCGCCGTCTCGCAGCTACAGGCATTGGTCGATCGCATAACTGGTCTGTCAGCCACGGAAATCAGGGGTATTGAAGCGGTTTGTTCGAACACCAACGCCAACCTTACTGACGCTATAAAGCTCCCTGGCTATTATGGAAAATTTGACATTCCTGTATATCCTGGCTGAAGAAGCCGCGCAACACCGTGAGCCCAGCCCAGGCCAGCGCTCGCCGTCCCCATGCCCGCCGTCGCCACACTCGCCGCGACAGACCAGCCAGCCGCGCCTGTCAACCGAGGCCGATCGCGCGGATGCACCCCAGGCCGCACCGGACAGCGATCGCGATGACCGGGCTTACCCAACGCTATACCTGTAGCCAGAGCAGAGTCCCGCACCTGCAACCCTAGACCACCGACAACGCCTACCGGGCCGCCGTGTCCGTGGGTGCGATCGAGGTCATCGCCGTATCCGTCGGCATCGCGGGCGCAGTCCCAGGACTGGTGGGGAGGCCGTTGTCAGCGCGGGGCGGTTGACTCGATGGTGCGGTCACGCCGGTCGTGGGCCGCTCCTGGGCCACAGGCAGTCGGTTGAGATATTGATACACCGTGCGCGATACCTTTTGCACCAGTTCGTAGGCCCGATCGTCGTTGTACGATCGCTTGACCAGCACTGTGAGTGAGTATCGCTTGCCGTTGGGCATGTCGATGAGTCCGACATCGCCAATCGTGGTGCCAATATCGCCCGTTTTATGCGCGATCGTAGCCCCCTTGTCCAGTCCCTGCGGCAGTTGGCTCCGATTGACGGTGCGCTGCATGATGTCCAGCATGCGATCGCGCGATCGCATCGAGAGCAGTTCGCCCTGACTGATGCGCGTCATCAAGAGCGCCATATCCTTTGGACTGGTGGTATTAGTGCCCTGGAGGTCAGGCAGAACATTATTAACCGCCGTCGAGACTAACCCCCACGATCGAAACCGCTGGTTCAGCGCGGCCATCCCGCCCAGCCGCGCGATCATCATGTTGGCAGCCGTATTATCGCTGATGGTGATCATCTTCGTGACCACTTCCAGTGCTGTAAACTGGCTGCCGATCGGCATGCCCTGCATCTCGCCCGACCCGCTGGCGACCAGCTCTTTACGCATTGTCAGCACTTCGTCCAGACGGATTTTGCCCGCGTCCACATCCTGGAAAAACGCCACTAAAATGGGCACCTTGATCGTGCTGGCCGCTGAAAAGGACGCCCCCCCGTTCAGATCGATGTAGGCATCGGTGTCGAGGTCATACAAAAATACCCCCGGCGTGAACTGGGGCGTTTGCAGCGCCAGCGATTGAACAGCCGATTTTAAGGTCGTTAGCTCCTGCCCCATTCTGGGCATCTGCAGCGCAGGCGAGTTTTCGGTAGTGGATTCGCCCGCTGGGCTGGTTGCGACCGGGGTTGTGGTGCTGGTGCTGGCCGCAACGACGGTTCGCTTGGGCTGTTGCGAGGCACCCGCGAACGATCGCGAGGCCGGATCCCACATCGATAAGATCGTCCCCACCAGCACGCCAACTCCCACGCTGAGAATCAGCATACGGGCAGCATACAGGCCAGCCGCATAGCCGCGCGATCGCGGACGGGACAGTTCTCGCTTTCGGGGTGGCGTCGCAGATCGGCTACTGGTCGCCATCGATGGGGTGACGTCAGCCGTGTCTGCACTGCCGTGGTTGCCTGCCCGTCCACGGCGCGATCGCTGTCGGGCTTCTCGCCGTAACGCCAGCGCGCTGAGCTGGTCGCGGGTTT
>JAJPKC010000470.1 GCA_021323955.1 Oscillatoriales cyanobacterium Centralia_MAG_596 | reverse complement strand
TTGCCCCCAAACGGCAAGTAAAAATGCTCGAACGATAGTTAACCTGGAGTAGAACGGCGGTACATCGGCAAGCTCGTGCAAGGTTTTTGAAGAGTTTCAGCCTTTTTTCTTGCACTTTAGCAGACTTGATCTCGCTTGAAAACTTGATACAGTCGGTCTTCGCTACTTTTTTCAGCAAGCCCTAAATAGGTCGAATAGGCGTGTCAAGGACTCTGTACTAACTAGTAGACTAGATAAGAAGTAATGCAACATTGATTTGGGTATGCAGCGGGTCGAAATCCATCTCAACGATGAAGAGCGAGACTACCTGGAAATCCTGAGTTCAACCGGAGTCTGTCAAGTTCGTGTTTTACAACGAGCGCAAGTATTACTGGCACTGGATAAAGGAGTGCTGGATAGAACAGAGAGCGTTTTGGGTCTGTCTCGTCAAGGATATTCGTTTCAGTTACAGGGAAAACAGAAAACCATCTTTTCCCTAGATCCCAATCGACGCCTTAGATTGCATGGCTTCAGTACTTTTGATAGATTTTATCATCTCACTAAAAGAGAAACGTCGTTCGAATGGTACCAATGACAGCATCTTCGTTTGCCGCATTTTGAGCCGGAGCAATTAACCAGATAATGCCGGGGGTGATAAAAATATTGTCGGTTAGACGATACTTGTAAAAAGCTTCGATGTGGAATGGTACATCGTTTGCAGGTGCACGATTATCACCCCGATAAGGCTCTGCCCCAACGACAATACCGCCCAGATTCCCCTTCTGCCCCAGATCGGGGAATGCCAACCCAATGCCGTAGTACCAAATGTCTGCGTTACCGTTACCGGCTAAATCTCTGGAGTTGGTGTAACCGAAGAAACCACTCACCGCAACGCTGGGACTCAGTTGGTAATAGCCTTCTGCACCAAAAGAGTTACTGATAAAAGCATTACCAAAGGGATTGTTTGCCTGTGATGTGCCCACAATGGCAAAGCTGCTGCCAATATCAAACAAGCCGCCACGATTTTGATAGGCGTGGACATAGGTTAACCCAATACCAGAGCGATTGTTGGGAAACCAGGCAACCTGCGCGATCGCGGCATACTGACCATTAAAGAGACCACTTTTTGCTCCAGGATTAGCATGATCGCCTGCTAAATACCCCAAACTGAGCGTAATCTGATCCGTAACTCGGTAATTAAAGCCACCACCTGCCCCACCACCAATCTGATAAATGGGATTGGCAGAGGCAAAGACAGTGAGCGCTTTACCGGCACCTGTTGCACTATCGAGAAAGGGATTCAAAGTTGGAATAAAGTCAAAGGTGACACCATTGACCGCTCCAATGTAAGCATCAATGCGATCGCCTACAGGAAAATAATATGAAAGCCAGCCAATATTTGCTTGATTGCCCCCAAAGGCAACCAGGTTGAATGTTTGGGTTGTCTCCGGCGTGGCACCTCCCAGGTTGAACCGTCCAGCATTACCAGCGTCGATTCGGGTATTTAACTGATCTCGACCTGTAAAGCTGGTGACCAACCGCAGGCGCACCCGATCTTGAAATACCGTATTGCTTCCGTCTTGCGTTCCCTGGAAGGCGTCTGTTACGGCAAAAACTGCCTCACCCAAGAGCTTGGTGGTGGTGGAAAATTGCTGCTTTTCTAATGTGGCTGTCCGTGCCTCCAAGGAATCGACACGACCACGCGAGGTTGCGAGTTCTGCGGCAAATTCCTCTTGCAATCGTTGCAATGTGGCAAGGTCTTCTTTTTTCACCAGATCTGCGGTTCCTGCTGCCAACAACTCATCTACTCGATTCAGTGCGGCATTGAGACCAGCGGCAAACTCGTAACGGGTAAGGGCACGATTGCCGCGGTAGGTTCTGTCAGGATAGCCCGCAATCACCCCATAGCGTTCGATGAGCAATTGCAATGCCTGAAATGCCCAATCAGTCGGCTTTACATCCGAAAGCTGAGACACGGATGTAACCTGTGACATGGCATCAGCATCACTGCGATCGTCATTGATGCGATTGGAAGGGGCGATTGCAGCCTCTGCAACCTTCACCGGCATTGTGTCAGTTAATGCAGGCTGTTTGCGTCCCACGTTTGTTTCTAATTTGTTCAGTCGGGAGGCGCTATGGGATGGATTCGGAGAGTGATCGACAAATGGTGTCGTAGATGTCAGGACAGGTATTTTCTGTGACGTTTGGGCTTGGGGCATTGGCTCACTTAAACTGCTGGCTCGAACGACTACGGGCGCGCTGGCCAGCAAAGCCATACCTACAAGGGTGGAACGCATTACTAACTGATGACTCAAATGAACAAACATACTGTCATATTCCTTATATATACAGCGAAAAAACAGCCAGACTTTAACGGCAACCTGGATGTTACTGATCCAACCGTTGTCGCTAAAAAGCTCAAAGAAGCGCATCAGAAATCTATCGAGTTCATCCTGTTCTGGCTTTTTTGCCCTAGATGCATCACATGGCGATCAAGCCCGATCACCACATTCATAAGGCATATCTCAACTGCTTAGGAGCCGATTTATTTTCAACCAGTACTGCTCTAAAAATCTCTTGTTCTCAAAGAGTAGATTTAAAGACAGCAGTAGATTGACCGATGACCGCAAGTGGTCGCAATAGAAAACAGCATCCAGAAAGATTAATCAGCCTGAAAGATCAGCGGCTTTGAGACGAGATTACCCACTTTATCAATGACCTAAATTTGCCAGTCTATAGACTAGATATCTAAACTCCACTCATATTCAGATAGAGATAAATCTAGCTACTATAATCCGACCGAACTATCGTCTTTGACGAATAGACTGTAAGCTAGCACAGCCGATTTGCACTGTATAGTGCTTAAATGAACATTCAGAATCATTAGCTATTACGATTTGGAATAAGGAGATTTGCTTCTCTATAAAAAGTCGATTTAGCTTAGATATACTCTGTCTCAATAAGGCTTGACTTATCTCTATTTAGTCAGTAGTATTTCTGCTATTCAACATTAACTCCGGTATATCTACCAACTTTTTGTATTTTCAAATTAGTTTACTGTTAGACGTGATAAATCGGTGATGATAGAGAAAAGAAAGATCCTATCTGTCAGTTTTTAGACAGGTTTACGGTCGGTACTGGATGTTCTCTGTGTAAGCCCACGACTGCAAGGCTAATTTGTAGCAGGCTGAGTGCGGGATGCTAGCAGCACGTTTGTCATATCATTCGCTGACGCTTAGAAGTTTATAAGACGCTTAATTGCAAGTTGCTGAAGGGGAGGTATCAGGATGCAAGGCATTGAATTAACGGCAGGAAATCCATTAGGTCCGCTACAAGGGGTCGTTACGCTGATTGGGCTGGGACTGGCGATGCTGGTTTTGGCAAATTTTACGCGGGCAAAGCTAGTTAAAAACACCCATGATTTTGTGATTGCAGGACGCAAGCTGGGCTTTGGTTTTGGTGTTGCTGGGCTGCTGTCTGTCTGGACCTGGGTGGTGGGAATCCTCATGCCTGCGGCAACTACGTTCTCCTTTGGGTTGTCAGGATTGTGGTGGTTTACGGTGCCCAATGGCTTGTCTGTGGTGGCGGTGGTACCCTTTGCTCGCAAGTTGAAAGCCCTGATGCCGCATGGATACACCATTAGTGAGTTCGTGAGTCTGCGCTATGGTGGTTCCAGATTGGCGACGATCGTCGTGGTTGCAGGGATTCTATTTGGCACGCTTCAGGCTGTCATTGTGAACTTGAAGGGTGCCTCGCTAGTAGTGGCAACTATTTTTGGCATGAATGAAGGGGTAGTTGCGGTCATTTCCTCCATTGTGGTGCTGGTTTACATCGTTCTGGGTGGCTTGTGGGCTTCGATGGCGACCTCTACCCTGATGTGTCTGCTGATCATGGTGCCAACGACGATCGTGGTCTTAGCCTCCGTTGGTCATGTGGGTGGTGTGGATGCGGTTTGGCAAGTTGTGGCAGCGAAAGGCGAGGGGTTGTTGACCGTAACCCGACGGGATGCCTTTGACAATTTTGGGATCACCTTTACTCTGGCATTGATTACGGCAACAGTGGCAGGGCAGGAGTTCTGGAATGTTGCCTGGGGTTTGCGGGAAAATGAATTAGGTCGCACCTTCTTTTGGGGTGGCACACTCTATTACCCGATCGCCCTTTGCTTGGGGGTTTTGGGTCTGGTTGGCATTGCGTTAAATGTGGATGTTGTGAAGGATCTGGGCAATGATTCGGCTGCTTTAGCACCGTTTCTCATTTCCCATTTGGGCTTGCCGAATTGGGTGATTTATTTGTTTGTCATCATTGTGCTGTCTGCCTGTTATTCGACGGTGGATGGGGCATTGACGGGTGTAAGTGCGATTACTGCCGTAGATGTATTGCACCGCTTTTTTCCACATATTCGAGACAGCAAGCTCTTTTTCTGGACGCGCCTATCGATGGTAATCACGATTATCATTTCGGTAGCAGTAGTGCTGTCGGGTGTTGATTTTGTCACACTGCTGCTGGTGACTTCTGTGATTCGGGGTGCTGTCCTGGTGCCGCTGATTCTTTCCATTCTGTGGGACAAGATGAATGCGCTGGCGTTTATCAGTGGCACGATCGGGGCCCTGGTTGTTGGCTTGATTGCTCGTGCGTTTTTCCCTGGTGAATTGATCAGCACCTCGGTTGTGATTGGTGTAAGTACAGTACTGCCTCTAATTATTGGTTCGCTCAATCGCGATCGTTTTGATTACAGCATTCTGGCACAGGCAAGAGATATTTAGTAAGCATTGCAGATCACTTAAAGCAGTGAGGCGAATGAATATTATGGATGCAAAAAACGTTGTAGAGCGCCCGTTTGGAAAATGGGCGAAACGTATTGTGTACTTTGGGGCAAGTGCTGGTGTGCCCATTTTCTTATCTCAGGTGGCACAAGCTGCCAGCCTAAATACAACAGCGGGTGCGGTTGCCCAACGGGGCATTTCAGTAGGAACCATTGTGGCAGTGATTGTGGGTGCAATTATTTCGGTGCTGTACTTGCGGGCAATGTATTTGGTGCTGCACTACGCTTCCGAAACCTATGACATTGGGTTTGATATTAACACCGATGTCAATTACGACCGTGAAACGACTGCTAAAGCGCTGATTGTTGGTTCTCTTCTCTTAGTAGTGGTTTCGGCGCTGATTATTTCCTCCTACGGTTGGGGTGCCCTCTTTCTCTATATCGGGCCGGTACTGTGTTTGCTGGGTCCGATTGTGGTGATTGTGTCGATGGAAATTGATTTACGCAAGTATAAACGGGCATTAAGACATCATGTCTTAATGCAGCGATCGCTGTCTGACACACCTGGTACACCATCGAAAGACGATCAGATTTTGACTCCCTAGCGAATCCATCGTTTCGTTAAACATTTCTGAGACAGGAGGTAAAGGCAATGGTTGATCTTCAATTTGGTTACTGGATGCCTCTGGGAAGTGGTGGCTATGTGATTAGCAGCATTCCCCAACGGACGGATTGGAGTCTGGATTACAACGCTAACCTGGCGCAGACAGCAGAGGATCTAGGCTTTGATTATGGGTTAGCTCCTGCCCGCTTCATTGCCAGCCACGGTTGGGAATATCAGCAGGAGGCAATTACCTGTACAGCAGTGCTGTCGGCGCAAACGAAGCGGTTGAAGTTAATCAGTGCGGTACATACAGGTTTATGGCATCCAGCCGTAGTGGCAAAAATGGGTGCTACGATCGACAACTATTCCGGTGGACGCTTTGCCATCAATATCCTTAGTGGTTGGTTTAAAGATGAATATCGCGCTTTTGGTGAACACTGGCTGGATCACGATGAGCGCTATCGGCGATCAGAAGAGTTTATCCAAGTACTCAAGGGAATGTGGACGCAGGATGAGTTCACATTTAAAGGCGATTTCTTCCGCATTAATCAAGGCTGGTTAAAGCCTAGACCGACTTCCAAACCCCATCCAGAAGTGTTTCAAGGTGGAAACTCCAAAGCCGCACGACGGATGGCTGGTAAGTATTCCGATTGGTACTTCATGAACGGTAACTCGGTGGAAGCGGTGAAGGCGCAGATTGATGAGATTTCGGCGATCGCCCAACAGGAAGGTAGAACCGTCAAGTTTGGGCTGAATGGATTCGTGATTCTGCGCGATACCGAGGAAGAGGCTCACGCCCAATTGCAAGACATTATTGCCAATGCCGATCCCAAGATTGTCAATGCCTTTGGGGAGCAGGTAAAACAGGCGGGTGCCTCGACTCGCGACAATATTGGGATGTGGGCAGATTCAGACTTTGCCAATTTGGTGCAGCCGAATGATGGCTTCAAAACCAAGTTGTTTGGTCCACCAGAGGTGATTGCCGATCGCATCCGCCAATATTACGACGTGGGTGTAGACCTGATTCTGTGTGCTTTTCTGCATTACACCGATGAATTACCAGATTTCGGTAGACGGGTGATTCCCCTGGTGCGTCAATTGAGTACCGATCGCCGTCCCGTGTTGAAGCAAGTGGCATAGCCCCAATGGCATTGCCTCAATTTATTGCAACCTGTTACAACAAAGGTGAAAGATGGTTGATATTCACTTTGGTTACTGGATGCCCATTATCAGCGGAGGGTATGTCATCAGTACCCTTCCCCAACGCACCCCGTGGGATATTCAAGCCAACATTCGATTGGCTCAAACAGCAGAGACATTAGGGTTTGATTATAGTCTTGCGCCTGCCCGTTTTATGGCATTAGAAGCGGGTGATGGGCAGCATGATGCCCTTGCCAGTACTGCACTTGTGGTCGGTGCAACCCAGCGTTTGAAGGTGATTAGTGCCGTTCATACGGGTTTATGGCATCCGGCAATGGTGGCAAAAACGGGAGCCACGATCGATATTGCCTCGAACGGACGGTTTGCCATCAATATTCTTAGCGGTTGGTTAAAGGAAGAATATCGTCATTTCAATCGTCCCTGGCTGGATCATGACGAGCGCTATCGTCAGTCGGAGGAATTTATTCAGGTCATGAAAGGGCTATGGACTTCAGACGAACCCTTTTATTTCAATGGTGATTTCTTTCGCATCAATGGTTCCATTTTTAGACCGCAACCCGCCTCTAAACCTCATCCTGAAATCTTTCAGGGTGGCAATTCTAAAGCGGCACGACGTATGGCAGGCAAGTATTCCGACTGGTACTTTATGAATGGCAATTCAGTAGAAAATATCAAGGCGCAAATTGAAGAAATTTCGGCGATCGCCCGTCAGCACAATCGTCAGGTCAAATTTGGACTCAATGGGTTTGTCATCCTGCGGGACACCGAAACAGAGGCACGCGCCCAACTGAAAGACATCATTGCTCACGCCGATCCCAAGCTCGTTGCAGGTTTTGCAGAGCAGGCAAAGAATGCAGGACAATCCACCCGCGAAAAAGTGGGGATGTGGGAAAATTCCACCTTTGAAGATCTGGTGCAGCCGAACGATGGCTTCAAGACGGGCTTGATTGGTCCGGCAGAGCTGATCGCCGATCGCATCCGGCAGTATTACGAAGTCGGTGTGGATTTAATTCTGAGTTCTTTTCTGCACTTCAGCGATGAATTGCCAGAATTTGGTCGCAAAGTCATTCCACTGGTGCGCCAACTGGAAACCCAGCGCCATCCAGTGTTAGAGCGTGTGGCGTGAACAGGGAACAGGGAATAGGGAACAGTAATCGGCAGTACATACTCTCATTTGAAGGAAGGATGTCTATGGCTACGAATCAGAAAAATGGGTCTCCAACAACCGCTGGTATTACCAACGTCATTGATCATCCCACGAAGACAGCAACGGCAGAGCCGATCACGTCCTGGCTTAAAGTGCCGGATGAGGCGACGCTGCCGATCGAAGTGCAGCAGCTTTTCCAATCGCAGCGAGAGCATATTGGGTTTGTTCATCCCTATTTCAAAGGGTTTTCGCTCAGACCCAAGCATCTGCTGTTATGGAACAGCTATTATGCTGAATTGATGTATGGCGAAGGGGAACTGTCACCCAGAGAGCGAGAAATTATTGCGGTGGTGTCATCTGCCGCAAACCACTGCGAGTCTTGCGTGACAACCCACAAAGCAAGTCTGCGCGAAGTCATTAAAGATCCCATCTTTCCCGATATTCTGGCGAACAATCCGTTAGAAGCTGAACTCACCCCACGGGAACGGGCATTGGTAGATTTCGCCATCAAGCTTAATCAAAATGCCAGCGAGTTGAATCAAAGCGACCTGGAACCATTGCGTGAAGTCGGTCTTTCCGATGAGACAATTCTCGATGCGGCAGAGGTTGCCACTCAGTTCAGCCTTTCCAATCGCTTAACCAAAGCCTTTGGTTGGAAGGTTGGTTCAGAATACGACCAGTTGTACCGTTAATAGGAGCGAATTGAGTGGCACTAGCAGTCATGCAAAAGGCTAATCTGGATGCCGTAAAACCAGATATACATGGAAAGATCAAAAAACAATCCGTTCGATTAGATGAGGTTGTAGTGACGCGGGTAACGTTTGATGTTGGGGCAAAATGGTCACGGGATCTGAAGGACTACGCTCAAACGGAAAGCTGCCTTTTGCCCCACGTAGCCCTTGTGTTGTCAGGTGTTTTGCGTATTCAAATGGACGACGGTTCGATCGAAGACTTTGGCAAAAATGACATTATGCTGTTGCCGCCCGGTCATGATGCCTGGACAGTGGGGGATAAACCCTGCGTTTTTGTGGAATTCTCTCAAGGCATTAACTACTACGACAGCCTCCTGTCTTTTGTAGCGAGGCATTAAACGTTCTCTCGGCTAATGCCAGCATAACTTACACATTTGTGATTATCCACTCTAGTTTCAAGGTTAACTCATGCCTTCAACGATTAAGCCCAAAGCTACTGTCGCAGCCTTCCATCTCCATTCCAACGGTAAAGGTGTCGCTCAAACCATCCAACAGGAAGGCTCCGTTCATACTATTCGAGTGGATGCGGCTCCAGTATTTGGTGGTAACGATGAGAACCCCAGCCCGATCGCTTACGCTTTAAGTTCCCTCATTTCCTGCTCTCAAGTGACTTCTCAACTAGTTGCTAAAGATCTGGGACTAACGCTCAATGGTTTTGAATTTGACATCCAGGCAGAACTAGATACCGCCATTTTGGTTGGTGGCGCACTGGAAGGAAACGCTAACTTTGAACGCATTGAGATCAACGCGATCGTAGACACAGACAGTTCAGATGAGCAATTTGAACAACTGCGCCAGGAAACTGAGCGGCGTTGTCCGATTTTTCAACTGTTTCTGCGGAGTGGGATCACGATCACCAACCGCTGGTCAATCCGTTGTGCTGTGACAGCATAAGTTGTCCCCTCAAGGAACTGTCAAATCAGTAACCTGACAACCAGACATAGAGCTTACGCAGAAGCCGGGTTTCTTCACAAAAGATCCTGTGAGCCTCCAGGATACCTCCAGAGGCCCGGCTTCTCTTGCACCGCCGACTTTTCTACACGTAGCCACCGTTTTAGCCATGACTCAAGCTGCTATGAAGCGTGTTGCTTCCATCATTACCAGCGATCGAGAAGCCGTCGCAGTGGCGCAACAGCTAGCCACAGAGTTTGCTCAGGAGGCCGCCGATCGCGATCGCCAGCGCCGCCTTCCCTATGTGGAATTGGACAAATTTTCTGCCAGTGGGTTATGGGGCATTACCGTGCCAACGGCATACGGGGGCGCTTTTGTGTCCAATGTGACGCTGGCAGAAGTCATTGCCACGATCGCCGCTGCTGATGCCAGTTTGGGACAGATTCCCCAAAACCATCTTTACATGGTGGAGGCCATCCGGCTGAACGGTACGGATGAGCAAAAAGATTATTTCTTCAAATTGGTCTTGCAGGGTAAACGGTTTGGCAATGCGTTTACGGAAGTGGGCACCAAAACGCCAGTTGCCTTCAAAACACGAGTCACGCGCACGGCTGATGGCTATGTATTAACCGGCAAAAAGTTTTACTCCACAGGAGCATTATTTGCTGACATCGTGCCTGTGGTGGCGCTGGATGATGATGACAAGGTAGTAGTGGTTTTTGTCGATCGCCACGCCAAAGGACTCACCATTATTGATGATTGGTCAGGGATTGGGCAGCGCACTACCGCGAGCGGCACCACCCTGATTGAAAATGTAAAGGTTCAGGAACGGGATATTCTGCGGCATTATCTGGCATTTGAAACCCAGACCACAATGGGCGCGGTTGCCCAACTGATCCACGCAGCGGTGGATGTGGGCATTGCCCGTGCGGCTGCAACCGATACCATTCACTTTGTCCGCCATCACACCCGTCCGTGGTTTGAAACTGAGTTTGAGCATGGATATGAGGAGCCACTCATTATCTATGGCGTGGGTGAAATTCAAATTAAGCTCCATGCGGCGGAAGGCTTGCTGCGTCGGGCTGGTGAGTTCATCGATCGCGCCATCGCTGAACCAATTGAGAGAAATGGCATTGAGGCATCGATCGCGGTGGCTGAAGCCAAGGCACTAGCCGATGAAGCATCTATTTTTATCGCTAACAAGCTGTTTGAACTCAGCGGCACCAAGTCTGCACTGGAACAATTTAATCACGATCGTCACTGGCGCAATGCCCGTACCCACACGCTCCACGATCCCGTACGTTGGAAATATATCAACATCGGTAATCATTATTTGAACAATGTAAATCCACCCCGGCATGGTGCTTTTTAAGCGCAATGGGTCTTTAGTCTACCGTCTAACTCCTTCTAGCGTGATTCTCTCCATTTGCGCTTGTGGAACCAACCACTTTTATTTCTGACTCCTGACTTCTCATTTTATTTCTAGCTCCTGGCTCCTTATCATCCACCACTCACAACGGAGATCCATCGCTATGGTTGTCGCACTTTCTAGAGAATCAAAAAACTACGTTGCGATCGCCACTGAACTGGCGGCAGAATTTGCTAAGACCGCATTAGAACGGGATGCTCAGGGCGGTATTGCAACCCATGAGATCGATCGGCTGCGAGAAAGTGGCTTATTAAAGCTGCTGATTCCCGAAGAGTTTGGAGGCTTAGGGCAAAACTGGATTACTGGATTTAAAGTGATACGCGAAATTGCTAAAGCAGATGGTTCCTTAGGGCAATTATTGGGTTACCACTACTTCAATTTCATCGTAGCGGAATTGTTTGGCACACCAGAACAAAAAGTCCATCACTACAACGAAACTGCCCGCAATAACTGGTACTGGGCAGATGCCGTCAACCCTCGTGATCCCGATCTGGTACTCACTGTTGATGGTGAAAACTTCCGGCTCAATGGCACCAAAAGCTTTTCCACAGGGACAACAGGCGCGGATATTATTTCCATTACTGCCATCCGGCAAGATTTGGGAAATCTGCTGTTTCTAGCCGTTCCCAACGGTCGTGAGGGGATTGAAAACCATGATGATTGGGATTACATCGGGCAGCGCCAGAGTGATAGCGGCAGCATTACGTTCAGTAATGTTCTGGTCTATCGCCATGAAGTGCTTGGTAATCCCGATTCCACCGATCCACCTAATGCCTTTGCTACGCTCATTACCCCGATCGTCCAGGCAGTATTTGGTAACTTCTATCTGGGCATTGCGCTAGGAGCTTTTGAAGAAGCGCGACAGTACACCTTAACTAACACTCGCCCCTGGATCTTTTCACCCGCTGACAAAGCCAGCCATGATCCCTACATTGTGGAACGCTATGGCGATTTATGGGTCAACTTGGCGGCGGCTGTCAGTCATGCGGAACACGTCTCGACTGTTGTGCAAGCTGCCTGGGATAAAGGCGAAAAGCTCACCGATGCCGAGCGGGGTGAGGTTGCGGTCACGGTTGCGTCGCTCAAGGTTTTAACAACGAAGGTGGTATTGGAAACCACCAACAAGATTTTTGAAGTCACGGGTACGCGATCGGCAGCCAGTAAATATGGGTTCGATCGCTTCTGGCGCAATGCCCGTACCCATACCCTCCACGATCCCGTCTTCTACAAATCCTATGAGGTGGGTAATTGGGTCTTGAATGAACAAATTCCTGTGTTCACACTTTATACATGACGAGTGGGTTGTGCATTCGTTCCACAACACTTACCTCTAACCATGCTCTTCCTGAACCAAACATGAGGTACCACGAAAGATGAAAGAGATCTTGATCAATGCATTCGATATGAACTGCATGGGACACCTTTCCCCAGGTTTATGGGCACATCCCCGCGATCGCTCCCACACATATAAAGATCTCTCCTACTGGTTGAACCTGGCAAAAACGCTTGAACGCGGTAAATTTGACGCACTCTTCATTGCAGATGTACTTGGTGTCTACGATGTCTACGGTGGTGATGTCAACGCAGCTCTGCAACAGGGCGTTCAGGTTCCGGTTAACGATCCGCTTCTGGCTGTACCAGCAATGGCAGCAGTCACGCAGCATTTGTCGTTTGGTTTAACGGGCACACTGTCCTATGAACCACCCTACACATTTGCCCGCCGGATTTCGACGCTCGATCATCTCACAGGTGGACGACTCGCTTGGAACATTGTCACCGGGTATTTGAACAGTGCCGCTAAAGGTTCGGGACTTGAGGGTCAGGGTAGCCATGACGATCGCTATGAAGTGGCGGAAGAATATATGGAAGTCGTCTACAAGCTTTGGGAGGGAAGTTGGGCAGATGATGCTGTTGTCGTTGACAAAGAGAGACGTTTGTTCGCACACCCTGAGAAGGTTCGCAAAGTCGAGCATCACGGACGCTATTACCAGGTCGATGCCATTCACCTTGCGGAGCCATCACCGCAACGCACTCCCATCTTGTATCAGGCGGGTGCCTCTAAGCGTGGTGTTGAATTTGCCGCTAAACACGCTGAATGCGTTTTCATCTTTGGACCGTCCAAGAAAGTTGTGGGGACAACGGTGAAAAACATCCGCCAGCGTGCTGCTGCTAACGGTCGCGACCCGTCGAAAATTCTCATTTTCATGGTACTCACCGCGATTCCTGCACCTACCGATGCCGAAGCTCATGCCAAGCATCAAGATTACCTGAAGTACATCAGCTACGATGGTGCCCTTGCGCTGTTCAGCGGGTGGACAGGAATCGATTTTTCGACTTACAACCCAAACGACCCGATCAGTTATGTGCAAAGTGATGCCATTCAGTCGATGGTCGAGGGCTTCACGATCGCCGACTCTTCTAAAGTCTGGACTGTGCAGGAGGTCGCCAACTTTATTGGTATCGGAGGCATTGGACCCGTATTAATTGGTTCACCGGAGCGGATTGCCGACGAACTCATTGGCTGGGTGGAAGATACTGGCGTGGACGGCTTTAATCTTGCCTACGCTCTTAGCCCTGAGAGTTTCGAGGATTTTGTTGATCTGGTAGTGCCCGAGCTTCAGCGCCGAGGCGTTTACAAAAAAGAGTATCGAGATGGCACGTTGCGAGAAAAGCTCTACGGCAAGGGTGTAACTCGTCTGAATAATGATCATCCTGGTACTCACTTTCGCTACGCCCCACTCGCTAAAGTTGCCCCTTGAATGTATAGCTAGCTTACCGCTTCTAACTACTATGACCAAACAACTCCATCTCGCGGGTTTTCTCATCGCCTCCCAACTGACTCACAGCCATCCCCAGTGGCGGCATCCTCGTAACGATTTGAACTTCTTGCGTCCAGAGTTCTATCAGGATCTGGGACGCGTACTGGAACGGGGTAAGTTTGACTATGTGTTTTTTGCTGATGCGTTGGCAGTCCCCCATCGCTATGGCAACAGTATTGATGAAACCTTACGGCGTGGCACTCAAGGCGCGGTACTCATTGACCCCGCCTATGTTGTGGCAACAATGGCAACTGCTACCCAATACCTCGGACTGGGCATTACGCGATCGACCACTTACTACAACCCCTATGAACTAGCACGCGCCTTTGCCACATTGGATCATCTTTCCAATGGGCGGATTGCGTGGAATGTGGTGACCTCTCACAATATTGGCGAGGCGTACAACTTTGGGCTAGACACGCATCTGGAGCATGAGAACCGCTACGATCGCGCCGATGAATTTGTGGAACTGGCATACAAACTGTGGGGCAGTTGGCAGGAAGATGCCCTGGTCTTGGATAAAGAGAAGGGATTGTTTGCTGACCCAACTAAAGTGAGCCATATCAACCATGAAGGACGTTGGTATAAATCAAAAGGTCCCTTAACGGTGCCGCGATCGCCCCAGGATCGTCCCGTCATCATGCAGGCAGGCTCATCCAATCGTGGGAAGGAATTTGCGGCACGGTGGGCAGAAATTATCTTTGAAATTGATCCCACTGCTGACGGTCGCAAAGCCTATTATGATGACGTAAAATCTCGCGCCGTGAACTATGGGCGCAATCCCGATGATGTGAAAATCTTTCCGGCTGTGATTCCCTTTATTGGTGAAACGGAAGCGATCGCCCGTGAAAAGCAGGCATACCACAATGAACTGGTCGATCCCATCTCCGGCTTAATTACCCTTGCCAGCCATATGGATTATGACTTCTCGCAGCATGAGTTAGATGAGCCAGTGCAAGATGTGGAAGTGGGCGGCATCAAGGGGTTGTTTGAAGTGGCACTGCGCTTGAGCAAGAAGGATGGCTTGACGCTGCGAGATATTGGGAGGCTGTATGCCGAAGGAATTTTGCTACCCCATGTGGTGGGAACGCCCACCCAAATCGCAGATCAACTAGAAGAAAGCTTCAAAAATGGGGAGGCGGATGGCTTTATCATCTCGCCTGCCTATCTTCCCGGTGCATTTGATGAATTTGTAGAATTTGTGGTACCGGAATTGCAACGCCGGGGCTTGTTCCGCAAAGAATACACGGGCAACACGTTGCGCGATCATCTAGGGTTGAGCAAAGCCAATCTGACACCGTTCGATCGCGTACCGGAGCCTGTAGTCAGGTAATCACGATCAACAGTGGTTAACATCTCAATACCTTTGACTTTTAAGACATTCTTTCAGCAACATTAAGCGTACAAATCGTGCATTGATTTTGTCATCCAAAGGAGAGCAATAATGGCAGTGGCACCAGATAGAAATCTAAAGTCAAGTACCAGTCGCAAACCAGTTGATGTCAAAGATGTGAGAGTCGGTGCTCAGGACGTTCATCGCTGGCTGCAAGATCTCGGTTGGGATTTTGAGAAAAGACGTTCCAAGTATCCCTCCAAATACAACTTCAATTCCAACACCCGTGAGCAGTTCAAGCTGATTGTCGGTGAGTATTGTCGGATGGAGGAAGAGAAGGACGATCGTCAGTACGGTTCTCTGTCCGATAGTCTGGCTCGGTTGGATGCTGGTCGCCGGGTGGAGCCACGCTGGGCAGAAATGATGAAGTTCGTGAGTAACTTTTTAGAAATGGGTGAATACGCCTCTATTGCTGGTTCAGCTCTACTTTATGATGCGGTGGAATCACCCGAACAACGCAATGGTTATCTAGCTCAGGTTGAGGATGAAGTCCGTCACACCAACCAATTGGGCTATCTGAAAAAGTATTTTGCCTCGCAGTACCACGATCCTGCCGGATTCACTAACGCCCGTCAGCACCGTCACGGTAATCCGCTTTTTTGGAGCAACCGTCAGCAGGCGTGCGAGTCTTTCATCTCTGGTGATCCAGTCCTGGTTTCCTTGAATTTACAAATGGTAGCTGAGGCATGCTTCACCAATCCACTGGTGGTCGCCATGACTCAACTGGCTGCTGCCAACGGTGATGAAATTACACCGACGGTTTTTCTGTCGATCCAATCTGATGAACTACGCCATATGGCTAACGGCTACCACACGATCGTCTCAGTTGTGGATGATGCCCACAACATGAAATACCTGCAATCCGATCTGGAGAACGCTTTCTGGATTCAACACAAAGGCTTTACACCAATGGTAGGGCGAGCGTTTGAGTATGGGGCGGTCAATCGCGGTGAAGCCTGGGCACAAACCTGGGATCGCTGGGTCTATGAAGACTGGGGCGGCATCTGGATGGGGCGGTTCAGTCAGTTTGGGTTGCAATCACCACGGAATCTAGCCGATGCCAAGATAGAAGCTTATTGGGGACACCATGATGCCTTCGCAGTGATGTATGCCCTCTGGCCCTTTGTCGGTATTCGGGTAGAGCTGCCCAAGCCACGTGATTATGAATGGTTTGAAACCCACTATCCCGGTTGGTATAACTCGATTGGTAAGGTTTTTGAAACTTGGGATGGCATTGGCAGATCGGAAGAGCACAC
>JAJPKC010000084.1 GCA_021323955.1 Oscillatoriales cyanobacterium Centralia_MAG_596 | reverse complement strand
GGGGTAGGGTGTGGCTGGATGTTGGGATGGCAGCCAGGGACTAGGGGTGATGGACTTTAGATTTTGTAACAAAAACTCTCATCAAATCGGTCTACCGTAACAATTGGGCGTGTCAATTACCACGTTAAGATTGTGTCCGTTCGATCGTGAGTTATTCCCGTCAGGTCTATTTCCCACCAAGTCAACGTTAGGTTTAGAAGATTTAGCATGAGCAGTAATTTAGCAACCAAGCTGCGTGAGGGCACTAAAAAGTCCCACTCAATGGCTGAGAATGTCGGATTCGTGAAATGCTTTTTAAAGGGAGTGGTCGAGAAAAACTCCTACCGTAAGCTTGTATCCAATCTTTACTTTGTTTATTCCGCGATGGAAGCGGAAATGGATCGGCACAAACAGCATCCAATTCTCTCCCAAATCTATTTCCCAGAACTGAACCGGAAAGCGTCTCTGGAGCAAGACCTGCATTATTACTACGGGGCCAACTGGCGGGAGCAAATTGCACCTTCGGCAGCGGCTGAGGCATACGTCCAGCGCATTCAGGATGTTTCCAATACTGCTCCTGAACTGCTGGTAGCCCACTCTTACACGCGCTATCTCGGTGATCTATCGGGTGGTCAAATTTTGAAGGGCATTGCTCAACGTGGCATGAACTTGACCGACGGCCATGGCACTGCATTTTACGAATTCAGCAGCATTCCCGATGAGAAACAGTTTAAGGCAACCTATCGTCAGGCCATGAACGATTTGCCGATCGATGATGCGACGGCTGACCGCATTGTGGATGAAGCCAACGATGCCTTTGGGATGAACATGAAGATGTTCCAGGAACTCGAAGGAAACCTGATCAAGGCGATCGGGGCCATGCTGTTCAACAGCCTTACCCGTCGTCGGACGCGCGGCAGTACCGAGTTGGCCACCGCCGACTAGTTAATACTCGTTCCGACTGTCCGACTGCACTCTGCTAACTTAACCCCCTTCAATCCTGGGGGCTTGGTGGTATAACTGCTATCAAGTCTTCAGGATTCGTAGTTGGAAGCCATGATTCAGGCAGACGATCGCTCGACACCTGAGATGCCTGGAGCAAAACGGCTCTGCCACACGACGTGGCGATAGCTATAGCTCCTCTGTCGCTGGTCTTGCCTGCTGCCTCATGGCTCACCCCTACGCCTGCTGTCAACTTCCAGTACTCAACCCGCAACTCCCCGCATGGCTGCAAAAATTCCCGTCACGATCGTCACAGGCTTTCTCGGCAGTGGCAAAACCACGCTGATTCGGCATCTGCTACAGCATAATCAGGGGCGACGCATTGCGGTGCTCGTCAATGAATTTGGTGAATTGGGCATCGATGGCGATTTGCTGCGATCGTGCCAGGTGTGTGACGACGAACCCACCACGGCGGAGACGGCCAGCACTGACCAGTCTGTGAATGCTGGTGAAGCCAGTCGCTCGCTTCCGCAAATCGTTGAGTTAACCAATGGTTGCCTCTGCTGCACGGTGCAGGAGGAATTTCTGCCCGTCATGCTGGAGCTGCTCAAACGCCGCGATAGTCTGGACTGTATTCTGATCGAAACGTCTGGGCTGGCGCTGCCCAAACCATTGGTGAAAGCCTTTCGCTGGCACGAAATTAGCCACGCGCTAACGGTCGATGGTGTGATTACTGTGGTTGATTGTGAAGCGGTATCCACTGGAACGATCGCCAGCGACCTCGAAGCACTCGCGGCCCAGCGACTGGCGGATCCAAACCTGGATCACGAAACGCCGATCCAGGAACTGTTTGAAGATCAACTGGCCTGTGCCGATCTGGTCATTCTTAACAAAGCCGATTTAGTGGACGCTGAAACCCAGATGCAGGTTGAGCAGCGCGTGCTCCAAGAGTTGCCCAGAGCCGTCAAAATTGTGTCTAGCCACCACGGCCAACTCAGTCCCGATATTCTGCTGGGCTTCCAGGCGGCGGTTGAAGATGATCTAGCCGCTCGCCCCAGTCACCATGACATGGCCGAAGACCACGACCATGATGAGGAGATTAGTGCGGCTCATCTGATCCTTGATCGCGCGTTTGATCCAGACGTGCTCCGCAAGCGGCTAGAGCGATTGGTTCAGGAGCAGGAGATTTATCGTGTCAAAGGCTTCGTGGCGGTACCGCAAAAAAACATGCGCCTGGTCATGCAGGGAGTGGGCAAGCGGTTTGATCAGTTCTACGATCGCCCCTGGCAGCCTGAAGAACAGCAACAAACCCGCCTTGTGTTCATTGGACGTGCGCTCAATGCGGCTGACATCGAGACTCAGCTAACAGCACTGCCAGGGTAAGAAGAGTTGCCCATCTCGATAGAAGGCATGGACTGTA
This sequence comes from Oscillatoriales cyanobacterium Centralia_MAG_596, assembly GCA_021323955.1. GTDB lineage: Bacteria > Cyanobacteriota > Cyanobacteriia > Leptolyngbyales > Leptolyngbyaceae > Stenomitos. The sequence goes on along the minus strand of JAJPKC010000084.1, from coordinate 5,657 downwards.
GGGCGTTTTCGGTTATATTCTTGGACTATCTAGCGTTAGCGTCTAGACGCTCTTTGTCTTATCTAAATTGCTTCGCCGCAGACATCTACGAGGTAACACATTGAGCGAAAGCGGAGACCAACGAGCTGATCATAGAGTGGGTTTAGCTTGCAGAGCGGTGGAATGTGAGCAACCTTGCGACCAAACACTACAACATCACGCTCAAATGGACATTGACCAGGAATTGCTTTGTACAGGAATCGCGCTAATCGCGGGTCGTTAATTGTCAGGTGATCGAGCCAATGACGGACAGGCTGCAACACGTCAATGCGGAGAGCGGGTTGGCGGCCAATCTGGCTCGAGTGCACATTCGAAGGAAGGATGAGTTCGGAGTGGGACATGGTGTAAACCCCCTTTGCCTGGGCGTTCTTAATCGTTTATGCAATGATTTATATTTGTTTTGATGCTGCAGTTAGTTGATTGTTCCTCTCTTCAAGATACAAATCAGGATCGTTTTTTCCGTAAAGCTATGAACAGAAATACTGGTTGGCGAATAAATTTCCAATGAATTTACCAGAACAATCATAAGGGATAGATTCATTAACATTGATTCAATGAATCTATGTAGTGGATAAGATTTTCCTTATCAGGAACTACCTCAAAGTGAAGAACGTCTGGATACGGCTTTGCAGATTTCAGTCAAGCAAAATTCTGTAGCGCTCGATACTGAATGCCCATTGGAGCAGGCTTTTTAACCCTCATGCAGCGCTGTATGCGTGAGGGAAGCAATTAGTTAGTTCGGGTGTAGAGCGTTTTTAGACTGAATATATGGGGCGGTACAGTAAGCGGATTTCCAACCAATTTACAGTACCCTGATGGGGCATTCGGATAGCGTTGGGCACGGATGAATGTCGGGAGTTTTCAAACAGAAACATCGTCAGACCTTTATTCTGGAAACGATGTGTGATCACAATCACTTTAAAGAATGCGATCGCGATTCCAAAAATGTGATCGCGAGCACTTGAAGATTTGATAAACTCAATGTGCGATTGTTACGGGTGCATCAATGACCAAAGAAGTTCATCTCCACCGCCCGACCGTTGAGCAGATGGTTGAGCGGATCACGGCTTGCGGTAAAATCAGCCGTGCCGACCAGCAGCAGTTTATGTCCGCACTGCTTTCCCAAAAATCCATCAGTCAGACCGAGCAGGAATTGATTAATCAGGTGTTTGAGCGGCTGCGATCCGGGCGACTGCGCGTAGTGGATTGAAGCATTTGGGCGAACAGGCATCAAGGAGCCGTAAGGAGCTATCGTTGGCTGTTTGGCTATACTCCAGAGTTCTAGATCGTCTAGAGTCCTAAATCAACTGCAACACGGTGAGCGCAGGCGAAGCCAGAAAACGCGACAGCGTTGAGTCCTTGTCCAGGAAAGGTGCTGTCCCCGACGCAATACAAGCCTGGAATTGCAGTGCGATTAAATGGCATTCCGAGCAGCCCTGGCAGTTTGCGGCGTGGGATGGGGCCATACGTGCCAGCATCACGTCCCAAAAACCGGCGATGAGTGCGTGGAGTGCCGATTTCCTGGTAGTCCAAGTGGGTAGAAAGATCTGGGAAAATGCTTTCTAGGCGCTGGATCACGCGATCGGCTGCGGCTTCTTTGCGCGCTTGATAGGCGGCAGGCGATAGCCCCTGCCAGTCCTCAAGCCAGCTGGGGGTGAAGGTGTGGACGATGTGATGTCCCGGAGGGGCCAGGGACGGATCGAGCAGCGTCGGAATTGACACGAAAATAGTACCTTCAGGCGTTTCCATGCGCTCCCAGTCTTCGAGCAGAATGTGATGGCATTCTGTCCCGTCGGGCAATGCGTCTGCCTTGACGCCCAGATGCAGACTTAAGAAGCTGGGGGACTTCTGGTAACGCTGCTGCCACTTGCGTTCAGCAGCAGGCATGGCGGCTGGCGGCAGCAGTTGTTCGAATGTATCCCAGCGGGTTGCATTGGAGACAATTCGACGCGCGTAGAGCACTTTGCCATTTGCGAGTTCTACCCCGATCGCGCGTCCGTTGTCCTGCAGAATTTTGGTGACTCTGGCTTTGTATTGAATCTGGCCACCGCACTGCTCAAGACCTTCGACGAGCTTCTGGGCAATTTGTCCGACGCCGCCTTTGGGATAGTTGATGCCGCCGTAGTGGCGATCGCTGAACACCATGCCCGCATTAATCATCGGGGTGCGATCGGCGGGCACAACTGACCAGCAGTAGCATTCCATGTCGATGAATTTGAGCAGTGCCGGGTCACTGATGTAGCGCCGTGCGATGTCTCCTGCATTTTGTGGCAGGTATTTGACCAGTCCCAGACAAGCCAATGGATGCTGAAAAAACACGCGCGTGAGGTAGCGTGGTTCTTCCAGCGACAGCAAATCCATCGCGTTGAGACAGTTGAACACGCGCCAACATTCGTCGTAAAACCGGCGAATGCCGACTTTCTCATGGGGAAAGTGTGCCGTCAGCGCTTGCAAAAACTTCTCATAGTCGCGGTGGATCTTTAAGTCCAACTGGCCAGGTAGGTGGTAGTGAATCTGGACAGGATCCGGAATGGTTTCCAGGCTAACGTTGACGGCCTGCAGCGCCCGGGTGAGTAAGTTGGTTGTGCCCTGCTGCCCAAACCCAAAAATCATGGAAGCGCCGACATCAAATCGATAGCCCTGCCGTTCAAAATAGCCAGCGCTCCCGCCTGGGATCAGATAGCGTTCCAGCACCAAGACGCGTGCTCCTTTTGCGGCTAGCTGGGTTGCGGTGACCAGTCCCCCAATGCCTGAACCGATGACAATCACATCGTATTCAACCGCATCTGGTTGCTGTACGGATGATCGAGGGGACGCAGACATGGGCGACTGGGGGGACAACGGCATGGAACCTACGATAATGCGATGGTTTACAGTTTATCGGAGTCGATGCCTGGATGGGAGCATAACCGCAGCAAAGACGGCAAGAACGGCGCGATCGCTCAATGAAAAAAAGGATTGATCTGCGGTGGCAAACCAATCCTCTACCGATCCTTCAGAGAGGAGAACACGATGGTTTTACGATCCTTGTTGAGAACTATTCTCAATTTTATCACCGTTGCACAGCGACGTCAGTTCCATTACAAGGGCCTGCGAGTGCACAACGCTAGACGGATGCCACAAAGTCCTGACGCTTACGGATTGAATTGTAGTAAGAGAGTATGATAGGTCAGATTTGTCTGTCCTGCGTTTTTTGTTGGCCATACCGTTTATGACTCTTCAACTGCGTGTCTATGTCCCGCCGCATCCACTCATTCAGCACTGGCTGGCTGTCGCTCGCGATGTGTCTACCCCCTCGACGCTATTTCGCAGCGCGATGACGGAACTGGGGCGTTGGCTGACTTACGAAGCCATTCGTGACTGGTTACCGCTTCAGGAAACGACTGTGGACACGCCGCTGGCTCCTGCACCCGCCACATTTGTCGATCCAGAAGTCCCCGTTGTGGTGATTCCGATTTTGCGTGCAGGACTGGCGCTGCTCGATGGGGCGCAGGCGCTACTGCCACTTGCCTCGATCTATCACATTGGGTTCGCGAGAGACGAGGAAACTCTGGAAGCAAGCTGCTACCTGAACAAGCTGCCCGACAAGTTTGATCCCCAAACACGGGTTTTGATTACGGAACCAATGTTGGCAACGGGGGGCACCAGCACGGCGACGATGGCGGAATTAACGAAACGGGGTGTTGATCCGGCGCTCGTCCGTATTATTTCCGTGGTTGTTGCTCCAGCTGCGTTGCAAAAATTGAGCGTTGCCTACCCAAGCCTGAGCATTTATGCTGCCGCGATCGATGAAGGGCTAGACAGTCGGGGCTTTATCGTGCCGGGATTGGGGGATGCGGGCGATCGCACCTTCGGAACCTAGCCGCTAAAATCGGTGGGAGGTAACGCGGTAGGACATAAAGTGATAACCTGAAGTCCTGCTGATCGGCAGATTCGGCTTGCCCTTTAAAGGATGGCTTAGCAGTCGGTTTGTCATTCTGAGTGGCGTCAACTGAGTGGAGCAAAGCGTCACACTGGTTGCTACAGTCGTTACATCCAGGCCGCAGCCCTTAATCGCAAAGCTCTCGGCGCTCACGCTGGGCAGCGTAGGATTTGTGGACGGCTCAGATATCCTCTCAGCGGTCAGACGCTAGATCGCAGGTGTGGGGTTACCATTAGATTTATTGTTTGCGATGCGAATGGGACTGTAATCAGCGATGAGTCAAGGCGATAATTTTACGGGCGGTTTCTTGCTGGGTACTCTCGTGGGAGGAGTTGCCGGTGGGGTTTTGGGTGCATTGCTGGCGTTCAGGGTGCTCAATCCAGCATCGTCCGAAGAGCCACTACTAAGCCCCAGTCAAGCCGATCCCAAACTGGGTAAGCCAAAGCGGCGATCGCTCAAAACGGTTGGCGGCCCCGCCGATATGGAAGGGGCACGTCGCAGTCTGGAGGATAAGATTGCCCAACTTAATGAGGCGATCGACGATGTCCGCCATCAGCTTGGTGGTGTCAATGGGACATCGGAACAGAGCAGAGAGCAATCAACCGCTAACGAGTAGGGCGGTGTTCTGCGCCGAAACCGGTGTCGTTGGAAGTGGTAAACTCGACATGGTTACGCCGAAACCCATCTATATCCGCTAAATTAAACTTACATACTGATGGACTTTGCCGCTTAAGGGAGCAATGTTGCTATGAGTTCTCTAGTTCCGCTGCTGTTTAACACGATCGTAACGTTTATTAATATCTATACCGCTCTGCTGTTCATTCGGATCTTGTTGAGCTGGTTCCCCAATATCAACTGGTTTGATCCGCCCTTCTCCATTCTCAGCCAGTTGACGGATCCTTACTTGAACATTTTTCGATCAATCATTCCGCCGCTCGGTGGGCTAGACTTTTCACCGATCTTAGCGCTGCTGTTGCTGCAAGTTGTGCAGTCGGCGATTCTGCCTTCGGTGGCTCAACTCCTTGCCAGCGTGCAGTCAGGGTTGCCCATGTAATGCCCATGTAACGGCGTTAATTGCTTTGAGCGGGACATGCTCCATTGGCTTTCCGTTTCCTCCATCTGGCGATCGGTTTCAAAACAAAAGGCCTACTCTTAGCTGTACATGCCAAAAGAGTAGGCTTTTTCTATGGTTATTGATGTTGTGGCTGCTGTTGATATTGTGGCGGCGTCTAACGACGGACGGTGCCGGTAAATCCAGCTGCTTTGAACTGTTCCAGTTTTAGCGGGGTGGGTTGACCAGCCGGAACGGAAATTCTGAGTTCAAACGTACCAATGCCGGGGGGGACTTCGTCGATCGACCCCAGACGCGTCCGATTTTGCATGACAGAATCATTGTTAGCATCATAGACACGACCAAAAATATCTGCATTGACTACTGGCTTGCCAGATTTATTTTCAGTCTTCCCGGTCACGATGAAGCAGTTGGCCAACATGCTCGTACCAGCCGTGACGGTACCCTCGGCAATTTCGGGTGGACATTCGTGCGAGGACAAATCAAACAGTCGAATTTGAGTGAGCGCCAGCGCTGGCGGTGTAATCCAGGTCGTGAGGAGCCACAGAAGACCTGTAGCCACGGCGATCGCGAAAGTTCGGAACGGCATAAGAAGTGAAACGGGTGAGCAGCTTAAAAACGTGG
>JAJPKC010000603.1 GCA_021323955.1 Oscillatoriales cyanobacterium Centralia_MAG_596 | reverse complement strand
CTTGTGAGCCTTGTCCAGGAAACACCCATGCAGTCTTCATAACAGTTGTGAATGGTGAGGAATTAAGTTGTTGGTGAGGAGTGAGGAGGCAAAAGGTAAATCAGAAAAGCGAACCCGAAGCGTGGTCGTTGTGAGCCTATAGCAAAGAGGGTGATGGAACCCGAAATTTCGGTCATTCGAGGATGGCTCAACGATGAAAGGCTACGCCTACCTGGCCATCGATCGCCAGTTGCATAAGGTCAACGGCCAGGTATTGGTAAACCATGATTTTACCGGCAACTGATCACGGTTTGAATGGTGACGGCTGGAACGCAGTGCTTTCAATTCAAAGCAGCAGCCCGCCGTCTTCCCGGCAGCACGTTAACGTCCCCATTGAAAAACGGCTGCGCCCCAAGTCAACCCAGCACCGAACCCAGAGGCAACGATCGTGTCGCCGCATTGAATATGGCCCTGGCGAACTTCTTCGTCTAGCGCCAACGGGATTGAAGCCGCAGACGTATTGCCATACTTTGCAAGGTTGCTAATGATCTTATCAGCGGGGATTTGAAGGCGATCGCCAACCGCATCCAAAATGCGCTGGTTGGCCTGATGCAGCAATAACCAATCAACATCTTCGGTGCTCAGGTTGGCTCGAAAGAGCGCCTTTTCAATCACTTCTGGGACACGACGGACGGCAAAGCGATAGACTTCCTGCCCGTTCATGGTGATGGGGTGAAACCCGCCTTGGGCGATCGTGACCCCATCGATCAATGGCTTTGGTTGCGGCACGTAGGCCAGATTCAAGTATTTGTTCTGAGTGCCGTCGCTGCGAAGTTCAAAGCCGAGCAGACGATCGCGATCGTTGGCCTGCAACACCACGGCCCCCGCACCATCACCAAACAAAATGCAAGTTCGCCGATCCGACCAATCAACCCAGCGGGATAAGATGTCGGCACCAATCAGCAGGATGTTTTGATAAACCCCTGTACGAATAAACTGAGCCGCTGTGACCAGACCAAAGACAAAGCCAGAGCAAGCTGCCGTTAGATCGAATGCTACGGCCTTTTGGGCACCGAGTTCACCTTGAATCTGGCTGGCGCTCCCAAACAGGTCATCGGCCGTTGAGGTTGCCAGAATGATTAGATCCAGATCGGCGGGGGTCAGTCCAGCCATTGCGATTGCGCCTCGAGCCGCTTCACTGGCGATCGTGGTCACTGAGTCTGTGGGTGCAGCCAAACGGCGCTCACGAATGCCCGTGCGCGAGGTGATCCATTCGTCCGACGTCTCCACAAGCTGGCTCAACCCCTGGTTATCAAGGGAATGGACGGGGGCAGCCGATCCACTCCCCGTAATTGCAATGCCGATCCCTGGTTGTTTCAAGTTCATGCTCCATCTGTCGTACGCAGGGTTAACCAGCAACACGCATCAACTCAGCTTTCTGCCTGTTGACTGCTAACCGCTGACGGCTGACTCTCTGCTTGATACTTTGATTGAATCCGGTCAAGCACACGGTTGTCGATCGCCTCCCGCGCCAGTCGGACGGCGTTAAAGACCGTCGGCGCTTGGGAACTACCGTGGCTAATAATGCAAACGCCAGCAACGCCTAATAGCAGCCCACCGCCATGCTCCGCGTGATCCATGCGCTGCTTGATTCGTCTGAGATTAGGCTTCAATACCGACGTGCCAACCTTACCGCGAACCCCCTGAGGTAATTCCTCCCGCAAGATCTGCAGGGCAACCTCACCCACCGCTTCGGCAAATTTAAGCAACACGTTGCCCACAAAGCCATCACACACGATGACATCAAAGTTTCCCGATAAGACATCCCGGCCTTCGGCATTGCCGACAAACGGGATTTGGGGATTCTCCTGTAGCAGTTGATGCGTACGCAGGGCCAGTTCATTGCCCTTACTGGGTTCTTCACCAATATTCAGCAGTCCAACCTTGGGGCTCTCGATACCCAATACATATTGGGAATACACCGTTCCCATAAACGCGAACTGTTCTAAAAACTTTGGTCGGCAGTCAACATTAGCACCGACATCCAAAATGATAACGGGCTTACTCGCAATCATGGTGGGTAAAACCGCGCCGATCGCCGGACGATCAATCCCTGGGAGCCGTCCGAGCCGCAGCAGAGCAGCAGCCATCGCGGCACCAGAGTGCCCTGCCGAAACAACAGCATCTGCCTGCTTCTGCTTGACCAGATCCATGGCAACGTTGATGGAAGCCTTTGGCTTGCGTCGCAGCGCACTCAGCGGCTCTTCACCCATTTCGATCGTCCCCTCAGCAGGGATGATTTCGAGTGTCGAGGTGCTGGTATGTTGCTTGATCGCAGCGCCAACCTGCTCCGGATCGCCCACCAATAAAACTTTTACACCCAATTCTTCCTGTGCTCGGAGCGCCCCAGCGACAATTTCGCCTGGAGCGTAATCTCCGCCCATTGCATCAATCGCAATCCGCGCCTGCGTCGATCCCATTGGTCAAACTTATAGAAACCTTAGCAATTCTACCAGATGCTCATGCCCCTATGGAAAACCAGACCGCAATGCAATCATCTGATGGAACCGGAAAGCCCATTCTTATCGGCTTAACTAGGGACGTTGCACCGTATCAGGCTGATTACCCGACAGCAACAGGGTGTCTGCCATCAGTCCAAAGCGTGCCGACGATGCGGGCGATTGAGCCAGCGCTAACAGAATCAGCGTCAGAGCAAACATACCAGCCTCGATAGTCTTGATCAGCTCAGAGCGTTCTAATTGCATGGTGCAGCTATCACGAAAAGGTGAGGAGAAAACACGTAAGTTCCAAATTAGGCCGTTGCCATCGATCGCTACATCAATCTTCGGTTAGAAATTCCTCATTCGAATTGAATGCTCCTCTCCACTAAGGTTTAATTGCAGGGTTCAATGCCGCTCGCACACGGTCGACCATTTTAGCCCTTGCTGATCCTGTTTCAGTGGAGGAGTCTGTTCGCGTAGAGGGAGAATGAAACCCTGCTAACCAGAGACCATGGTGCACTACCTGAACACCGGCAATGAAACACAACAATCGCCCAATTACAGTACCAGCAGTTCATAGAGAGGGGGTAGGGGGCTAACCCCTCTTGTTTTAACTTAAGGTTTGTTTTTGGGCGGCGATCGTGCCTTCGCCGCTACCAATGGGCATATTACTTCACAGGAAGAAATCCTATACCCAACCTTTCATCCCCAGTTGCTGTACCGTGTCACTACCCGTTAGTCGCCTCCAGGCTTTGCTATCCGCTGTATTGATGTCAGGTCTTTGTGCCTGTCAGCAGGGCTACTCCCAGCCAGTACGCCCAGCACCCCTTCCGCAAGATGATCTGATTCAGGTCTACACCAATCATGAACCATCGGCCCGTTATCGTGAACCCTACCGCGGGCAGACAAGAGACGGTGATGATCTGGAAGCGAAAATTGTAGAGGCGATCGCGACAGCCCAATCAACGGTTGATGTGGCCGTACAGGAATTCCGCTTACCGAAAATCGCCGCCGCGCTGGCAGACCGTCACGCCGCCGGGGTGAACGTGCGTGTAATTCTCGAAAACACCTACTCACGCCCGTTCAGCAGCTTTACGCCCGCGGAAATCGCCACACAGACCGATCGCGATCGCGGTCGCTATGACGAGTTTCGTCAGTTAGTTGATCAAAATCATGACGGCCAGATCAGCCCTGAGGAGATCAATCAAGGGGACGCGCTGGTCATGCTCGATCGCGCCCACATTCCTCGCATTGACGATACAGCCGATGGGTCGGCGGGCAGTGCTCTCATGCATGACAAGTTTGTCATCGTTGATCACCGCATTGTCATTGTGACGTCAGCCAACTTCACGACCAGTGATGTCCATGGCGACTTTAAATCGCCTGCTAGTCGGGGCAATGCCAACAACATGCTCAAAATCAATAGCCCCGAACTGGCGGCGCTGTTTACACAGCAGTTCAACACGATGTGGGGCGATGGCCCCGGTGGTAAGCTTGACAGTAAATTTGGCGTCAAAAAGCCGTTTCACCCAGCTCAGACGGTCATGGTCGGCACTACCAAAGTCGAAGTGCAATTTTCACCGACCCGTCCATCCATCCCCTGGGAACAAAGTAGCAACGGCTTAATCGGCAAAACGTTAAGCGCGGCCACAAAATCAGTTGATTTGGCACTCTTTGTCTTCTCAGAGCAAAAGTTGGTTAATTTACTCGAAACGGTTCATCAAAATGGCGTCGATGTACGGGCACTGATTGAACCCGGGTTTGCCTATCGCTCCTATAGCGAAGCCCTCGATATGCTGGGAATTGCCCTTGCCGACGACTGCAAAGCGGAACCCGATAACCGTCCCTGGCAAGCCCCAATCAGTACCGTTGGGGTGCCACGTCTTCCCCCAGGCGATTTACTGCACAACAAATTTGGCATTGTCGATCAGGCGATCGTCATTACTGGCTCCCACAACTGGACCGATGCAGCCAATACGGGCAACGATGAAACCGTTCTGGTCGTCCACAGTCCAATTGTGGCAGCTCACTATCAACGGGAGTTCGAGCGGCTCTACACCAACGCCATCCTCGGCATTCCACCTGCTATTCAAAAGAAGGTCAACGCCCAACGCCAGCAATGTCCATCACGGCCAGCGACCACGGCATCGGTTACACCGGGCAAGCCAATGCAAGGCCAGCAGACGCAGAACCCACAAATTCAGAGCCAGCGACCGAAGCGCCATCGTATAGAAGCGTCTCAATCAGTAGTGCTTTCAAAACCGCGCACCAAATCAACCATTCAGCACTCCGAGCAACCAGTCAATCTCAACACAGCCACGCAAGCCGAACTGGATGCCTTGCCCGGTGTCGGCCCCGGTTTGGCGAAGCGGATTGTCACAGCACGTCAGCAGCATCCATTTACGTCGCTTGAGGATCTGAACCGGGTGCCGGGAGTCGGCCCAAAGCTATTAAAGCGACTGGAATCACGGGTGACATGGTGAAGTTGGGTGGTGAAGCGGCATTGGCACCCCCCAGACACCTCTTTCGCCCTGAGCGCTAACTGTAAATTGCTTTGAGCCGCAAAGATTTTGGCAGGCGTGTTCTGGACGCAAATGCCATGGCGCTTAGCTTACCTTGTATTGATGGCGGTTGCTTAGTACGTGGTGCCGTCCAGCGGGTACCACCGCCCACTCGACGCCCTGGTACCCCTTCTCTATCGGCCATCGCAGGGGTGGCAAGCGACAGCACAAGAGCACACAAAGAAAAACTGATCGCGAGTTGACGCATAGCCTAAAGATAGATGCCCAGTACGTCTAGAATCGCAAAGACAGCAGTATCTCGCCAGCGTTAAATCACGGAAGTCAGATTCGGTTAGCGCCAGTACTCTGCTTCATAATTGAGCACATCTCGTAAATATTACGGTTTCGTAGGCGACCAACATCTCATTGTTTGACTACACCTGGTTGGATGCCGATTTCGGTAGCGTAAGTTTACGGTTTTACGATCGATCAATCTGTCTTTCTCACGATCGGCCTCCAGTGATCCACAGCCGATACTGAGTTTGCCTTATGAGCTGTATGCTTAGCATTCTGACCAGAGCGATATTTTATTTTCAGCATGGGTGCTTACGGATGCTTGCCGCCAATTTTCAGGATTCTCCTGCAAACGCGTTTGCAAGCGGAATGCAGTTGTTATCCTGAAAAGGAAAGGAACTGTCCCTGGCTCTATCGGCACCCACAGCATTCATGACTCAACAACCTGCCCGTATCTGCATTCTTGGTGGAGGCTTTGGTGGTCTCTACACGGCTTTGCGCCTTAGCCAACTGCCCTGGACAAAGCAGGAGAAGCCTGAGATTGTTTTGGTTGACCGCAGCGATCGCTTTCTCTTTTCGCCTTTGCTCTACGAACTGATGACCGGCGAACTGCAAACCTGGGAAATTGCACCACCGTTTGAAGAACTCCTTGCAGGGACAGGTGTTCGGTTTTGTCAGGGTACTGTTGTCGGCGTTGATTTAGCAGCGAAACGGGTCTATTTGCGCGATGGCGTAGAGCTTGCTTACGATCGCCTTGTACTTAGCTTGGGCGGTGAAACGCCCCTCGATTTAGCACCAGGGGCCGTCGAGCACGGGCTACCATTTCGGTCGATAGCCGACGCCTACCGATTGGAAGAGCGCCTGCGCGTATTGGAAGAATCGGAGACAGACAAAATCCGTGTCGCCGTCGTGGGTGGTGGCTACGTCGGTGTGGAACTGGCTTGCAAACTGGCCGATCGACTGCAAGACCGGGGACGAATTCGTTTAGTTGAGCAAGCCGACCAGATTCTCCGTACATCACCCGATTTTAACCGGGAGGCGGCTACCAAAGCGCTAGAGACGCGCGGCGTGTGGGTTGACCTGGAAACCAGCGTAGACGCGATCGCGGCAGACACCATCTCCCTGACGTATAAAGGCAACACGGATACGATCCCAGTTGACCTCGTTCTGTGGACAGTGGGAACACGGGTTTCTGAAGTCATCAACGCCTTGCCGCTGAAAAAGAATCTACGGGGGCAAATTGTTGTAACGCCTACACTGCAAGCGATCGACTACCCCGATGTGTTTGCGCTTGGTGATCTGGTTGATGGCAAAGATGTGGATGGACAACAGGTGCCATCAACGGCGCAGGCGGCATTTCAGCAATCTGACTATGCTGGCTGGAATCTCTGGGCATCGCTGACGGGACGACCGCTCCTTCCCTTCCGTTACCAGCACCTGGGCGAGATGCTGGCACTCGGTGTGAATGGTGCAACGCTCACTGGCCTCGGTTTTAAGCTGGATGGTTCCCTTGCCTATGTTGCGCGTCGGTTAGCCTACCTCTACCGTATGCCCACACTAGAACATCAAGTTAAGGTGGGCCTCAACTGGATTGCGCAACCGTTGCGTGAGGCGATCGCACAGTTCGATCGTTAAGTCCTTGCGTCAAAGTCAGTGATCAGACATAGGAACTTCATCCCCCTTGACGGGAACACTGGCTTGAGGGATCAGGTTGGTTTGAGCTGTTCATGCGAGTGCACTATATCGATTGACTGTCGAATATTGCTCAGGGTGGATGGAAAACCCCACTGTCTGCGGCAGTCTGAAAACTTTAAATAGCCGTTCTTCATCAAGCGAATCCCCGACCAAAGTAGTGCCACAACCCTGTTATGACGATCGCGATTCCTCCAAAACCATTTTGATGATGGGAGCAGATAAGATTTGGGCAAATTTTAGACAGCACACATATTGATTCGATGGGGACAGGGGCAAATACCAGAGTATCGAGGGGTAGCTAAATGCGTGCGAGTGAACTCCTGAAGCGATATGCCGCAGGAGAAAGAGATTTTAGTCAGGCCAGTCTGTGGGGGGTCAACCTCAGTAAAGCCATCTTGAGAGGCATTGACCTGAGCCGTGCCGATCTAAGAGGGGCCAATTTACGCGGCATTGCGCTGCGGGAAGCCTGCTTAGATGGAGCCAAGCTGGCTGAGGCCGATTTGACCGGAGCAAATCTTTGGGGCGCTGATCTGCGCGGTGCCGATCTGCAAGGTGCCAACTTAACCGAAGCGAACCTTACCGGAGCCGACCTACGCAAGGCCTGTTTGGTTCAAGCCATTCTTAACAAATCAAACCTGAACTCAGTCAACCTGAGTGAAGCAGACCTAAACAGTGCTCACCTGTGGGGTGCAAATCTGTGTGCGGCAAAACTGCTGGAGATTGACCTGCGGGCCGCTAACCTACGTGGTGCTTACCTATGTCAAGCAATCTTGAGCGGAAATTTGAGTGAAGCGAACCTGAGCGGGGCCAATTTAAGCTGGACAATTTTGGCAGGGGCAAATCTGCAAGATGCCATTCTCAGTGAGGCAGAGCTGAGCAGTGCGAACCTGACCGGTACCAATCTCAGCAACGCCAAACTACGGGGCGCTGACCTGCGGGGTGCCGACCTCAGCGATGCAAACCTAAGCGGGGTGAATTTGAACGAAGCCAACCTCTCAATGGCAAAGTTAACGGGTACGATTCTCAACGGCGCAACCCTCAGCGGTGCCGATCTGCGGGGAACCAACCTCACCGAAACCAACCTCACTGAAGCCAATCTTCTCGGTGCAAACCTGCGCGGTGTCATGATGCCAGACTTACCGACTTCTGGCTAGCGCTTCAGGCAAGCTGGCTAATGTGGAGAAAAGCTTCATCAGTAGCAGATGAACATTGTGAAACAGGCTGTTTGTCAGAGATTCGTAGAGGCATTCCTTCGATGGATTCAGCAATACTCCTTCTTGTTACTTGGTATTTTAGTTGTTAGTTTAATTCAGGCAACAATATTAGCTTTGGGAGATTTTGGCGGCCAAGCCATCAGGGAGAATATTGAACAAATCCCAGGGGTTCTCGTGCCCCATTCAATCATTTTTAATTACCTCACTCAGATCGGCGGCACTAGCGTGATTCTGAGCATTGGCCGTAGAGCAATTTTATTGTTTTTGTCGCAGTCTATTTCTATCTTTTTATATAGCACTTGTCGATCGATGGTCGATCAACGAATTGCAGCACTGCTGATATGGTTACTGCCAGCCCTGATTGCTCTGCCGACGATCGCTGGCACATGCGTTTACCTGCTGTCTCCATTATTTACCGTAGGCGTTTTGACAAGCTTACTGGCCGACCGACTGGATACAGAAGATTTTGCTGAGGGGATCGTTTTCATCTCAGCCGCGATCGGTTGCTTTAATCTTTTCTGGTTGGGAGCCACGATCAGGGCTTGGCTTTTGCCGCAGTCTCGCTCTGCAAGGTAAGGTTCAACGGCGATCGTACCAACTCGCTCGGTTTTAGGCCGTTGAAATCGATGAAACACTGTTAAAGTCGTGTTATTTTTTGTGGACGTTGATGGCACGATCGTTTCATTTCCCAATCTATGAATGACCAGACAACCCTGCCTCAAGTCATTTTTCTCGATGCCGTGGGGACGCTCTTTGGCGTGAAGGGGAGCGTGGGCGAGGTTTACGCGGAGATCGCGCGTCAGTTTGGCGTTGACGTCCCGGCCGCAACCGTGAATCGGGCCTTTTTTCAGAGCTTTCGAGCGGCGGGAATGCCTGCGTTTGCGGTCACCGATCGCGCCGAAATCCAGGCCCAGGAAATGGCGTGGTGGCGCGCGATCGCCACAGATACCTTTACGCGAGCAGGCGTGATCCACCAGTTTTCTGACTTCGCGGCGTTTTTCGCAGCGCTCTATGCTCACTTTGCAACGGCGGCACCGTGGGTCGTCTACCCAGATGTGCTACCGGCTTTAGAGCGCTGGCAGCAGATGGGAGTCCCCTTAGGCGTGCTGTCTAATTTCGATTCACGGATTTATGCTGTACTCAAAGCGCTGAATCTGGCGGCGTTTTTTGCATCCGTGACCATTTCAACCGAGGTGGGCGTAGCAAAGCCCGACCCGCAAATTTTTGCGATCGCGCTGCAAAAGCACCATTCCCCCCCGGCGGCGGCCTGGCACATTGGTGACAGCTTTGAGGAGGATTATCAGGCGGCAAAGACCGCTGGACTGCGTGGCATTTGGTTACGGCGAACGTAAGTTTTGGGTGTAGGGTAGTAGAGACGTTTTTTGGAACGTCTGTACTGATTGCAATTCTGCTCTACGGCTGGCCATGACTCTGAAACCGTCCCAAATTCTCACGCTGCTACACACCAAACGGGCTGACTTCGCCAAGTTTGACCAGAACACACTCCAGGTGTTGGAGCAGTACCGCAAGGTGCTAGCAGCAGCATCGCAGGCAACAGACGCCGATTTGCTGGAGCAGTTGTCTCAATACAGCGTGCACGATCGCGGTGCAGAACCGCTAGAACCAGTCGGTAATGATCCAAATTGGGTCAAGTCTGCTGGACTGGCATGGCAAAGCCGGGAACAAAGCCATGCCTGGGTGCGCGATCGCCTGACGGGCATTGCTACGTTCGCGGTGGATGGCTCCCAAATTTACCCCAGCAAAGACTTCTCCATTCCCGTCGCACTCGTCCAGATTGGCTGGTTTGAGAACTTACACCAACCCGGCGGTCAGTACGAGAAAGACGTGGATGTAGACATCATGACGCCAGCCGATCTCAAGGCGAGTACGAGTGGCGATCCGGTCGATCGTCGCGTCAATATGCGACGGTTTCAGATGGAAACCGAACGCTTGGTGCAGTACATGGAAGATCGCGCGGGTTGCGGTGACTGTCTGGCCTTTCTGGATGGTTCGCTCGTGGCTACGTTTGCGGAAGCGTTTGATGAGAAGACACAGCAGCACTATATTGACTGCGTTGTAAAGCTACTTCAGGCCAGTGAGAAATACCGCGTCCCGTTAGTCGGGTATGTGGATACCTCCTACGCCCGCGACCTGACGCTGATGCTGCAACGACTGGCACCCAGCTTACCGGATGCACCCGCCATCTACGATGCTGCTCTGGTTGGGAGGGGGATGCAGTGGGGCGATCGCACGCCGCTGTTTCGTTGCCGCCGCCCTGGAATCTTACGGCAGTACCCAGACACGAATGGCCACGGGAAAGGCTCCGCTAGTGCCAATCAGATTGCGTTCACGTACCTCAAAGCCCATGATGGCTTTCCTGTGCGGCTTGAGTTGCCGACCTGGATTTATGAAGCCGGTTGGCTGGCGAACGTGCTGGATTGGGTGCGTGGCGAAATAATCATCGGTAGTGGCTATCCATACGTGATTGAGACAG
>JAJPKC010000540.1 GCA_021323955.1 Oscillatoriales cyanobacterium Centralia_MAG_596 | reverse complement strand
CCGCTCCTACGAGGAGGCTACAAGTGCAGTCAGTGACGAGAATTTAGGTCTTTTAGCTTTTGTCGTATTTCCGTAATCTTGCTTGTAGCACATTTGCCAACGGCATCGGATGCTACTCAAACCCCATCTTCAGTATGAAAAAAACGCAAATCATAGAAGCATTTCGGTATATTGGTGTCTGGGCGCTAGCATGGGCGGCTTTGCCTTGGTTGTTTTGGTTGGTTTTTGATTATCAGCATCGTCTGACTGATCTCAGTGTGTGGTATCCAAAACTGTTTTGCTGGAGCATTTTGGGAGCGGTCATGGCATACTTTCTGGCTTACTCTCAACTAGCACCTCCATTTATTTTCTGGCCAATCTTCTGGAGCATAGTTTTAATCTCGCAAAGCGATTTTCATCAAACTTACCAGGGTATGCGCGTTTCATCAGAGACGACAGAGGCTTGCCTTAGCTTGTATGTTCTTTTTGTTATTTGGCCCTCTGCTAGCTTGGTTGCTGTGCTTCTTTCCTCCTTTCCTCTCTTTCGCCATCCGCAATTTCCCAAAACACCATAGATGGACCAGCGGGCGCATCCATGCAGAAAGTTACGGTTTCAATGTGTGGGTTCTTTGACGCAACGGTACGTAAAACGACATGACCCTGCCGGAAAAGTGCTGAGACCTGCCGTTTATGCGGGTTTTCTTTCCCCTTTTTGAGCTTGGAATTTCAGGATGTTTTTTGGGGGTGGAATGCCGATTGAATCCCAGAGCTTTTCATCGTAGAAGTCGTACTCACCGCGCCGGTTGAGATGTTCCCATGAGATGACGGCATAGTTGACGACGATCGCGCGGAGCGCCGCTCTGAGCTCGTCGGTGAAGTCCTATTCGAGGCGATACTTAAGGACACGATACACTCTCGTTTATCGGGTATGTCATCGTTCGCCCTTGTTTAGCAATGGAGAAAAAATGGTCGTTAAGACTGAAACCCCTACAGAGTAAAGATTCCAGTAATTGCCTTGATTAGACACTTAAACGGTCAAACTGTCCCACTATGGACTGTTTCTGGAACAGTTGATGCTGTAAAAGCCTGATTCTACGTTGTTTTAGCCTTCTTACTGTAACTAGACCAAACACCGTAAGTGGGACAGTTGATCCTTAGCGACCATTTTTTCTCGTCTGCTATACAAAGGCGCTCCTACGTTCGCTTCCCCCACTCATTAACTTCTGGCAAAAAGTTAGTCAGTTGAGAAGGGGCTAGAACGGCGACTGGAATTGGGATTGACGCGATCACGATTGCAAACGGTGTAAATGGCAGGTTGGTGTGCTCATTAAGTTTTTGTGGAATAATGAGAAGAACTTAGTGACGTACGGGGCGATCGCCATGCCGTTTCCCAAGGGGCAAAATCCCAATCATCCGGCGGCGGGATCGACGATTAAGGTGGAACCGATTCGCGATAAGAAGGCGATCACCCGCATTAAGAAAATTTTGGCGGACCGTCCGCGCGATCTCTGTCTCTTCACGCTGGGAATTAACACCGCATACCGAGCGAATGAGTTGTTGTCGCTGACGGTGGGGCAGGTGCAGAACTTGAAGGCGGGCGATGTGCTGGACCTGAAGCAGCGCAAAACTCACAAATATCGGCCGGTGACGCTGAATCCGACGGCGATCGCGTCAATCCAAGGCTGGTTAGCGGTCAGTGACCTGCAGCCGCAGGATTACCTCTTCACGGGGCAACGGGGTTGCTTGACGGTGGCGACCATGAGTACGCGGGTGAAAACCTGGTGCCGGGATGTGGGGCTGAAGGGCAATTATGGTAGCCATACCCTGCGGAAGACTTGGGGCTACTGGCAGCGGATGGAACGGGGGACGGCCATTCCCCTGCTGATGGAGGCGTTTGGACATGCGACCCAACAGCAGACCCTGGCCTATTTAGGGATTCAGTCGAATGAGATTGCCGCCATCTACGAGTTGGAGTTGTAAGGGGTGGTGGCGTTGCTGACGCTGGCCGGATGTAGACAGCTTTTGTGTCTCCCCCCAATGAACGGACGCTAGTCTGGTGCAACGGGGTTTGTTCGGCTCCGACCGCTAAAATGCCTGAGACATTTCGGGTCTGTGGTTAAGGTCGCGTTCGGGATCACTCAATTCCCGCACGGTTGCCGCAAACTCCAGAAGAATGCCATCTGGGTCAAAAAAGTAGAAGGAGGATAGGAAGGTACTCGCATCAGCTTCTGGAACGTAACCGGACGGCACATCCGCATGATGTAAAATCGGTGTTACTTGAATACCTTTAGTGATTAGCTGACTTCGGTACTCATCCAATTTTTCCAGTGGAACCTTGAAAGCAACGTGATTCATTGAACCATGAGCCGTTCTGATATCCCCTGTTTGCAAGGCCGTTGGATCTACGGATGCTATACCAGGTGCACTTGCAGGCGCTTGAGGGAACCAGAAGAAAGCCAGTGCATCACCATTGCCAATGTCAAAAAAGAAGTGTTGTCCTCCTTCAGGGAGCTGGATTGTCTTAATTAGACGTAGACCTAAAGTATTACTGTAGAAATCAACCGTGCGGGCCATGTCTTTACAGACAAGCGCAAGATGATTAATGCCTTGGAGCTGAAATTCTTTCATTGACGGTACCCAAGAATCAGGTCGGTTGAGCGTCACAAGCTAATTTTATGATTACCTGGCAGTCTTGATCGTGTCATTATCCTACAATGCCTAACTAATATTGTGCCGCTAGGATACCCCCACACGGCGTAACTCCCTTCATGCCGGAGTTATGCCGATTGTAAGCGGACAAACTCCCTGAATTTCGGCGTTATACCGTTCCAACTCAAGGCTGCCAGATTTTCGGTTGGCAACCGTTCTGCATCTACCGCCTCATCCGGATGAGTCAATGGAAACTGGCCTGAATTTGGCCTCAATCACCGTTCGGTTATGGTCTGAAACTCCGATTCTCTCGTTGATCGATCTCCTATATGCCAGCTGAAACCCCGATTGTGACGTTGCCCTTCTGCTGCGGGCCGCAACGGACCAACGGTTCTGACTGGGCTTGCCGCAATCGGTCATTTTCGGCAATGATATAAGCGCTAACACCCCGCACGTCACCGGACAGCGCCAGACTTCGCATCACCACCGAAAAACGCGAGTCTTCATTCCGTGTGCACGTGCTTGTTAAACTGAGTAACTATGACTTCCAGAAAGCTCAAGTGGTATAGTCGCCGCCAGCACTCGCGAGAATCAGTCGGGATGGTGGAATAGCCGAGTCAAACCCGATATCAGCCACATAGAAGAAGGTCACCCCGATACCATAAATCACACTGTGCGGGTTCGCTAAGTTGAATGTGTTGACTGAGTCGAGGTTGATCCGATGCTCACCGGTAATGAGC
Source organism: Oscillatoriales cyanobacterium Centralia_MAG_596 (assembly GCA_021323955.1). GTDB lineage: Bacteria > Cyanobacteriota > Cyanobacteriia > Leptolyngbyales > Leptolyngbyaceae > Stenomitos. Next base: position 1,198 of record JAJPKC010000540.1, on the reverse strand, counting down.
AAGTCGTTGAACTCTTGCACCTTGGATGACCCATCGTAAACGTGAACGTTGCGAATGCTCCCTTGCTCAGACTTGAACATCAGAAAGACCCGGATCAAATTCGAGCGAGCATCACTCAGAATAACTGGTGTTGGCAGCGGTATGTGGAACCAACTTGATTTACCAGGTTTGACCTGCATATCAGCACCCCAGCCAAAGTGCCCGTTGCGGTCTAAGTTCTCCGGGCTCTCAACGGTTAGCGCATTGCCGTGAACCCAACTAGCGTAAAACCCCATAGTCATTCCTCTTCCTGTCATCGACAGCATATTTTTGTAAAAGCGGATCTGAAGCAGCTGGTTGAGCCTAACGGTTCATTGGGCCGCCAGGTATCTGTATTTAGACCAACTCCCGCCACGCTAGAGTTGCGTTGATTTTACGCGAACAAACTCCCCTATTTTGCCCTGTTAAACGGAATCTTCAGGATTTGACACGCCGCACGCTGCGTTACGCGCTCAAACAATCGGTAAGCCCTGCAGCCATGCAAATACTGAAGCGATCGCCCGCACCATTGGGTTGCAGAAACACCGCATGTCCAGAGTAAAGGCCTCGCCCATGCGATTGCCAGGCGCTACGGCGTAGCGAAGACGTTCGCAGCTGAGCAGGCTACTCATAAGCTGGCAGGCCATGATCAGAACTACACGATCGCTGCGTGCCAGTAAATTGTCCGTTAGATGGTTGCAAGCATTGTTGAAATTGAACCATCTTCATCGGACTGCGAGAGCGGTGTAGCTGAAAGGGTAAGGGCGTAATTTGTAGCGCTGGTGGAACCGAACATCGCATCTTGATAGACGCGAATAAAGTAAGTCCCAGCGGTGAGACGCGCATCACTAGAAAAGCTAATGTTTTGACCACTATCTGTGTGTTGGATCAATGCCGCGCTGACATTCCCTGTGACACCACTGGCGGAGAAATTCACAACGCTATCAGTGTTGAGGGTGAAGCGATAGTAATCGGATGGGTCAATGTTACTGTTCACACCATCAATCGAGCCTGTCAATATTCGTGGAGCAGCCAACCGTCCAATACTACGAGCCGTTGTCAAGCTATTACCAACTCGATCAACCGATGCCTGAAATGGAGTGGCTGACAGGGTAAGGGCGTAATTTGTAGCGCTGGTGGAACCGAACATCGCATCTTGATAGACGCGAATAAAGTAAGT
>JAJPKC010000436.1 GCA_021323955.1 Oscillatoriales cyanobacterium Centralia_MAG_596 | reverse complement strand
GTTCATCGAGCAGCGTGAAATCGGCACCCGCAAACTTGCCTCGGCTTCTGGACCATGCCTCTGCGACTTGCATCGGACCATGTGCCGTGGAGTCGGCGGGGGCATCCAATGGATTCGCGTCCGAGAGCCGCAATGGCTCCTCAGGGGGAGCAACGATGGCCGGGGGCTGTGCTGGTTCCGGCTGTGCTGGTCGCCAAAGGGTTTGCCGCAGGGGTTGGGGTTGATGGGCAAACCCAGCCCATAACCGCCAGTTCCATACCCACTGGCTCAAGATTTGCCAAAACTCCTGCCCCTGTGGGTGCCAACTACACCAACGGTCACAGTCTTGTTCGGCATCTTCATCACCCAACTGTTTTTCAAAACCACCTCGACCGTAATAGAGACTCAGGCGGTCAATGCCTGTGAGTCCAGTCTGTGGGTGGGAGGTGATAAACAGCTCGTAGATCCAGTCTCCGAGGCGTTTGCCCACTCGATGCTGGCGCTTTGGATCGTGGGGAGTCCGCACCACAATTAAGCGTACAGGTTGGCTGTAGCCAGCCCATGAATCGTCTACGAAGCCCAGATCAAACACTTCACGAACTTGATGCGCCTCCGGATGTGTCCATAACTGAACCGGCGTTGCTTGCAACCGGGTTTGCAGTGCCGGGTGAGCGAGCAGGCCATAATCGCGGCAGCGTAGGAGGTAGCCCAACTGATGCTGTTGGATTTGATTGACGAACTGTGGCAACCCATCGTAACCGTCCAGTCGGACAATCGCTTGCTTGCCAGCCAACTGATGCTGTTGCAGGTAATGTTGAATGATCCCACACGCGCGTTCCAGATCCGGTGCTGGCGTGCCATTGCCAGGGGCACCAAACGTCCCTAACCACTCACTGGTATGCGCTTGTGCGACCGCACTCCGAGTGCGTGTCACCTCACCCCGGCGACGCCCCAGATACCCTTTCGCGTTCGCTGCCTGACTCCGACGACGCGCTTGAGGATAGGACGCTTCGTTCACTAGGGTACGTTGCCGTGCCACTTGATGCGTCCCATCCACAGCAAAGACCCAAAAGTGTTCGCCAGCGCGATCGATCATCCCGCCACTGTGAGCTTGGTCAAAGCCGTGCGCCATGAGGTCTGCTTCAAATAGCGTGCGCAACTGTTCCAGGGCGGTGGTGTCAATCGCCTCCAGAAACCGACTGAGTGTTGAGGCCACTGGGCACCGTTGGCGTTGCCACACGGACATCATCACTGCTTGTACACTTGTCAATTCCTCAAAAAAGGTTTGCAGGGTGGCCACACCACTGACCGCATAGGACAGCAGCACCAGCACGAAAGCACAGACTTCATACTGGCCCATCCGACCTCGATTCACTTTTACTTCCGTTCGCAAACGGTCTAGTAGCCCGGTTCGCCGCCAGTATTCTCCTAGCAGCAACATTTCTCCCAACCATCCGGGTGTGGCTGGATTCGCTTGTTCATCCGTCGTCAGTTCAATCCCTGCTACAGTGGTGCTGATCATTAGTTCTGACATCGTCCTTTGCCCTGATTTCAATGGCTAACGATGTCATTTCCTCTTGCCCACTGCCAGCGAAACTCACTCACAGTAACAATTCTGGCTTTACAGTTCCAAGCTCATTGCGCATCCCGTGGGACGCTAGCGCATACTTTGCAACCGACTTTCCAGCTCAAATAGCAACAGTTCCCAATGAGATTGCGACAGACTTGCTTCCGGTTGCTCAAACAGCTCCCACACAAAGAGGGTGCGCTGCTCTAGCGACCAGCCTAATTGCTGCACGCGTTGGTCGATCGCCCCTCGAAGGCTCGCTTCGGGAATGGGATACCGCTGCATCGCCTCTCGCAGCAGTACGGGTAACTCCAGAAATGTCGTCAAATCTGGTCGCACGTACCAATCTGCCTGCGCCAACGCAAAGTCCGGTGGTGGTGCGGTGAAGTAGATGGCGTCCAGTTCATCCTCAACCAAAAGCCAGCCCACCATCTGTGCCACTGCCAGCCAGTCTTCTTCCCCTGGCTCCAGGTAGCGAGCACCCACCGCTAACAAGTCCACCTGAGCGAGCGGGTTATAAACACCAGACGACCACGCCAAAGCCATCTCTTCGGGATGCTCTTGCTGGTACTGGGCAAAGAACGCTTCCACTTCCACTTCCGCTTGCATTGCCAGATTCACGTCAGGCTCTTGCAATGGCTGTTGAGACACAACACTCAGTTGCCGGATCTCCTGCAAAGCGGTCTTCCCACTCCGGCGTTGCGGTTGCGATCGTCCAAAGCCACTTGGCATCACTGCTCCCTCACTCGAACAATCTTCGGGTTGCTCCGGTGCCACGACATCTGCACTGACTAGACTGACCGACTCTCGCTGTGCTTGAGCCACAAAAAACTGTTGGGTTTCCGCCACTAGAATCGGGTTATCACTCGCAACCTTGCCTGCATCTTAGCAAGCTGCTTCTCAACCCGAGCGGTCTTCTGAAAAGTATATTCACCTGAATACCTGTGGAAATCCCCTCGGACCTCAACTTCTCGAAACCCAACCGCTTGCCCCTAAGGCCAAAGGCAGTGGGTACAAGTGCGGCAGTAAGTGCAAACTTACTGCTCGTAATTGGATAATATTCTTTCACTGCTTCTGCGTAAAGACAGCGTATAATGAGCCAACTTTTGTAGTTTTAGCGTCTGGACGAGCCTGAGTATTGAGTGATTCTGAGGGGTAAACAAGATCACAATGTCACGTCAAGGGAAACATAGCACCCGCGCACGTAAGCCTTCCGAAGTTAAAAATGCAGCTTCACGTCCTGCTGCAAATCAGGATGCCAGCGCTGTGTTATCCCAAGCAGTAGGGAAGCAACCTAAGCTGCGATCGCCGCTCATTCAGGATGACAACGAAGTCCCGGTCAATACCGCTGATGCTGCTTCTGACGATAACCGTCCCCTCACCAGTCCAGATCTCTTTGCCAATGGTTCGACCACCCGCATGGCTTCAGCGATGCCGATCTGGGAAGCCAGCAGTATCTTGACGCAGCAGAAAGATTTGTCTTGGCGTCGAGATGAAGATGGCAGGTTATGTTACGCCAAAGACCTTGGGAATGGGGAGGGGGCAGTCCATTTCTGGGTCACGCAGGATGTGGATAACGAGTACCCAGCCGCTCTGGCTGGAGCCGCCGCTCTGGCAGTAGTGGATGCTTTTGATATTCGTGCTGCCTGTATGCATTTAATTTATGCTGCTCACGCTGCTCAAGTGTCTAACCCTTGGGAACAGGACTTGGTGATTGATGATCGGCAGCTTGAAGAGTATCTGGGGTTGAAAAAGCGAACAGACAAGAATCGTCAGCAAAAGCTGGCTTTGATCGAAGAACTCGTGAAGCAGCCCTGCAAGATTTCGACCTTTATCTCCTGTCCAACTCAGGGCAAGGTGAAAGGGTTCACGCTAGAAGAAGGACGGCTCTGGCATCTTTTGGGTACTCGCTACCATTACCAGGAAGACTTGCTGGGTGGTAAAGAACTGATCGGTATTACTTTTATTATTCGTGCGGGGCTATGGGCAAAGTATTTTCTTAACGAAGAAGGACGTAAGAGCCATAACGCTTACTATCAAGCTGGAACGCTCTCGAAAACCTTGCTGGAAAGCGTCATGTCTGTTTGGCATCACCGGGAAGGTGCTGCCAGACTAATGGTTTGGTTACTTTTTAAGACGCAGTTCAACCGGAGCTTGCCCTTAAATGTTCAAGCGCTTATGGAAGTAGCGTATGGTGCGGAGAAAGTTGAACGGGCAAGGCAAAGTAGTGAACCACGCAAAAAGCTTGTGGCTAACTGGGATGAAGATTTGGTCACACTATCAGACCACGGATGGAAAATTCAGTTTGACCCTGAGACTTATCCGTTAGCAATTCAACCCCCTGGCTTTGGTCGAGAGACGACACAGCGCCCTAGAGGTTTTTTTGAAAATCTACTTGCGGCACGTTTATGGATCGCACCTGAAGAAGCGCTGATCAATGAAGTGGCAGCACTAGAGACTACGGCCAAAGCACTGACCCCGGAAACTTTGTTACAAGTTCAACCAAAGGTGATTCTATCAGGATCTCAGGTGAGAGCGTTAAGGCTAGCGCGGGGATGGAGCCAACGCAAGCTAGCTTCACTTTCCAGAATTAGTCAAGGGCTGATTTCACTCATTGAAAACGATGAGCGCGCCATCACTCCAGAAAATGAAGCAGTTTTCAAGCGGGTGTTTGAAAACGGTTCTGAGGAGCAACAAGGGAACAACACTGCCTCTAACCTTCCAGCTTAGTGATTACAGTTAAACTCTAGAACCCCAACCCCAACCTCTAACGTACAACACCATTCAATGTTGAATTGGGGCTTGCAAATTGATGATTACAACCAAACTCTAGAACCTTATACCCAAGCTCAAATAGTATTGCAAGCTAACGTTTGGGAATTGATGCTTACAGCTCGTTTTCTACCAGACGGGGTTGATTACAGCTTGGCTCTAGAACTCTGTCCCCGAACTCCGAAAGTGTTTCATAGCAGTAACTCGAAGTTATTTGAATTGATGATTACAGGTCGGCTCTAGAACCTGCTACCCGAACTCTGAAAGTGTTTCACAGCAGTGGTTTGGCATTGTTAGGACTGGCGCGATGCCCAACTTTGGTCGGTAATTGGTGATTACAGACCATTTAGTGATTACAGGTCGGCTCTAGAACC
>JAJPKC010000067.1 GCA_021323955.1 Oscillatoriales cyanobacterium Centralia_MAG_596 | reverse complement strand
CCGAAAGCAGCTACGAAGAATATTCTGAAGAATCTGAAGAATCCGAAGACTCTGAGGAAACCGAAGACAGCTACGACGAAGACGAAGAGGAGGACGAAGACGCGGATTCTGAGGAAGACGAGGATTCTGCGGAAACCGAAGACAGTTACGACGAAGACTCTGAAGACGAAGACGACTCTGACGAAGACGAAGACGAGGATTCTGCGGAAACCGAAGACAGTTACGACGAAGACTCTGAAGACGAAGACGAATCTGAAGAGAGTGAGGGTGACGACGAAGACGAGTCTGAAGACGAAGGATACGAAGACACCGAAGCCAGCTACGACGAAGCTGGGGACGATGGCAGTGATGAGGGTGGCGATTACGAGGATGAGGAGTAACGGTTCGATCGCTCTTTTACTCTCTATCCGTTTGACCAGCTAAACGTTCTCAGTGCATAGTCGATACACACTCAGTCAGGGCGCGGTAATACCGTGCCCTGATTTTTGTTGCACTCGATCAATTGCCCTCAAATTGCTGACTCAGGGTTTACAATTTTTGCGCTTATGCGAAAGTGGGAAAGCATGTGAGTGCTGAACGCAAGTTATGTCCTTGTCGAAAGAACCGTCTGACTGGTCGCCTTCCTGGTTCAAAGTTGGCATAATCAGTGTGTTTGTACTGTCCCTGTGCCTGCGCTTTTGGGGGCTGGGACGGTTTAACAGCCTTGTGTTTGACGAGGTGTATTACGTCAAGTTTGCCCACGATTATTTAACGCAGACACCGCTGTTTGATGGGCATCCCCCGCTGAGCAAATACCTGATCGCGATCGGCATCTGGATTGGCAATCAACTGCCGATCGGCCGCGATACGGTCAACAGTTTGGCAGGCGCACCTTACAGCACATGGAGCTATCGCTGGTTAGGTGCGTTGACAGGATCGTTCATTCCTCTCGTCATTGCAGGCATTGCTTATCAGGTAAGCCATCGCCGTCGTTATGCATTCCTGGCGGCTCTGTTTGCGGCGCTCGATGGCTTATTTTTGGTGGAATCGCGCTACGCACTGAACAACGTCTATCTGGTGATTTTTGGACTGTTGGGGCTGTGGTGTTTACTGCTGGCGTTGAATGGGCGATCGCTGTGGCGAAGCGCCTGGCTGTTGCTTGCTGGCATATTTTGGGGGGCATCTGCCTCAATTAAATGGAACGGGCTATGGTTTCTGGTCGGTGCGTATGGGCTGTGGCTGACTGCATGGGTGATTGATTCGCTGCGAAGGTGGTTTTTCGCTGAACCCGCGTCGATGCCCGGGACTGTGGCAACAGGGGCAGTGATCGATCGATCGTCATCCAGTCCGCTGCAAAGATTAGCCCGGATTGCGCCCTGGCAGGTAGTGCTCAATTTCGGCCTCATTCCGGCTGTGTTTTACCGTCTCATCTGGATCCCCCACCTCAAATTCAATACCACCGTCGGCTTTTGGGAATTGCAAAAGCAAATGCTGGAGTATCACGAACGGGTGGGGAATGGGCCGCAGGTGCACCCGTACTGCTCAGACTGGTATACCTGGATCGTGATGCTGCGCCCAGTGGCGTACTACTACAAGGTCGAGGCCGTCGGCGGGCCGCTGATGTCAAGCGATCCGGCGGTGCATCCCGGTAGTACGGTCATTTATGATGTGCACGCGATGGGCAATCCCGTCCTCTGGTGGCTTTCGACAGCGGCCATGCTGTTAATGATGGAGGCACTTCTGTTGCAGCTAATTGTCTGGTGCATACAGAGGTGGCGATCGGGCGGGTCGCCCCACGCGATCGCCGGGGTTCTCAATCCAACCGATTTTTGTCTCTGGCTACTGCTGGTGCTCAGTGAGTTTGCCCAACTCGTCATCCAACGCTCAGCAGCGGCGTTGCCGTGGAACCCGACGCCGATCCTGATTGGTCTCAAGGTCGTGCTAGCAGTGAGCCTACTCTATCGATTCATCACCAAAGTACGCATTCATCTGACATCTGATGGCCATACGCATTCGCAGCCGCAGGTCGGTGCAACCGAACTCTGGCTGGTGCTGGTGCTGGTTGTGAACTATGTGGCAAACTTATTGCCCTGGGTTGGAGTGACACGCTGCACGTTCCTATACCACTACATGGGGGCGTCGGTGTTTGCATCACTCGCGATCGCCTGGTTGATTGATCGCTGGTTGCGGGACCAGCGGCAACATTGGCGCATGCTCAGTATTGCTGCGGTCACGCTCATCGTGATGGCATTTATCTATTGGCTGCCAATTTATTTAGGGTTGCCTCTATCACCAGCGGCGTTTCAACACCGCATGGTATCTACATGGATATAAAGAGTTTGAGGCGGAGAAAACCAACGGCTCAGACCTGCTGGCATCGCGATTCTCAGGCCAGTGCCATTACTGCACGCTACGCCTGAGCAGGTGGCTGCCGGACAAACAGCGCTCGGTAGACGGCTTCTCCCCGTTCCAGTGTGGACACTTCGCGTTCCGTTGGGATGGGTAATGGGTTGGTTGACAGCCAGCCGTTGTGATTGCAGACGAAATCAGGATGGGCGGCGAAGCGATCGCGCATTTCGATCGCTACATCCTCGACGTCTGACTGAATAAAGACACGCCCACTCAAGACCAGTGCCGTAGCCAGATCATCAATGAGCTCAGGCTGCACGACGCGACGCTTCTGATGCTTGCGCTTGAACCACGGATCAGGAAATTGGATCGTGACCTGGTGCAGCATTCCGGCGGGTAGCGAGGTCAGGAGAGGATGCAGGGAATTGTTCGCGTTACAAAATAAATAATGCAGATTGGTGAGGCCCAGTTCGGTTGCCCAACTGTTTGCCTGCGCTACCAGGGGTTCGCGAATTTCTAAGCCCAAAAAATTCCAGTCTGGTTCTCGCTGTGCCATTTGCAGGAGAAATCGACCTTTGCCACAGCCAATGTCCAGATGCAGCGGTTGGTCGAGTTCGGCATAAATTTTGTGCCAGTCTGGCGGCGTAGCTGGTGTTTGGTACTTTTTGCTGAGCGGATTGACATGCTCTCGGACGCGTACGATCGACAAGTGAAAAACACCCCCTTTAGAACGACTGCATGGTGAAGGACGACCATTGAAGAAGCCTTAAACTGCCCAAACCATTTTGAGCCGTTGGTTTTTGGCTTTTAGCCGTCTCTTCTACTTCCACTTTGCCAGATTGCTTCACCAATCGCGTAGGATTGCGTTTATGAGTCTTAACTTTCGGTTTGCAGTCGTCAGCGATCTGCACATTGCGCTACCCCACACCATTTGGCACCATCCCGATCGCCTCCATCTGGTTGAAGTCAGTATTCCGGTGTTTGAAGCCATTCTGGATCATCTCAGCACGCTTGATCTGGACTTTTTGCTGCTGCCGGGCGATCTCACCCAGCATGGCGAACCAGACAATCACCGCTGGTTAGCCCAACGACTCGCGGCGCTGCCGTACCCGGCCTATGTCATTCCGGGGAATCATGATGTGCCAACAGCACGATCGGATGGCCGGTCGATCGGATGCACAGATTTTTTGCACTGCTACCGCCAGTTTGGTTACCAGAACTCAGAGCAACCGTACTATACCTGCGAACTCATGCCCAATGTGCGGTTGATTGGGCTGAACTCGAATGACTTTGATGCTCAGGGTAAGCAGATGGGTCGGCTCGATGCGGCGCAACTGATCTGGTTACAGCAGGTGCTTGCCGAGTTCAAACACGACCTGATTTTGGTGATGGTGCACCATAACGTTGTGGAACATCTGCCAGGTCAATCGCGCAATCCGTTGGGTCGCCGTTATATGCTCGATAACGCGCCAACACTGCTGAAAATGCTGCAAGACGCAGGTGTGCAGCTTGTTTTTACAGGGCATTTGCACGTGCAGGATGTGGCCTGCGCGGACGGTGTGTACGATATTACGACTGGATCGCTGGTGAGTTATCCCCATCCCTACCGTGTGTTGAACCTGCGAACGGACGATCGTGGACGACGATCGCTCCGCATTGAATCGGAGCGGATCACGTCTGTCCCCGGCTGGGAAACATTACCGCACCTGTCCCGCGAGCTGATTGGCGATCGTTCTCAACCATTTATGCTGCAACTGCTAACGCAACCGCCTTTGCAGCTGCCACAGGCTGAGGCAAAAGCATTGGTTCCAGCACTGCGATACTTCTGGGCCGACATTGCTAACGGTGACGCAATGTTTGAGTTTCCTCAGTTTCCACCCAGAGTGCGGCGCTATTTTGAGCGATTCAGCGCGATCAACCAGGATGGTCAACCGCACTTGATCGATAATGCCGTGACGCTATGGCTGGATGATTAGCGGCAGGTAGTGTAGTTCCGCTCAGTCATGACAGCGTGACTTAAATAAATTCACCACGCGCTACCATGATCACCCGGCCTCCCACATTAACCTGAATTTCGTTTGCCGTCGGTGCAGCCTTGAGCCGCAACAGCGACGGTCTGCCAATTTCATGTCCCTGCTCCACGCGCACATCAACCGTGGGTTGCCCCAGGTAGGCATGGTGCACCAGATATCCTGCCAGACAGCCGTTGGCGCTCCCCGTCGCCGGATCTTCAGGGATGCCCAAGGACTCGGCGAATACACGCACACTCAGGTGGTTTTCGGCCTGATACGTTTCTGGGCAAAAGACAAGAATTTCTTTGGCGTCGGTGGTTTCAACAAAGGCGAAATAGCGATCGCGATTAACCCGAATGCGTCGCAAAGCGGCCTGTGATTTGAGCGGCACAATGATGAATGGAATACCCGTTGACACAGCCTGAATCGGGAAGTTCAGATCAATATCGTCATCGTCTAGACCGAGTACTGCGGCCATTGCGGGAGCCGCAAACGTCTCGCCAAACACAGGTGCTTGTTGCTGCATCCACAGCACGTCAGGCAACTCGTTCTGGTAGGCGATCGTGACGGGAATTTGGCCAATCTTAAGATTGAGCGCGATGGTTACGATCGGCTGTTGAATCACTGTCTGCTGTAAGACAAAAGCTGTGCCCAGGGTTGGATGTCCTGCAAAGGGCAGTTCCTTGTTGGGCGTAAAAATTCGCACGTCATAACCGTCCTGGCGCGGTTCCGGCGACAAAATAAATGTAGTTTCAGAATAGTTCACTTCTTTTGCAATGCGCTGCATCGCCTCTGTCGATAGAGAACCCGCATCCGTAAACACAGCTAACTGGTTGCCTGCATATTTTGCTTCGGCGAACACATCAACAATATAAAAGGGTAAAGGCGGCATATTCGGTTACTTCGATCGGGTGCACCGTGTAGCAATTTCGCGGTCTGAGCCGATTCTACCGCCCAACGCCTGACTCCTCACGTCGCGCGTCTACCTCCTTTCCAAATCGGGAAACGTCATGTCACAGCAATGTGGCTCAAAAATCACGGTGGGCGACCGCTGTGCATCACGTGGTCCCTCAGCGCAACGCCGCATAGTATAGCTATGTTTCACAAGGCCCCCCGATATGGACTTACTACCTCGCACACAGCCCGCCCAATCCGCTGACCTTGCTCCTGATGCGGTCACCCATTCTCAGACTGACTCTGCTGCCTCTAGACGTACCTACAGACCTCATCCCACCATGATCTGGGTGATGGAGTCTGTGGGCAACCGGACGCGCCTTGTGGCCCGGTGGACAATGCAAGACTAGAGCGTTTGGCACTGTACGCATGGCATGTAATCAGTCTTGTCAAAGGCAGAAAGTAAACGGGATCAAGGACAGTGGCGTAACGCTATCCTCTATGGCTGTCTGCCTTCTGCGCTCTCGCCCAGATTTTTTGTAGTTTTGCCGATTTTTGTCCAGCCACCCGAAGAGAGGAGTAGAGGTTGGCTGGTAAACAAAATGGTAAGACTAATTGGAACGGCGTTAATTGTGATTGGTGTCGCGGTCGTGCTGATCAATCCTGCATTAGTGCAAGTCTGGGTAGCCGCACTCGCACTGGGGCTACTCTCGCATTGGGTGTTACAGAATTGACATTGGGCGGCGGACTGGAGAGGATGGACAAGACGGCCAAAGGCGAAAGCCAGAGGCGAAATGTCCAAAGACTCTTGTAAGATCACAGAAATTGCCGCATATAGAGGAACCAATGGCCGAGACACTTTTCTTCAATGCCCTGCGTGAAGCGATCGATGAAGAAATGCAGCGTGACCCCACCGTATTGGTGATGGGTGAAGACGTTGGGCACTATGGCGGTTCCTACAAAGTCACAAAAGACCTGTACAAAAAGTACGGTGAACTGCGGTTGCTCGATACGCCGATCGCGGAGAACAGTTTCACTGGGATGGCTGTCGGAGCCGCGATGACCGGGTTACGCCCCATCATCGAAGGTATGAATATGGGGTTCTTGCTGCTGGCATTTAACCAGATTGCCAATAACGCCGGCATGCTGCGCTACACATCGGGCGGTAATTTCAAGATTCCAATGGTGATTCGCGGTCCCGGTGGTGTCGGGCGACAGCTTGGCGCAGAGCATTCTCAACGGTTAGAAACCTATTTTCAGGCCGTGCCCGGTCTCAAAATTGTGGCGTGCTCAACTCCATACAATGCTAAAGGGCTGCTGAAATCAGCGATTCGCGACAACAATCCAGTGCTGTTTTTTGAGCACGTTCTCCTGTACAACCTGAAAGAAGACCTCCCGGAGGAAGAATATTTGCTGCCGCTGGATAAAGCGGAAGTGGTGCGATCGGGCAAAGATGTCACGATTATTACCTACTCGCGGATGCGCCATCACGTGATGCAGGCCGCAAAGACTCTAGAGAAAGATGGCTATGACCCTGAAGTGATTGATCTGCTGTCGTTGAAGCCACTCGATTTTGATACGATTGGTGCGTCAATTCGCAAGACCCATCGGGTAATTATTGTCGAAGAAGCAATGCGAACGGGTGGCATTGCGGCAGAGGTGATTGCTTCCATTAACGATCGCCTGTTTGACGAACTGGATGCGCCCGTTTTGCGGCTCTCGTCGCAGGATATCCCCACACCCTACAACGGCACCCTGGAAAATCTGACGATCGTGCAGCCACAGCAAATTGTGGAAGCAGTGCAGAAAATGGTGGCGCTTAAGGTCTAAACGTGGGGGGGCGCTCTGCAACTGCTACAACCTGCGATCGACCCGACGGTGGCCACTTAGAGTCCACGGCCAACCTGTGCCCCCTGACACTACAGGTGTAGATCCAGGGTTGGCGAAAATAGACGCGCCGCCATCCTGACTATGGCGACGAATTTACCGCCGTCGCTAACTTGTCTCGACGGAGCGATCAGTCACACGGGGAATCCCAACTCATCATCGGACGGAATCGAAACCGCCATACTGCTGTACTCTGGCGATCGAAGAGCCGTTTGCAGACTCAAGTCCCCTGTGTGGGCACTTTTCAGCGCATACCTTGCGCGTGACTCTCATGCGACACAGCAGCCACATACATCTTTGTAATGGAATGAATGCCAGGAACCGGACTTGAACCGGTGACACGAGGATTTTCAGTCCTCTGCTCTACCAACTGAGCTATCCCGGCGAGAGACTTATCTCTAGCGCTTAATCAACTTAGCAAACCTGTGTAACCAATTGCAAGTAACTGCTGCTAGTTTTTGGTTTTGGGTGTTGTCAGGAAGGCTGGAGATGGGGTGTAGGGTGTAGGGTGGAAGGGGGGATGGACACTTCGAGCAGGATCGTAGTCGCACGACATGGATTGGCAGGAAATTTCTGGTAACTGGGTTCTGGTACCGCCACGATCGACCGCGATCGTGCATTTTTTGGGTGGTGCGTTTGTGGCGGCGGCCCCTCAAGTGACCTATCGTCGGTTGCTAGAGCGATTGGCAGTACAAGGCTACACGATCGTCGCGACACCCTTTGTGAACACGTTCGACCATACGGCGATCGCGCGGACTGTGCTTAATGATTTTGAGCAGGCGTTGGATCGGCTCTACAGTACCGTTCTGCGCAAACGGTACTTGCCGATTTATGGGGTTGGACACAGCATGGGGTGCAAACTGCACCTGCTGATTGGCAGCTTATTTTCAGTAGAACGAGCGGGCAACGTGTTGATTGCGTTCAATAACTTTTCTGCCCGCGATGCCGTACCACTGGTAGAGCAGTTTTCGCCCCTGTTCGCCGTTGAATTTACCCCTTCTCCCCAGGAAACGAATCAGATTGTTTCCCGCCAGTATCAGGTGCGCCGCAACCTGCTTGTTAAATTCACCAACGACACGATCGATCAATCGTTACCCCTGAAAGAGGTGCTCCAGACGCGCTTCCCTGGCATGGTGGTCGCACAAACATTATCGGGGAACCATCTCACCCCCCTTGGCCCCGATGTGAACTGGAAGTCAGGCGCTGTATTTACGCCGTTTGACGCGATCGGGCAGTGGATGCGCCAGGAGGTGTATCGTGAGCTACATCAGCTTGAACGGACAATTTTGCACTGGATCGATCCTCTCTCATCGTTTTGAAATGTGGCTTTGGACATGATATTCAAGCTTGTGGGGGTGTTCATGGCGCTGTTCCTGCTCACCTGCCTTCTCTGCTGGTTTTCAATCACGGTACTGCTTCGTAACCCCCTTTGTGGCATTGGGGGATTGATTGGCGGGGTGTTTGCCGTTGTCACGACGATCGACGCGATTACCCTTCGGCTGACAGCAGCGAAAGCCAGACGTTAGTGGCTAAGTTGCAGGAAATCCTGGCGTTGAGAAAATCTCATGATAAGATGCACGGCGTCTAGAGCTAATACTGGGTAGATGATTTATGGAGACCGAAGCTGGATCTGAGCAGAATGGGCTGATGGATATTGAAGCGGTACAAAAAACGCTGAATCGCTCCAGAGCATCGATCTATCGCTACGCGAACACCGATCCTAACGCGCTCAACCCGCCGTATAACCCGGCGCTGCTGAATCCCGAATTGCGTCTCCACAAGGACGATGTTCTCCTTTTTCATCCCAACGAGGTTGCCCGATTTGCACGGGATGTCCTCAAAATTAAGCAAGTCACGATCGAAGTCCGTGAAGCGCCACCAACGCCTACTCAAGAATTGCTGCAGGCAATTTTGACCGAGCTACAAAGTATTCATCAACTCTTAAAGGAGCGATCGTAGCCATGGGTTCAGGCCATTGTCAGTCGCAGATCTCGTCACGGCGGCGTCCTGATGGTGCTTGCAGTCAACCGTGTCTGGCTTTCGCGCGTTCGGCAAATCGATCGCTGCTCCCACTTGCCGGAAAGGTGTCAAATCCTGGAGAATAAACGGAAATGCAAAGACTCATTTGGCTCGTTATGATCTGAATGAAAGACTCGTTATTCGACACCTTCTGGGCAGGACCATGACATCATACGCAACCACCTCTGCTAAGGCTGAACTGAGCGAACTGCGGCGGCTGAGAACTCTGCTACCGCCAGAACTTCAGAGTTGGGTTTCCGTTGAAGGCACCACAGCGGTTAATCCGCCGCTCATCACCAGCGAAGAAATTGGCAAAGATGAGGTCGAGATTCAGATCGACATGGTCAAGTGGGAACAACTGGCGACAGATCAGCGTAATTTGCTCTTCTGGCATGAGGTGGCGCGTATTCAGAACGATACCATTCCCCGTGATGGGTGGGAAATGGCGGCGTTGGCGATCGGTCTTGGTGGTGCGGTCGGTGAACTTTGGGTGCAGGATGGACTGCTGCTGTTGCTGGCGTTAGGGTTGTGTGGCGTCTCGGGCTGGCGGCTGTGGCAGAAGAACAACACCGAGAAAACGCTAAAAGAAACGCTGGATGCAGATGAGAAGGCAATTGCCCTGGCCACCCGCTTTGGCTACACCCTTCCTAATGCTTATAAGAGCCTGGGCAGTGCGCTCAAAGTGTTGATTGAGCAGTCTCCCAAGAAGCGCTTGCGGTCAAAGTATGAAGCGCGCCTGGATGCCCTCAAGAAAAGCGCCGCCAAAGCAAAGGCAAAAATGAAGAGTACGGACGCAGAATCTTAGGATCGCGAATTAAATACTCTGTAAATCTGGGGGTTGGTCGGGACATGGCAATGCAGTGCCCCGGCTCAGGGAATTGCACCTTAATAAATCTGTGATCCTTAGTTAATGCTGGTGGTTGACTGCGTCAACCATCGGGTGTTTTCCACAGGAAAGGATCGTTTTTCAGGGGTTTTCCACAGACTTTTGCGAGTTTTCCACAGGTAGACATGGAAAACTCGCAAATTCAGTTACTCCCATTCGATCGTGCCAGGTGGCTTCGATGTCACGTCGTACACAACCCGATTGACCCCTCGAACTTCATTCACAATTCGGTTCGAGATCGTTTCTAGCAGATCGTAGGGGATGCGCGACCAATCGGCTGTCATGCCATCTTCGCTGGAAACGAAGCGGAGCACAATAGGGTAAGCATAGGTGCGCTGGTCGCCCATCACACCAACACTACGGATCGGTAGCAGCACGGCAAATGCCTGCCAGAGTTGGTTGTAAAGGCCAGCACGGTTGACTTCCTGGCGCACGATGAAATCGGCATCGCGTAAGATGTCAAGCCGCTCTTCAGTCACTTCACCCAGAATTCGAATGGCTAAACCAGGCCCAGGGAATGGCTGACGCTGAACGATTTCTTCTGGCAGCCCGATCGATCGACCAACCTTCCGCACCTCATCCTTAAACAGCTTGCGGAGTGGTTCAATCAGCTTGAACTGTAGATCCTTCGGTAAACCGCCGACATTGTGATGACTTTTGATCTTCACAGCGACGCGTTCGCCAGTTTGTGGGTCAACATTGGTATCGGCAGATTCGATCACGTCTGGATACAGCGTACCCTGCGCCAAATAGTCGAATGGTCCAAGCCGTCGTGACTCCTCTTCAAACACGCGAATGAATTCATGCCCAATTCGCTTCCGTTTCACTTCAGGGTCGGTAATGCCCTGAATCTGTGCCAAAAAGCGCTCACGCGCATTCACATAAGCGACAGGAATATGAAATTGCTCACGGAACAGCTTCACCAGGCGTTCTGGCTCCAGCTTTCGCATAAAGCCCTGATCAATAAACATGCAGGTGAGCTGATCGCCGATCGCCCGATACAGCAAAAATGCCAGCGTTGATGAATCTACCCCGCCAGAGAGCGCTAACAGCACCCGCTTGTCACCGACCTTGGCCCGAATTTCGCGAATGGCTTCTTCAACGAAGGCGTCCGTTGTCCAGGTGGGCTCGCAGTCGCAGATATGGTAAACAAAATTGCGGATGAGCGCCAGACCCCCAATGGAATGTACGACCTCCGGGTGAAACTGAACACCGTAGAGCTTGCGATCGTGATGCGCGATCGCGGCACAGGCCGTATTCGCCGTGTGGGCCAGCAGTTCAAACCCATCGGGTAACTGTGTTACCGAGTCGCCGTGGCTCATCCACATAGTGGAACCATCTTCCACGTTCGTGAGCAAGTCAGTGGGATCGTCGATAAATAGGGACGCTTTCCCATACTCAGCGCGATCGGACCGTTCAACCCCGCCACCAAGCTGCTGCACCATCAGCTGCATACCGTAACACACGCCCAGAACCGGGATTCCCAGGTTCCAAATCTGGGGATCGCAATGGGGTGCCCCATTGTCGTACACAGAGCTCGGCCCACCCGATAAGATAATTCCCTTCGGATTGAGCTGTCTCAATTGTTCTGCGGACGTTCGGTAGGAGAGCACCTCAGAGTAGACCTGAGTTTCTCGAATGCGACGGGCAATTAACTCAGAGTACTGGGAACCAAAGTCCAGGATAACGATCATTTGGCGGTCGATCTGATGTTGATCAACCGCGGCGATCGGAGGTTGCTGTTCTGTCTGTAGAGTCACCGAGGTGTCCAAAGATTTGCTAGGAAGGTGGACTATGGGTATCTGTAAAATTTACTCCGACAGCAAGTTTCAAACAATGGTACTTAAATCTGCGTATTGTAACTAGCCTAACAAAACTTGCTCAAGTAGAGTATTGCCCATTGGACTCTTCGTCAGAATTTGGCGGCTTCGGTCAAACAAAACGGTGCCAATGCTGACCTGCCGTTCGCTATGGGTCTGGATGTAAGCGGCGGCACGACGATCGATCGTTTGCGCGATCGCTCCATAGACATCTGTTGCCCAGGTGTGTCCCGTTGTGGCATCCAACTGCCTTAGATACGCCAGGCCATCTTCTGCCGTAGCACAACCAAAAATGGCCTGCAAATCCTGGGTCGGTAGCCCTGCATTAGCACAGAAAGCCGTGAGAATTTCCAACCGACCGTCAGCCAAATGGTGGTGCGTATGGAAAATACCGCCTGCAAGCTTAATGAGCTTACCGTGGTAGCCAAACAGCAGAACCGATTGCACACCTTGCAGCCCTGCTTCTACCAGCAGCGGCCCCAGCCAATTGGCTGTTTTCACCAGTCGCGCCGGTTCCACGCCCAATTTTCGCACTAGGTCCAGCCCATTCTCGCCCACACAAAACACCAGACAGTCAAACCAGGCTGATTTTTGCCGCAAGTCTTCACGAAATGCATCCAGTTGACCGGGAGCGCTGAGCGGTTGCGATATTCCAGTTGTCCCCAGCAGCGATAGGCCGTCAACGACCCCAAAGGCCTCGTTAGATGTCCGTTTGGCCAGTGCCCGACCTTCTGGCAAGATCAGTGTCACCCGAATCGTCTCACCGGGTTCTAGCCATCGCGCTAAATTCTCAGACAGGAGCCGTTTGGCATAAGCATAGATCGAAGGTTGCCCGTCTGCCTGTCTGCCGATCCCTTCGCCCCCCAGTAGTACAACAGGGGTGGGTTGATCCGCGCTGCCCCATTCCACCAAGGCCCAAATGGGTGTGTGACGCGTCAGGTCAAGGTTATCGCCCGGTTCACTCCGCGTAATTGCCAGTGCTGACTGGAGGCTAAGCCCTGCAACCTGCTCGATCGCAATGTCTACAATTTCCGGCGGATCCAGCAGATCGACCGCGACCGTTGTAAGGGGTTGAGGGCACCGTAGCCAACGCAGCGCCGCGATCGCAGCAGCGCAGGCAAAAACAGGTAAGGTATGCCCGGCACGAGGCGCAGAAGTAGACATTAAACGACCGTTTCACGCTTGACTGTATTCTCCCAGCGTACTGCCTGTGACCCGCATCAGTCTCGCTGCTGATCAGGAACATTGAAGCGCGTGATAACCGTCAATGAAGTGTCTGATTCGGAACACAGGTTCCTGGTGATCAGTTACAACCTCTCTGGAAGCCTTTTGTTTCATCGTGTAGTTAGTTGAAGTGTGTTTCCTCCTCGCTGTACATCCCTTGTTTGCCTCTACCTGGTATCTCAGGAGGAGCTGTTATGAATACGACCGTTAATGCGATTGATGTAAACCACATGCAACTGGCTTACGCTGACCCGCTTAATTTTTTTGAGGCGACGATGGAAGAGTCGCCGAGCACGATTGTCCTGCAGCCTAATGGAGCGCTCGATCAGACAACTAGCGCTAAGTTTCAACAGCAGTTAGAAGACGCGCTGGATCGCGTCACCGATGCTGTTATTGTCGATTTATTGTGGGTGAATGTAACGGACGCTTGCGGCATTGCGGCCCTCCTGGCAGGCACCCAACATGCAGCGGCAATGGGGAAACTGCTATCGTTTCAGTCAATGGACATTAGCACACAAATCGCCCTTGAATCGGCCTGGGAGCACCAACGAGAAATCAGTTTTGGCCCCTGGAGTGATGTGTTTAACGACGATCTGGAGTGTTTCTTGGATCAATTCACCCACGGTTAGGCACCTGTCAGCCTGTCACTTGAATTCATTGTTAGAGTGCCGGGACTACCCTGGCTCTTTTCCCGTGGCGTTAACAATTTCTGCCAACCCACTTAAACCGCGAGGATAGGTTTGTTACGGCGTCTGGATCCTTCTGCGGAGCCTCTCAGTCAGCACTGTTGAAGTGCTTTTGGAGCCTGTGTGTAGCACAGAGGCTAGTCTGGGCACTATAGACTTACTCAGTGCCGAAGGAGAAGAGAAGCCAGTGTTCGCAGCCAGTACAAAGCATCGGTTGGTTACTAGAAGTGACTTTGATGGACTTGTATGTGCAGTTCTGCTCAAGGAATTGGACATGATTGACGAGATCAAATTTGTCCATCCCAAAGATATGCAAGACGGCAAGATTGAGATTACCAACAATGACATTACAACCAATCTGCCGTATGTAGAAAGTGCCTATCTAGCCTTCGATCACCACTCCAGCGAAACGCTCAGGAATCAAGCTAGCAAAGAAAATTATATTATTGATCCAAATGCGCCATCGGCAGCCAGAGTTGTCTATGAACATTTTGGCGGAAAAGATCGATTTCCGGGCGTTTCCACAGCTATGATGCTGGCCGTAGATAAATCTGATTCGGCACAGTTTTCGATCGAAGAAATTTTGAATCCTCAGGGCTGGACATTACTCAATTTCTTGATGGATGCCAGGACGGGGTTAGGACGATTTCGAGATTTTCGCGTCTCCAATTACAATTTGATGATGCAGTTGATTGACTGCTGCAAAACGTTGGCCATCGATGAAATTCTTGCCCTGCCCGATGTTAAAGAGCGGGTTGATCTGTACTTTGAGCAAGAGTCTCGATTTAAAGCACAGATTCAGGATTGTGCGACGGTTTATCAAAATCTGGTTGTGCTGGATCTGCGATCGCAAGACGTGATTTATGCGGGCAATCGATTTATGGTATATGCTCTGTTTCCGCAGTGTAATATTTCGATTCACCTGATGTGGGGACGGCAGCAACAGAACACGGTCTTTGCCACTGGAAAATCAATTTTCGATCGCTCATCTCAAACCAATATCGGTGAGTTGATGCTGAAGTATGGCGGTGGTGGACACGTCAATGCTGGCACCTGCCAGGTCGATAACGACAAAGCCGAAGTCGTCTTAAAGGAATTGATTGCCCAAATTAACGCCGATGGCTAAAGTCGCGTCGTGGTTGGAAAGCTTAGTACAACGCATCGTTCATGGGGGGCGGAAATCAAGTGTCAGTGGTCAGGCCCTATGGGCATACCAGAAAGGTCGTTGATGGAGAAGGCTCCATGCATGGGCGTTCAATTCCAAACCCCTTTTAGGTGATGTGTACTCAGGAATAAGAATTGAGGCACAGGAAAGTTGAGGGGAAGGTTATGGCATTGAGCTATGGCATTGATCTGGCAACGCGATATGTAGTTAGCGTTCAACGCCAGCTGCGCGCTCTGCAGTTGCTTTTGGATCTGGTGTTTCGTGCTCGGATGACGCTGGCTGTACATGTCCACGATCGTCGCCTGGAACTGCTTCTCCAAGCACCGGATGTCCATTCTCAGCCGTCAGGTGCTCGTCCGTGCGATTCGTCTGGCGTGAGTGGAGCGCGAGCGCACCCCTCGACGATCGCACAGCCACTAAAACATTCTTAATCACAACCGCTGTCGGGACGGCTACGATCACCCCTAACAGCCCACCAACGCGTGCACCAGTCAAGATTGAGATAAAGATCCACACAGGATTCAGCCCGGTGACGCTGCCCAATACGCGTGGGGCGACCAGGTTCTCCAGAATCTGCTGCACAATGACAGATGCCGCCAGTACCTTGACGCCCAGGCCAATATCACGGAGGGCAACCAGCAACGCCACCAGGGCAATACCGACAGACCCGCCGAAGGGGACTAATGCCATTGTGCCGATCGTCAATCCAAACAGCAGGCCAAACGGTACCGCCAGCCACAAAAAGATGAGTGTCAGAATCGACCCCATGCAGGTCGAAAGAATGAACTGGCTCAAAAAGTAGTTTTGGAAGCTGAGTCGTAATGTCTCCGAAAATGGCTTTTGCACCTTAGCTGGCAACCAGCCAACCAGGCTTTCCCACAGCAAATCGCCGTTTTGCAGCAAATAAAACGTGAGCACCAGCGTCAGGAGGACATCCAGCAGACTGGTGACGGTGAACACAGCGACGCTTAACGCTTGGGCGGCAATCAGTTGCAGTTGGCTCTTGAGGCGATCGTTGATTTGTTCCGCTAAAAGGCTCAAATCAAGCGGCAAATTGGTGCCCTCAAGCTGTTGGTTCAGAAGCGTGAGCTGGCGCTGTCCAGAGTCAAACCATTCTGGTAAGCGAGCGACTAACTGTCGGGCCTGATCGATCGCGCTTGGCAAGAGGGTGATCCCGCCTGCCAGCAGTATTGATAGCGCCAGCAAGAAGACCATAATAGCAGCCCGTCCCCGTGGGACTCCCTGCCGCTGCATGATGCTAACTGGGTAGTTAAGTAGAAAGGCAATCAGCGAAGCGCCTACCAGAATGGCAATCAGCGAATGGAAGTAGTCGGCGATCGCCGACACCGCCCAACCGTTCAGTACCAACAGGGGCGCTGCCAGGGCGATCAGTAATGCTTTTGCTAGAGGAGATAGTGTTTCCCACCAAATCCGCAAGCGTCCCTTGTGTATCGTTTCGTGGGCTTCAGTCTGGTGATCCGGCATGATACCCGCCAGTTCCGCTCTACACCTTATACCCTACACCCTGCAGCCCATTCCGATCCTCTACCGATAGTTCGTAAACTGTAAGGCAACGGGGAAATCTTCCTGCTTCAACCGCTGCATGACGGCCTGTAAATCATCCTTCGATTTAGCACTCACGCGCACAGCATCTCCTTGAATCGATGCCTGCACCTTCTTGAACTCATCCCGAATGAGCTTCGAAATTTGCTTGGCAATGTCCTGGCTGATTCCTTTCCGCAGCTTTATTTCCTGTTTTACGCGATTACCACTGGCGGACTCGACTTTGCCATAGTCAAAGATCTTGAGCGACAGATTTCGCTTGGCGGCTTTGGTTTGCAGCAGCGTATGAACGGCGTCTAAGGTAAATTCGCTATCGGTATGGGCGGTGATGGCATCCTCACCCAGCTCTAGAGTCGTTTTGGTATCTTTGAGGTCATAGCGGCTTTGAATTTCACGATTGGTTTGATCTAGGGCATTGACTAGTTCTTGCCGATCGAACTCGCTGACAACGTCAAAAGAATAGGATGCAGCCATAGGACTTAAGACTCTAGACTTGAACTGGACTCAGTGCTCGAATTCCTTAGTCTATAGTCTACGGTCGATTGTCTCAAGTCTAGCGATGTCAGAACGCGCGATCGCGCTAAATCTTTCGCAAATATGGTGCGCCCCCTTTGAGTTTTAGCTACATTAAAGGCAGCGACCGTGTGTCGCATTGGAGCACCATTAAGCCTTTGTGACACGATTTCCCCTTACGTGTCGGTTCGTAGCCATACTTAAAATATGAGCACTGTCAGGAGTACCAGTGATGTTCAAAGCGATTGCAGCTCTCGGTACCGTTGTGATGCTGACTAGCATTGTCTCCACGACTGACGCCCAAACAAAACCCATGGGTTCAGCATCGTCTCTGTCGGGACTCCAGGAGCGATCGGTGCAAAGACCGTCGCCGCCACCTTCGGTCAATTCCCCTCAGTCCAGCACTGATGTTCCGGCAGGCACTGAGCGGGGGCTATCGCTCAGCAAAAAGGTGCAGCTAATCGTCAAGCCAGAGCGAGGTACTAGCCAGGTTGGTGTGTATCCGGCGGATGACCCATCGGAAGGCAACCGATTCCAGGTGCAATATCAGATCGATCAACAATAGAGCCAGCGCGGTTTAGAGTCGGTCATCCTAGATAGTGAAGGCTCTGTTCGCGTGAGAATTTGGTGAAAGCTAGGCTGGGATATCGGGGATCTCAGCCCATGTTAGTATGCGATGAACTCAGTCATGCGACATGAGCAGGCGTTTCATCGCTTTTGATAGCTTTATTCTAATAATTTAATTTTGAGGTTCTTAACTATTGCTCACCCTCGGAACAATCAGAATTTATTTCTTTTATTTGGTATTTTGAGATGATTGAAATACCAAGATTAAAATCAATCATATACTGAGTTAATTGTTCGCCATCGATCAAAACGATTTCGATATTATTGAGGTGGCGCTATAATTCTGCTGTCTTTAAATACGTTTTTGCCCAGCTAACTCTGTTGCCGAAAACTGCCTGTTTGCCACTTGGAAGCAGCTCTTTTCGCTCACTTTCAGTCAACTTAAAATGCTGTGCCAGGTATTCAATTGATTCTCGCAGGAAATGCTCTTTGCCATCATCCGCAATTTGCATCAAAGGGAGCATAAGCTGTTCAGCATTTAGATAGGGTATAATGCAAAATTAAACTCGTCAAAAAAGCGCAAGATGCCAGCAAAGAATCATCTTACTCCAGAGCAGGTAGAGAAGCTG
>JAJPKC010000684.1 GCA_021323955.1 Oscillatoriales cyanobacterium Centralia_MAG_596 | reverse complement strand
GATTGTGTCCGGCCTTGAGCAATTCCCACATCAGACCTTCCAGCATCCCCAACCCGTAGTGCTGGAGGTATTCGGGCAGATGGGTGTGGTACGACGCCAGTAGTGGGATATTTAGCGTTTTGCTGTAGAACAATCCAGCCAGCCCTAAAACGGCAGGATTGACCACATGAATCAGATCTGGCTGGAACCGCTCGACGGCGTATCCCACCGATGGGCGGGGCAACGCCAGCTTTAACTCTGGGTAGAGGGGGAGAGGAAACCCAGATACGCCATGGATCTGTGCCCCTTTGTACTCCGTCAGCCCACCATCGGGCGCAATCACCAGTACCTGGTCGCCCAGTCGCTGTAGATGTTCCACCGTATAGCGCAGCCGGGTCACGATCCCATCTACTTTGGGCAGAAAGGTTTCGGTGAATAGGGCGATTCGCATAGGGTGACCAACCAATCGGGTGAACAGGGAAAAACAAATCGAAGAAGTGCGATCGACTGGTTAGAAGCACTGTTGAGTAAACAGGCACAGGCCATGAACCTCGATCGCCGTGATGATCCGGCCCAGCAATACGTCAACATCTTTAGCGAAGCCATTCCGCCAATGCGGTGTTGCTGCCAACTGGTCAATACGCAGGTTACAGAGCAATGCAGCAATGACGGAACCAATCCCTGGTCGCCCTGGTCGCGGTTTCCCAAAACGGCCCATTTGAGAACCAAGTAGGAAATACTGACGCCGATCAACGCAACACCCGGAAATAAGACTCCTCCCAGAGTGCGAATAGACAAGTGTGCATACGCAGACTACCGTCGCCAGTTTACCTTGGGCAGAATTTGATTTTCATCTACCCGCTGTTTGTACTTCAGCGCGAAGTTGAGCAATGAATCGAGTAGCGAATCCGAAAGGTAGTGCGGCTGCAATCCCAGATCAAGCAAATTCGTGTTTTTAGCGTTGAAGTAGTGTTCTTCTTTTTCGATTCTGGGATTTTCTAGATGGTTTACTTCAATGGCCAATCCTAAAGCGGAGCCTGCCTTTTCGACCATGTGAGCTAGGTCACCGACGCTAAACATTTCAGTGAACTGGTTAAAGACGCGAAATTCGCCAGCGGCAGCGGGGTTAGCGATCGCGAGTTCGACGCAGCGTACCGTGTCCCGGATGTCGAGAAATCCCCGCGTCTGTCCCCCTTTGCCATAGACCGTCAGGGGATGACCGACAGCCGCCTGGACGCAGAAGCGGTTAAGCGCTGTCCCAAAGACCCCATCGTAGTCGAGCCGATTAATCAGCAGCTCGTCCATGCCCGTCTCATCCGTCAAGACACCGTAGACAACGCCCTGGTTTAAATCCGTGGCGCGCAGCCCCCAGATCCGACAGGCAAAGTGAATGTTATGGGAATCGTGCACCTTGCTCAGGTGATACATACTGCCCGGCTGTTTGGGATAGGGCAGCGTGTCTTTACGACCGTTATGCTCGATCGTGATGTAGCCCTCTTCAATATCAATATTGGGCGTGCCGTACTCGCCCATTGTCCCTAACTTCACAAGATGACAATTGGGGAAGCTTTCCTTCATCACGTACAGCAGGTTAAGCGTGCCCACCACATTGTTGACCTGCGTGAGAACGGCGTGCTCACGGTCAATCATCGAGAAAGGTGCTGATCGCTGTTCACCAAAATGTACCAGTGCATCTGGTTCAAACTGATGCAAAACTTTGTGCAAAAATCCGTAATTGGTAATGTCGCCTACAAACAGGTCGATCGATTTCCCAGTTAAATCATGCCAGCGCTGTAGTCGCTGCTGAATTGGCGCGATCGGCGTTAACGTCTCGACGCATAGCTCTAAATCCCAATGCCGCCGCACCAAGCTATCCAAAATCCCAACCTCATAGCCTTGGTTGGAAAGATAGAGCGCCGTTGCCCAACCACAGTAGCCGTCACCGCCAATAACTAGGACTTTCATCTTGCAAATCTAACCTGCTTGCAGATACTCCGCTAAATCTACCATTCCTGTGTCCCTCTGGCGCATCAATTTGTGCAGAACGGGATCGGACTGTCAGGCTCGACTGGATCACGATTAATGACGGAACCCAGACAACATAAAATGTGCTGTCTGGGCGATCCTGGTCAATTGACGATGCACAAGAATGATTGATTGACGGCTTAGACGCACGTTGCTCTGGCTCCAGACCGTAGGCGGGCCATGCGATCCCCTGTGTGTCGATGGCCTGCCCTGTGATCTAGGCCGCGTTTTGTAGTTCCGCTGTTTGCACAGGCAACTGCTTTGTCAGATCACCCCGTCGCACTTTTACCTGCAGCGTTTGACCCAGACGACTGTTTTCCACGATCATCTGTAGTTGCTCAGCGGTTTTAATGGGCTGATCGTCCACCTGTGTAATCACATCACCGCGGCGCAAACCAGCTTTTGCTGCCGGTGTGTTTGGCAGTACCCGGACGACAACGACACCCGTAATTTCGGGAACTGTAAACGCCGAGTTCGGATCGCTGTTGTTTTGTCTGGCCAACTCTGGCGTCAGTAGGGTCATTTGTACGCCCAGGTAGGGATGGACAATGCGCTCACCCTTAGCCAACTGATCTTTGATCACCTTTGCTTTGTTGATTGGAATGGCAAACCCAATGCCCATCGCATCTGCCCGAATCGCGGTATTGATGCCAATCACTTCGCCCCGATCGTCCACTAAGGGGCCACCAGAGTTGCCGGGATTAATGGCCGCGTCGGTCTGGATAAAGTCCAGTCGCTTATCAGGAATGCCAACCTGGGCGCTGGATCGTTTTAAGGTGCTCACAATGCCCAGGGTCACGGTATTATCCAGCCCCAATGGGTTACCCACCGCGATCGCCCAATCGCCCACCTGAATCGCATCCGAGTCTCCCAGTGTCGCTACAGGCAAGTTATTCCCACCGATCTTGACCACGGCCAGATCGGTCACCTCATCGGCACCGCGTACCTTACCCTCAAAAATCCGTCCATCTTTTAAGGTCACGGTAACTTTGTCGGCACCGTTAACGACGTGTGAATTCGTCAAGATCACGCCGCTACGGTCCACGATAAAGCCCGAACCTTGCCCTCTCAAATGCTCTTCATGAGGTGTCTGTGGATAGAGATCTTCGCCAAAAAAGCGACGAAAGAAGGGATCTTCCAACATCGGATCGGGGCTGCTACGGCGCGTCACTGTCCGTTCCGTATCGATACGAACCACGGCAGGACCCACCTGATTTACAGCCTTGGCCACAAAGCTACCTTGTCCACCCGCATCCGGTATCTGGGCTGGGTTAATGGCTGCTAGTGCAGGCATAGCTGGCAACGCAGACCACATCAAAACAACCGCCAGTAGCCCTGTAAAGGCTCCAACTAATCGCTGACGTAGAGAGTGAGAAAGGGTTGAAAACTGCATAGCATTGACCTACAGGTATCAAACGTTGCTGAAATATCGCTGCGCTCAGAAAGCTCAGGATAGAGCCGACGACTCACCAGCCGAGGCAGGCAAACGTTCTGACGCACAGTTTCGCCGCCAAAGGTTGGCGAGATGATATCTCCACACCTATTTTGGCAGGCTGTAAGACAAACTGTGTGGCCTAGCGCCAATCTGACTTTGACCTGGGCTAAAATCTTGAGTACACACGCGTATAGCCAAATCTAAATGGCCACTTCTGAACGTCCCCGGAGCGGAGAAGTTGATCGCCTAGAGGATGATCATTTTCACACTCAAGATCACACCCACGAGCACGGTGCTGCTGCCCATACTCACACCCATTCTGAAGAATCTTTGCGGCGCGTTGTGAATCGCCTCTCGCGAATTGAAGGTCACATCCGCGGCATCAAAACAATGGTTCAGGAAAGTCGCTCCTGCCCGGACGTACTGGTGCAGGTGGCGGCGGTGCGCGGTGCCCTCGATCGCGTGGCTCGCATGATTCTCGATGAACACTTAACCGAGTGTATTGGTCGCGCCGCGAAAGAAGGCAATATTGAAACCGAGATTGAAGAACTCAAAGCCGCCCTCGATCGCTTCTTACTGTGATTGCAAGCGGTCAGATTTCCCCAAGCATCAGGAGTCTTTTGGTATGGGTAACTGGTGAGGCCGATCGACTCCCTCCCAGAAGCGAGTTTTGCACAATGGTTGTTCGCCTTAATTAACGCACACCCACAAACAAATCCTCAAAGCTCTTGGCGGGAGCATCGGGTTTCGCCACAATTTCGACAATTTTGTTACGTGCACTGGGTAAGAAGAGTGCTTCGACACAGGTTTTAGCCACTTTGGTGCGGGGAATGCTGCCCTCAAACAGGGTATCAGCAGATGACATGACCACCGCATCGGCATTGTCTTCGTTCTTCAGTCCACCGGGACGGACGATCGTATAGGTCAGTCCACTCTTCTGAAGGTACTCTTCGGCTTGCTTCTTCCAGACCAGGATCAAAAAGAAAAGATTGAGCGGATGGAACAATTGCGACGTGCAGAGAGACGACACCATTACAAAGTGCTCGATACCTTTTGTCTTGGCCGCTTCCACCAAATTTTTCGTGCCTTCGTAGTCCACTTTATAAGGGGCGGTTGGGTCGAAACCGGGCTTGGCTCCGGTTGCCGATAGCAGAACCGTACTGTCGGCCAGGGCGTCCACAAGGCTTTTGGGATCGAGCACATCACCAGCAACCAACTCTGTTTCTAGCGGCAAAATAGCCTGAGCACTAGCCACATCACGGACTAAGGCACGGACAGGAATCCCGCGTGCGACGAGTTCCTGCACAATGCGTCGTCCCGTTTGACCGGTGGCTCCAGCGACAAATGCTTTCATTAATCTCTCCTTTCTAATCAATGCCTGTAATGGATATAACAATTCCAAATTGATGCCTTGCCGCCCGTCGCGTTGATCTGTCCTACCGTAGTGAGACTGGCTGTACGCGTGAACGATCGACCTTGAGCATTTCAACCTGGACAATAGACTCTGGACTGACGATCGGCACAAGGAAGCTCGCGCAATCGTTTAATCGGCGACTGGTGGCGCAATCAATACAGCCTCAACCGACTGCAACCAGAACCCTTCATCTAAACTTTATCGAATTCTTTCGTCAATCAAACCTACCGTGTGGAAGGGCTTACTCCCTGGATTGATATGCAATCTAGTCGTATAGTAATGTTATGTTAATGAATGTTAAGTGCAGGTTATCCCGGCATTAGTGCGTCCTCGTACTTGCAGGGACAAGGCATATAGCTCGGAGTGCTGGCATTCTGTGCGTCTATGAAGATCGCGATGTACGCAGGTTTAGCAAAACGAACTTCCGAGAAATCCGTGAAACCCCGGTGAGAGCGTGAAGAAGTAAAGAGGCACCATAGACTCAAGCACACAGCAACGATCGCCGAGCCGCTTATCATGCAGTCACACTCCACTGAATTCCAATCTGCTGAGATACCAAATGGCTTGCTACACACCACGTCGGTCATCCCAGATATGAACTACCTGACGACAGAGGATTCAACCCAGGCTTTGATTGAACCAACCCAGTTTCGCAGTCACTTCGTAGACTGTATGGAGATGTCGGCAGATGTGCAGACGGTTGCGGCCTACCTTGATGCTCATTCGGTGTGGTTTCGTAACTGTGCGCAACCGATGACGGCGGAACCGCTGGGAGACAATGGCTATGCGCTGGTAATTGGCCGCTTTGGTTCGCATGGCTATCAAATTGAGCCCAAGATTGGGCTGCACCTGCTGCCTCAAGATCACGGGGTCTATCGGATTGAAACGATCGCTATTCCCGGCTATGTGACTCCCGGCTATGATGTCGATTTTCGGGCGGCAATGGAGCTAATCGATGCCAGTGCCGATGAAATGAATGCCCACGGCGAGCGTGCGGGTAAGCCTTCTCATCAAGTTACCCGCGTGGAATGGCAGTTGGATCTCACGGTATCGATTCAGTTTCCCCGGTTTATCCACGCCCTACCCAAATCACTGGTACAAAGTACGGGCGATCGACTCCTCCGCCAAATTGTACGCCAGGTATCGAACCGCCTGACCCGCAAGGTGCTAGAAGACTTTCACAAAACGCACGGACTGCCGATTCCTAAACCTGCCAAGCGGTGGTTCTTCCAGAAGCAAGATAGCAACCTGGATGAACACCTAAACCATGAGCCGACCGATTAGTAGAAGCCTCGGTTCATATGTTCTCTTTAACGGTGAGCCGTTCAACGCTGAGCCGTAGTATAGACAGACCCAGAATAATTAGGAACATCACAAGTCCGATCGTGCAGGCGTAGCTTAGGTCTTCATAGAACTCTTCGTAGATGTAGTACACGATCGTCTTTGAACTATTGCGCGGGCCGCCCTGGGTCATGATATAGACCTCCTCAAACACTTTCGTGGCTGAGATGGCAGAAATGACTGCGACCAGCAGGATATAGGGCCGCATGAGGGGGACTGTGATATCCCAATGCTTTTTAATGCCGTCAGAGCCGTCGATCGCGGCTGCTTCGTACAAATCTTCGGGGATCGCCTGCAAGCCTGCAAGGTAAATCACCATGTAGTAGCCTAAACCTTTCCAAACGGTGACAGCCATGACGCTGAAGATCGCCAGGCTAGGGCTGGTCAGCCAGGGGATGCCATCTGCTGGGACGCCCAAAAGTTTCAACAGTTGATTCAGAAGACCATTTTCGGCGTAGAGCCATTTCCAGGCAATGCCAGCGACTACCATCGAAATGACGACCGGGGTGTAATATGCCACCCGAAACCAGCGGATGCCGCGCAGCTTTTGGTTCACAAGAATTGCCAGTCCGAGCGGCAACGTGACCAGCGTGGGCACAACACAAATCAGGTACAAAATTGTGTTGCGGAAGGTTTGCCAGAAGACACCATCGCCCCATAGCCGACGAAAATTCTTCAGCCCAACCCATACTGGTGGCTGGGTCAGATCGTCGTAGTGCGTAAAACTGAGGTAGAACGCTTGCAGTGCCGGGTAGAACACCGTCAGACCAAGGACAACCAGCGCAGGCATCAAAAACAGGTAAGGCGTGAGGCGCTGTAAGAGTAGCCTCCGATCCTTTAGCATCCATTTGGGCATTGCAACGTAAGCAGCTAGCGATAAGCAGGTCTAGCCCATCATAAAGGGAATCGGAAAGAGTTTTGAGTTAAGTAGCTTTCAGCAGTCAGCTTTTTAGCCTTTAACCTTTAGCCTTTATCCCCTAGACCAACGCCTCCGCAGGTTTCCATGCTTCCAGGCCTTTGAGCACGTCAGCCGCAGTTGCTGTCCAACCGACAATGCCCCCCTGAGCACGCACCATTTCTAGCGTGGATTGTTTGAATTCTGGAAAGTAGCTTTCGGTGCAGTCTTCGACCATGACGCATTCGTAGCCGCGATCGTTGGCTTCGCGCATGGTGGTTTGCACACACACTTCTGTAGTCACGCCGGTAATAAACAGGTGCGTGATGTTTTTGGCTTTCAGCATTGTTTCCAATTCAGTCGCATAAAAAGCACCTTTTCCGGGCTTATAAATGACCGTTTCATTGGGCAGAGGAGCCAATTCAGGAATGATGCCATTGCCGGGTTCGCCCTTAATGAGAATACGTCCCATTGGGCCTTCGCTGCCGATCGTCAACTCGCCCTTGCCCCGCTTAATTTTGGAAGGAGGACAATCAGAAAGATCCGGCTGATGGCATTCAATGGTGTGAAAGATCGGCAGTTCTAAGGCACGAAACCCGTCAATTAATTGTTTGAGCGTGGGGACGATCGCCCGCAGCAAACCAACATCATTCCCCAAAATATCGCCAAAACCACCCAATTCCATAAAGTCTCGTTGCATATCAATCACGATTAAAGCGACGTTGCTATTAGTGGGTAGTTCGTAATCGTAAGGTTGGGCGGAAATAGTGACCATAGGGAGGAGGGATGGGGGATGAGGGATGAAAGGGGGAAAAGTAAGAGGAGAATTAGGAATGAGAGATGAAGATAGATTTGAAGAAAAAGACTAAAGAGCTTGCATTAAGAATCATCAAACTATACGTGGCGTTGCCGAAAACACCAGAAGCGCAAGTACTAGGAAAACAGGTCTTACGTTCTGGAACATCAGTAGGTGCCCATTATCACGAAGCTTTCCGAAGTCGATCGAATGCTGAATTTATTAGCAAAATCGAAGGTGGACTTCAGGAACTTGAAGAAACTATTTACTGGTTAGAACTTTTAGTTGAAGCTGGGATTGTTCGAGTTACTCAGCTTGGTGGGCTGCTCGCAGAAGCAAACGAATTAATTGCTATTTTTGTTACTTGCGTTAAAAACACAAAGAATTCAACAGCAAAGAACCAAATGAAAGCGAAGCATGAAAGATGAGAATGTCATACAAGGTTTGAGGATGAAAGCACTTCTCACGAAAGCGCCCCTCATCCCTCATCCCTCATCCCTCATCCCCTTAATGTCCCGCCATGCTCCGACCGATCGAGGCAAAGTCGGCGGTTTCGGTTTTGCTTTCGTAGGCAAACTCGCCGCCGCTAATAACGAAGATGCGATCGGAGAGTTTCAATAGCTCATCCAAATCTTCACTCACCAGCAGTACAGCAACGCCTCGGTTTCGAGCTTCCAGAATTTGCCCGTGGATGTAGTCCACCATCGCGAAGTCCAGACCGAAGCAGGGGTTAGCGGCGATGAGCAATTTGATGTGGTCTTCCGAAAGTTCCCGTGCCAAAACCGTGCGCTGGACGTTGCCACCAGAGAGATTGCCAACGGGGGTGTCAGGCGATGGGGTTTTGATCTTGAAGGAACTGATCAAACCCACTGCCATCTCGCGGATCGCCTTGAAGATCAGCAGAATGCCTTTTGCCTGGGGTGGGCGATCGAAGGTACGCAGCGCCAGGTTCTCAGCAACGCTCATGTGCGCCACACACGCATTCCGCAGCGGTTCTTCGGGTAACACAAACACCCGATGCCTGTACATCTCGGCGCGTGTCATCTTGTAGACTTCGCCATTTACAAGTACCTGACCCGCCGTAGCGGGACGTTGTCCTGCCAGCACTTCTACCAGTTCACGCTGGCCGTTACCAGAGATCCCGGCAATCCCCACCACCTCACCACTATGAACAGTTAAATTCACGCCACCCACGGCCTCCAGGCCATTATCTTTGTTCGCATGGAGATCTTTGATCTGGAGCACAGCAGTGGGGTCGCCGTGAGTGGTTTTCTCAACCTTTTGGGGGTCGCGCTTCTCACCCATCATCATTTCTGCCATCTCGGCCACGCCCAGATCCTTGATCTTGCCGCTGCCCGCGAACTTACCTTTGCGGAGCACCGTGATCTCGTCAGCAAAGGCGGTGATTTCGCGAAACTTGTGGCTGATCATGAGCACGCTGAGCTTGCCATCCGTCACTTGCTCTCGAATCAGACCCAGGACTTCATCCGCTTCGGCAGGGGTCAGCACCGAGGTTGGTTCATCCAGAATGAGAATCTTGCTCTGGAGGTACAGTTGCTTGAGAATTTCGAGCTTTTGCTTTTGCCCTGCTGCAAGCTGTGCAATCAGCATATCCAGAGGCACCTTAAAGGGAGCTGTCTCCATAAACGCTGACAGGTCTTCAAATTCCTTCTTCCAATTGATGACGTTGGTATTGTCGAAACGAGACAGCACCAGGTTCTCTGCAACCGTCATCGCGGGGACAGACGTAAAGTGCTGATAGACCATACCAATGCCGTAGCTGTGGGCATCACGAGGGCTACCGATCGTGCGTGCCTTGCCATCAATCCGCACTTCTCCAGAGGTTGGCGTGTAAAAACCCATGATGCACTTTACGAGTGTGCTCTTGCCAGCACCATTCTCCCCCAGTAGCGCATGGAAGGTGCCAGGTTTAAGTCTCATAGAGACATCTTCCAGGGCTGTAAACGCACCAAATCGCTTGGTCATGCTGACCACTTCCAGGTCGGGTGGCCCCATTAACGGGTGAGCGTTGTTCGTCGAGCTATGGGTTAATGAGTCTACAACTTCTGTCATGCTGCCTCCTAAGGAGCGGTTGGATTTTTGCGTGAAGAC
Source organism: Oscillatoriales cyanobacterium Centralia_MAG_596 (assembly GCA_021323955.1). GTDB lineage: Bacteria > Cyanobacteriota > Cyanobacteriia > Leptolyngbyales > Leptolyngbyaceae > Stenomitos. The sequence continues at coordinate 21,835 of JAJPKC010000684.1, read as the reverse complement.
TGCCGATGGGCGTTGTCGATAGGGGATGGTCTAAAATCACCACTAGCCGCTAATCGTGCCCAACGCCCCGGGTGCACCAGACAGCGTCTTTTTGGGTGAGCACGTGATGACCATGATGAGCAAGGTGAGCACGTAGGGAGCGGCATTGAACAGGTAGCGCCCCTGCTCAATCCCCACGGATTGTAGGGCCGGTCCGATCGCCTGCGCCCCGCCAAAAAAGAGGGATGCCCACAGGCACTGAATGGGGTTCCACCGGGCAAAGATGACGAGCGCTACGGCCATTAAGCCCTGACCGCTAGAGATGCTCTCTGACCAGATGCCAGGGTAGTAGAGCGATAGTGATGCACCGCCGATGCCTGCCAGAAAGCTGCCTGCAATGATGCAGAGCATTCGTACTTTAGAAATGGACATGCCCATCGCCAGCGCCGCATCAGGGCTATCGCCAACGGCACGAATGAACAGCCCCCAGCGGGTGGACTTAAAGAACCAGAACATCAAGGGCGCGATCGCCACACCCAAAACAAACAGTGGGCTGATCTTCAGCGCCGACTGCACTGCGGGAATCGAACTCCAGTTACCCAGGTCGATCGTGGGCAGCGGCGGTGCTTTAGGCTGAATAAACGGCTTCCCGAGAAAGAAAGCAATGCCACTGCCAAAGATGATCATGGCAATGCCAACAGCAATGTCATTCACCTTGGGCTGCTGCGACAACCAAGCGTGAATAAACCCCAGTCCCATGCCAGCAATTCCGGCTACCAGCACCCCAATCCACGGTGACAGCGCGGGACCCACCTTATCTTGCAGCAGGTAGGACACGGCGTAGGCACTCATCGCACCCGTTAACAGCGTGCCCTCCAGTCCAAGGTTAATCTTGCCGCTCTTTTCAGTCAGGCATTCCCCAAGGCTGACAAATAGGAAGGGTGCACTGCCCCGTAGGGTTCCAGCGAAGATTCCCAATACGACACCCCAAGCGCCCAAAGCCTCTGTTGCCATTAAATCCTCCGAACAAATAAGTAATAAATAGTCAGGCTAGAGGATGAAGGGTCACGGCAAGAGCGCGGTTTCTGTCTTCCATCCTCAGTGTTTGTTTTTGTTAGAGCGTTGCAGCAGTCGTGGTTGCTGGCGGAATGCTCTTCAGCTCTGGCTCCTTAAAGATCTTCAGACGTCCGTAAAGCGATTCGCTATACAGCACGATGATGAATACAATTCCCTGAAACACCAGCACCGTAGCATCAGGCATGTTAAACATGCGTTGGAGGGCACCGCCACTGGCGATGATACCGCCCAGCAGGATGGCGACAAGGGCTGCGGCCAGCGCATTGTAACGCGCAACGAATGCGACCAGGATGCCCGCGTAACCGTAGCCAGCCACCAGCGAGGCGTTGGCCTGCCCCTGCACTGCCGCCACTTCAACCATGCCTGCCAGACCCGCACAGGAACCGGCTAAAAAGCAGATGATGACGGTGAGCTTACCAACGGGTAAGCCAGCGATGCGCGCTGCTTTGACATTGCCGCCAGCAGTACGGGCCGCAAACCCAAAGGTCGTGTGCTGAATCAGGAAGTAGGCGATCGCGCAGGCAATCAGGCCATAGATCAACCCGTAGTGGATCCGCGTTGAGAGGATGTTGCCGATTTTGTAGACATCGGGGATGGGGAAACTGGAGGGCTTGTTGAGTGAGGCCGGGTCTTTCAATGGCCCCTCAACCAGGTGATTGAGCAGGGCGATCGCAATGTAGTTCAGGAGCAGGCTGCTAATGGTTTCATTAACGGCCCGGTAGTGCCGAAGTGCACCAGCCAGAGCGATCCAGAGCCCCCCAAAGACAATCCCACCGAGCGCCATACCGAGTTGAACCACGAGCGGCGGCAGGCCCAATAGATGCTGCACCTGGTCGGGCGTTGGGAGGAGGCTGCCATAGGAGAGAAAAAGGCCGACGATGGTCGCCCCGATGCCGCCCATCACCAGCGCACCCTCATTGCCAATAATCATTAATCCCAGCCGCGCCGGGAGGGCGGTGCAGAGAGCCGTCAGCATCAGCGGTGCCGCTCGCAGCAGCGTACCCTGGAACGATCGCCAGTTGCCGAAGGCTGACTTATAGATACCGCCGTAAACCAAAAATGGATTTTGGCCGCAGATGGCGCAAAACACACCAAAGATGATCAGCGCCGCCAGCAGTGCGCCGATGGGAATGCAAATCGATTCTGCGGTCGATCGCCAGTTCGAACGATTCAGTGCCATAGGTCAACTCGTTTTACCAATAACGCCTTCAGCCAGCCAGTCAATCTTATTGAGATCGGCATCAGTGACTTTGTACTCTTTACCTGCGGGAATTTGAACCTTGCCCGCATTGTCGGCGATCGCTCCCTTGTAGACCTCCGTGGTTCCAGCGATCAATTTCTCCTTCGTCGCTTCAGCATCCTTTTTCGTCGCATCGGATACGGCTGCACCATAGGGTGCGAGCTTGATGTAGTTCTCCTTCAAACCACCGATCGTCAAGTGAGGAATCCCTTCATTCATCAAGGTTTTGCCGCTCTTGACCAGCGACACATAGTTCTTAAAGATGGTGTCCCACGCGTAAGCAGTTCCAGTCAGGTAGCCCTTTGGTGCCAGCGATGACTGATCAGCATGGAAGCCACTGGAGAAGATGCCCCGCTTTTCGGCTGTTTCAATCACAACTTTGGGGCTATCGACGTGCATGGCGATAACATCACAGCCCTGGTCAGCCAGTGAGTTCGTTGCTTCTGCCTCTTTGACTGGCAGCGACCAGTCCCCCGTAAAGATCACCTGCATTTTGACAGTGGGTTTCACGCTGCGGGCACCCAGGATAAAGCTGTTGATATTCCGCAAAACGGGGTTAATTGGCTTCGCTGCCACAAACCCCAATTTGCCTGTTTTACTGGTCGCGGCGGCAACTTGTCCAGCAACATATTGTCCGTCATCAACCAGCGCGTAGTAGCTGCCGACATTCTTGGGTTTGCCTTCCGTCCAGAGTGTGCCGGCATGAAAAAACTGTACTTCTGGGTAATCTTTCGCCACTGCCAGAACGTGTGGATCAAAGTAGCCAAAGGACGTGGGGAAAAGCAGTGTCGCTCCGTCTTGGTCAATCATGTTTCGCATCACTTCCTGAACTTCTTTTGTTTCAGGAACGCTCGCCTGTTCGACAATCTTTACACCAGGCAGCTTGGCAACTTCAGCCGCACCCACGGCCTGTGCCTGATTCCAACCGTAGTCATCCTTTGCGCCCACATAAATGAAACCCAAGACCAGGGGTTTATCAGACACCGGACTGGCTGCGCCACCGCCAGCACTGGACTGGGCTTCTGGAGTGGAGGAGCTGCTGCATCCAGTCCAGAGCTTAGACGTGGCTCCAAAGGCGGCAGTTGCCATTAGCCCCCGAATGACCTGACGACGAGGAATGTACAAAGACCTTTTCGTGCTCACTTTTCGACTCTCCTGAGAAATAGCGTGAAGCGGTTAGAAAATCAGTAACTGGATCTAAATTTAAATTGAAGTCCCGGATCGACGGGGTGAAGGCAAAGCCCCTCTGCCTGGGAGCAAAGCTCCCCCTTATCCTGCTTACAACTTAATCAGGGCAACCATCTGGTGGGAAGCAACCGGGCTAAAGGTGGCGGAATCAAACAAATGGTTTGGCTTCACGCCATGAACAGCGGGTGCTAGTCAGCCTATGAGAAAAAAATCCCCCAGAATGTGCCAAATTTGACATTTTATGACTCCAGTAAGGTGTGCTCGATGTGTGTGTAAAGTTAGAAGAATGTCACTAGCATGACAAAGCCTTGATGGCGAAGTTCATAGGATGATGATTGAAGAAAATCCGAATGCAGATTGAGACGGGGTTGTATGCCTGTCCCCCTGGCTTCAGCAATCCATTCTGATGGCTAAGGGCATCGCTGCTAAAGGAGTTGGCAGAACCATGGCGCGACGATCGCTGCTGTTTGCCGCACCAACTACGAACCTGCTTAAGGCTAAGCGCGAGCCAGTAGCACCTTCGCCAACCGTTTACTTTTGTGGGTTTGATTACTTTGCTATCTATGGATGCTGATGCAGCCCTTGAAATTGTTGAAAAAGCGTTAAGCAACAAACGTCTGAGCAAGCTGCAGGTGCTTGTGTTTCGGCAGACATGGGATGAGCAGTCATACCAGGAGATTGCTAAAATCGCTGGCTACGAGGTTGGCTACATCAAGCAAACTGGCTCCCAGCTCTGGCAGTACCTCTCGGAGGCGATCGGAGAACGGGTCAGCAAAAACAATCTCCAGTCGGTGCTGCGGCAATATGCCAGCCGCACGATCGGGCACAGCATGGAGGGGCAGCAGACCGCGCTACCCATCACCAAGACGCCTTCTATAGCCGTCCGTCCTACCCCCGATGCCTCACTCCCGACCCCTTACCAGGATTGGGGCGAGGCGACGGACGTTTCGGTGTTCTACGGTCGATCGACCGAGTTAGCCACGCTGGAACAATGGGTGCTGGAAGATGAGTGTCGTCTGGTCGGACTGTTTGGGATGGGTGGCATTGGTAAAACAGCGCTCTCCGTCCGGCTGGCCAAGCAAATTCAGGACAAGTTTGACTTCGTGATCTGGCGATCGCTGCGGAATGCGCCGCCCATCCGCGACCTGCTGAATGACCTGATCCAGTTTTTCGCCCATCAACAGACCCAGGTAGTTGCCGAGGCCGAGGCACTTGACAAGCAAATTCTGCGGCTGTTGCACTATTTGCGAACCTATCGGGGTTTGTTGATCTTAGACAACGCCGAGACGGTCATGCAGCCGGGCGATCGCAACGGTGGGTATCAACCGGGCTATGAAGGCTATGGACAACTGCTGCGCTGCATTGGTGAAACGCCCCATCAGAGCTGCTTGCTGATCACCAGCCGGGAAAAACCGAAAGGGATCGCGCCGAAGGAGGGGGATCGGCTCCCCGTGCGATCGCTCCAGGTCACTGGCCTGACGCCCCAAACCGGGCGGGCGCTATTTGGCGTCAAGGGTGAATTTTCGGGTTCTTCTACGGAATGGCAGATGCTGGTCGAGCATTATGCGGGCAATCCCCTTGCGCTCAAGATTGTGGCGACCGCGATCGCCGATTTTTTTGACGGGAGCCTGACCCAGTTTTTGGAATTTTCGCAGCAGGGCAGCTCCGTTTTTGGGGACATCCGCGATTTGCTGGCCCGCCAGATCGGTCGCCTATCGGATTTAGAACGACAGGTCATGATCTGGCTGGCGATTAATCGTGAACCCGTTCGCTTCGCGGATTTGCAGTCAGACTGTCTGCCGCCGGTCTCTCCCGCTCACCTCCTGGAAACGCTGACGGCTCTGGAACGGCGTTCCTTGATTGAGAAGAGCGGCAGCCTGTTTACCTTGCAGCCGGTGGTGATGGAGTACATGACCGAACGGCTGATTGAAGGCGTCTGTGAGGAGATTGAAAGCATTGGGCGGCAGACGGCCGGGGTCAGCAGGCAAACCAGGGGTGAAATCCAACGCTGGGGACGCGCCGTTGAGGGTCAGGCAACCGAGAGTAAACCGCAACCCTTTTCGCAAGCGGCCACGCCCTTGCTGCGATCGCACGCGCTGATCAAAGCCCAGGCGAAAGACTATATTCGTGAAACGCAAATTCGACTGATCCTGCAGCCGATTGTCGATCGACTGTTACATACCAGCAGTCGCGCCGATCTAGATCACCGCTTGATGCAGCTTGTCTCAGCGCTGCGTGGTCAATCGGCCCAATTCATTGGTTACATCGGTGGGAACGTCATTAATCTGCTGTGTCAGCTTCAAGTGGGACTGGCTGCTCCCAAACCGTTGACCGATAGCGAGAGTATTACCCTGCGCGATCGAGACTTCTCGCATCTCACCATCTGGCAGGCCTACCTGCAACGAGTCAATCTCCACGGTACGGATTTTTCCCATGCCGATCTCAGCAAATCTGTCTTTACCGAAACGTTTAGCCAGATCCTGGGCGTGGCGTTTAGCCCAGACGGTAAACTGCTGGCGGCCAGTGACATCAGCTATGAAGTGCATGTGTGGCGGGTGACGGATGGCAAAAAGCTGCTTACCTGCAAAGCCAGAGAAGGCTGGGCCTGGTCAGTCGTCTTCAGTCCCGATCGCCGGTTGCTGGCCAGCAGTGCCAATGGCACGATCCACCTGTGGGATGTGCTGACGGGCGACTGCGTCCAAACGCTGCAGGGCTACACTAGTCGCGTCTTCTCACTGGCATTCAGTCCCACAGGAGCCTATCTTGCCGGTGGCTATGAAGACCAGCATGTGCGGATTTGGGATGTGGCTACAGGCAGGCTGGTGGCGGTGCTTTCAGGGCATACCGATGAAGTCCATGCCGTAGCGTTTAGCCCGGATGGTCGTCTCCTTGCCAGTGGCAGTTACGATCGCACCATTAAGCTGTGGGATGTTGCTGGAATCGGTCAGCGGGAGTTAGAAGTCAGCCCGCAAGGCGCGCATGACCAACCCCACATAACGCCTTCCCCCCCGCCCCCTTGCTCACCGTCCTCCCGCTTCACCCTCATAGGGCATGCTCACTGGGTCTGGTCAATTGCCTTCAGTGCGGATGGCAATCTGCTGGCGAGCAGCAGCAGCGATCGCACGATCAAGCTGTGGGATTTGCAAACGCACCAGTGCCGCAAGACGCTAACAGGACATTCTCAAGCCATCCGTGCGGTGGCGTTCTCACCAGCTGTTGATGATTATGGCCGCAGTGTCTCCCTGATAAGCGGCAGCGACGATCGTACGGTCAGGCTATGGAACGCCGATGGAGACTGTGTACGTGTCCTGCAGGGGCACACAAGCTGGATATCGGCGGTTGCCGTTAGTCCGGACGGGTGTTTGCTGGCCAGCGGGAGCGAAGACCAATCCGTGCGTCTCTGGGATAATCGCACCAGCCAGTGCTTGCGGTTGCTACAGGGGTATAACAGCGGGATCTGGTCGATCGCCTTTAGTCCAAATGGCCAAACGTTAGTCAGCGGCGGGCAGGATCGGGTGGTGCGGTTGTGGCATCTGGGAAGCAGGCGTCAGAGTCCCGGCAACGGTCAGGCAACGATATACCCGCCAAACGTAGCCCTTGCGGCACACCCTCACCTCACCCCTACAACCCTTTATGGCCACACCAGTTGGGTTTGGTCAGTGGCCTTCAGTCCCGATGGTCAAACCGTTGTCAGTGGTGGCGAAGACGGAACCGTGCGGCTGTGGGATGTCAGTTCATTAACGCCGGTCGCGCAGGACACGATCCCGGCGGTTGAAGGTGAGCCTGCGGACAAAACTGAAATAGACACCTCACTGTCTGCCTCCTATGCCCTGTCCTCGCGACCCTCAGTTCAGATCTTAAACGGTCATTCCCACGCGGTTTGGGCCGTTGCCGTGAGTCCTGATGGCCAGACCGTGGCGAGCGGCAGTCTTGATGGTACGGTTCGCCTCTGGCAGCGCGCTACAGGAATGGTAGAAGCCATTTTGCGAGGGCATGACAGTGGGGTGTGTGCGGTGACGTTTGCACCCCGATCGCCTATTCTCGACCAGGACACGGTATGGCAGTATGCGTGGTTAAAGCAGCAGTCCGAATGTCCCGATCCAGACTCTGGCTGCCGCTATCAGTTGCTGGCCAGCGGTAGTCAAGATCAGACCATTCGCCTATGGGCGATCGCGCTATCGGCGTCGCGCTCACAGACTGCGGCCCCACTCCCCGCAACGGTGCATCACCTGGCAACGCTGCATGGTCACACCAGTTGGATTCGCTGTGTGGCGTTTAGCCCCGACGATCGGGTTCTGGCTAGCGGTGGTTCGGATGGGACGGTCATTCTGTGGGATCTGGCGACGGGCGATCGGGTATGGACATTTCAAGCCCATCCCAGCCTGGTGCTGGCCGTTGCGTTCAGTCCCGACGGTGCTGTCCTTGCCAGTAGTGGTGGGGATGGCGTCGTGAAGCTGTGGAACATTGCGGAACGCCCGGAGCCGCAGTCATCAGCAGAGAATCGTCCTGCAACCAGGGCACCTGTCGGAGCAGCGCCACCCCTGTGCCATACCTTGCAGGGACATCACAACTGGATTCGCTTTTTGGCCTACAGTACAGATGGCAAGCTGTTGGCAAGCTGTAGTCAGGATGGCACGATTAAACTGTGGGACTGTAGTGAGCCGGGTCTTGCCACCCACAAACCGCCCGCTTGCCGGCAGACATTAAGGGTGCAAAGGCCCTATGAGGGGGCACAGATTACAGGGGTTACAGGGCTGACCGCAGCGCAAAAGAACACGCTGAAGCTGCTGGGCGCGATCGAGCAGCTACCCGACACGGCGACCACAGACTGACCCTTGGATAAGGCAGCGGAATACAGTAATGTATAGGCCAACACATTCTTTCCCTGGCAATACCGCTTAAAAGAATGAGCATCGGTGCATCTATAATCGCTTACGGTTGACTGCATCCTTCCCAATGACATGAAACGAAGATTCCTGACGAGCATCGTCCTGCTAGCGCTTTGCCTGACCACTCTCATTGTCGTCATTGCCAGTCGCGCCCAAGTCGTTGAAGCCGAAAGCAGTGACAGTGGACTGCAACGCCCAGTGCCTCTGGTCGCACCACCCACGGTTGATCTACTGGCGTCTACGGCCTGTGCGGTGCAACCTGATAAAGGCAGTGAAAAGGCGCGCCGTCAGGCCATGTTAGACCGACGGGCCAGACTGTTGGCCAGTCGATCGACCCTGATCACCCGTTTTCGTCAGGCACCCGTCGTTGCGGCAGCACAGACAGGTGAGGGAAGCGCGTCTGATAGCGGCACCACCAACACGGGATACGTACCGAGAGAAGAAATTGCGCTGATTGACCCAACCAATTACGGCGATCGCTATCTCTTTGACATCAACGGTCAGCCCGCTGACCTTGAACCGCTGGTCGTCTTGCACGAAACCGTTGGGTCGGCCAGCAGTGCGATCAGCCTTTTCCAGACGTTTCACCTCAACGATGACGATCAGGCCAGCTATCACACGCTGATCAAGCGGGACGGCACTCTGGTTTATCTGGTGCCGCCCGACAAGCGCGCGTTTGGAGCCGGTAATTCTGTCTTTGTCGGTGCCAATGGGCCAGAAGCGGTAAAAACTAATCCCTCGTTCCCGCCGTCAGTCAACAACTTTGCCTACCACATCTCCCTGGAAAGTCCCTACGATGGCAATAGCAATGGCTATACCCACAGCGGCTATACCCAGGCACAGTACCAGTCGCTCGCATGGCTTGTGGCAAAAACAGGCGTTGCAGATGAACGCATCACAACCCACAAAGCCGTCGATCGCTCCCATACGCGCATTGACCCGCGTAGCTTCAGCGACGCGAGGTTTTTCTCCCTGCTCAGACCCTACTCCCGCACGCCTGAAATCGCGATCCGCTGTACCAATCCCGCCGATCTGACGACCACACCCTCACAGTGATGTATGGCCAGACGTATGGCCAGAGTGGCGGAGTACTGGACTCGCGGTGTTTGGATAACTGGCGGTGAGGTTAGCGTGTCAAGCTCACGGCTTATGGCGCGACCCCATGCTGCTTAAACCAGGCCTGAAGCCGGTGCCATCCATTCTTTGCGTCGGCTTCGCGGTAGGACGGGCGGTAGTCGGCAAAAAAGGCGTGCCCCGCATCGGGATAGACAATAATGTCTGACTGACTGCTGCCCGTTTTGAGTCGATCGCGCATTTGCGCCACGGTGTCTTGCGGGATGCTGGTATCTTGCCCGCCGTAGAGTCCCAGCACCGGAACTTTGAGGGTCGCCGCGATGTCGATCGGGTACTGGGGTGTCAGCGCAGTGGCATCACCCACCAGCCTGCCGTACCAGGCAACACCGGCCTTTACGGAAGGATGGTGAGCCGCATACAGCCAGACAATACGACCACCCCAGCAAAAGCCTGTAATGCTCAGTTTAGCTACGTTGCCTCTGGCCGACTTGACCGCCCAATTAACGGTTGCATCGAGGTCAGAGAGGACTTGAGCATCTGGCACTTTGGCCACGATCTGACGAATTGCGTTGAAATCGCTGAGTTTTGAAACGTCACCCTGCCGCACAAACAGCTCCGGCGCGATCGCCAGATATCCCAACTTGGCAAACCGTCGGCAAATATCGCGAATGTGTTCGTGTACGCCAAAAATTTCCTGCACAACCAGAATGATCGGAAAATGGCCGTCTCGGTTCGGTAGCGCTCTGTAGGCCGGGATTTCGCCGTCTTTAACGGGGATCTTGACAGCACCGGCAATCAGTCCATTCGCGTCCGTGTGAATCACACTGCTGGCGATCGGCTGTATGGCAAGGGTAAACCCGGTCGCCAGCGTGGCCGTGGCGATAAATTTACGGCGTGTTACTTCCAGCATGATCCGTCTCTGTATCGGTTCACTTCCGATCTTAGAACCGATCCCGGAATCAAGCGATTGGATTCGCGGTTCCAGGGCAACTTTACTCGATCGACGATCGGACTGGGGCGTGCTTTAAACCCCTCGCTAGCCCTGACCTCACTGACTGACGGCTGCCAAGCTATCGCCCCCGTTCCCCGAAATTAGGGTCTTAACGCTCTAAAGCCTTATAGTCATCAACGAGTGTCACTTTGTGTGATCGGCGGTCAGAAGATCAACGGTAAACGGTACAGGAATGAACGATGGGAGAGAATTTACCCGAGCGGATACGGCAGATTTTTGCCGATCAGGCAGAGCCAGATGAATTGTTTGCGGTATTGCTGCCCACATTGGGAGCGGTGCTGCCGTGCGATCGCTGTTTTTTGTACTTGCGGGAGCCAGCAAAAGCATGGGGTCTGATCACCCACTGCTGGGCACGGGACGGTCGCACTGCCGAATGGATTGGCGCGGACTGGATCGAAGACCCAACGGCACCGCAAGACCCCCTCATGGCGATCGCGCTGCGTATACCTGCCGCCGTGTTTGTCGAAGATATTGAAACCGCAGGCAGCGATGTGGTTGATCGCGCCTATGAACGCGAAAAATTTCGCCATCGGGCGCTTGTGCATGCCCCCATTTACCAGCATGAGGCGCTGATTGGAATTTTAGAATGCTCGGTCTTTGAAACACCGAGAATCTGGAGTGAACGCGATCGCCAGCTCATTGCCACGCTGCAGACCAACCTCATCGCGCCAGTTGTTGCTTACATCCAGCACGATCAGCGCTTTCAGACCTGAAGGCTTTCAGACCCAAAGAAAGAAGCAAAGAAACCGCGGTGGGGCTACTGGTGACGGATGCGCTCGTAAATCTCCAGGTAATCCTTACCGGGATAGTTCCACGAGTAATCGTAGTTCATGCCCTGCAAAATGAGCTGACGGAATTCGTCAGGCTGGTCGTACCACAAGTCAATGGCCCGATCCATCGCCGACTCCAGTGCGGCATAGTCAGATTGATAGAAGACATAGCCATTCCGCTCTTCGGGCAGGTGTTTATCATCGTAGTCGCGATCGAACACGGTGTTGACCAGCCCACCGACACCCCGCACGATCGGCACGGTGCCATACCGCAGACCAATCATCTGTGTCAGGCCACAGGGTTCATAGTTACTGGGCACGACAATCATATCGGCTCCCGCGTAGATCAAGTGCGACAGTTCCTCATTGAAGCCCAGTTCCAGATGCACATCTGGGTTGTCGTTCAGGAAGCGTTTTTCGTGCCAGAAGTGGTCGTTAATACCCGACTCGGTCGCAGATCCCAGCAGCACAAACTGCGCCCCGCGACTTAGCGTGTGGTAGATCGCATGGTGGACAAGATGGACGCCCTTTTGTTCATCCAGACGACCAATAAAGCAAATCAGCGGCCTGTCTGTATCCCGCAGCATCAATCGCTCACGCAAGGCTTTCTTATTTTTGGCTTTACCCGTCAGGTCATCTCTGGTGTAAGCGTGAGGAATGTAGCGATCGATCTCCGGGTTCCACACGTCGTAGTCAATGCCGTTGAGGACGCCAGAGAACTTGTCCTGGTAGACGTGCAGTGTGTGGCCCAATCCGTAGCCAATGTCTGTGCAGCGGGCTTCCCAGGCGTGATGCGGTGACACGGTGGTGACATAGTTGGAGTACACGATGCCGCCCTTCATGAAGTTGAGCGCGAAGGGGTTGAAGTTATCCCGCAGGCGATCGTACTGGAAGTAGTATTCTGGTCGGTTCAGCCCGGTCGCCCAGAGGACATCATTGCCCCCAATCCCTTGATGCTTAAAGTTATGGATAGTGTAGCAGACCCGCTGATGCTCCATGCCCTGATACTTATAGATCTCAAACAGCAGGACGGGTACAAGCCCCGTTTGCCAGTCATGGCAGTGGATGATATCCGGGCGCTTGTTGCTTTGCAGCAGAAACTCCAGTGCGGCTTTGCTGAAGAACGCAAACCGGATATTGTCATCGACTGCGCCGTAGTAGCGTCCCTGGTTGAAGAATTTGTCCTGCGAATGCGGCTGAATAAAGAAACAAAGCCGTCCGTGCACCCAGCCACAATAGACCGAGCAGTGAATTGCCCCGCCATACCAGGGCACCCACAAATCCTGATAGGCATCGTGCAGTCCCCAGATGTGGTCGTAGCGCATGCAGTCGTACATGGGCAGGATGAGTTCAACCGTATGCCCACGAATCTCGAGTTCACGGCTGAGTCCATAAACGACATCCCCCAGTCCCCCGGCTTTGATAACTGGGGCACACTCAGAGGCAATCTGTACGATATACATGCTTACTCCCTACTCAAGGAAAATACGGTTTTAGGAAAACCAGGTTTGTTATGTTTACAAAAGTATAAAACTTCTGACAATCACGCAACCCACCGTGGGGGATGCGAGACGGGTCGGTTTCTCCAGTGTAGAGGAGTAGGGTGAGGGGTGAGGGAGAGCCAGGGGGCCAGCAGCTATCGTCGAGCAGTGACGCAGGAACTCCGTTTGAGCATTGAGCGCTGAGGCTTCTGGCTTCTAATTCTTTTGGGATCTTGACCGTTTACCCCTCACCCTTCACCCGTTACATCGGCACGCCTTACTTCCCTTTTACCGTTTCAACAAAGCGGGTGAGCAACCAGAGAAACAGGCACAGCAGCGCCAGATAGCCGATCGGTCCAACTTGCTCCCAGACCTTAATCCAGGCCGGATCAAACGGGTTCCAGGTGGACTTGGAGTCCGGTGAAATTTCGACAGTGACGGCGGCGATCGCGGGGGGATTCACAATGTAGGCGGCGTTTGTGTTCATAGTAAGAACCATTAGAGACCCTGAAAGTCAACAAGAGCGGGGTCACTTTAGCCGTAGTGGTTCAACAGGACTATGGGCGTTTCCAACCTGTTGTCGTTGTGTCGCAATGCAACCGTGTTGCTTACATTCAAACGATTGGTCACACACTGATCGACCGCGATCGGCCAAATTGGTTCCGCAGCCCAGATTGCTTCAGAGGAAAACCCCCGCCAGGGACGGGTCGATCGCGCTAAACAGGCAACGCCGGTTCGGGCTGGTTGGGAATCATCGCACCGGCGTAGACCAGACCACGCTGTAAATCCAGCGTGACGATCTCGCCATCCCGAATCGCTGAGGTCGCATTTTTCACGCCGACGATCGCGGGGACGCTCAGCCGTAGACCAATCACGGCAGCGTGGCTGGTCAGCCCTCCTTCTTCGGTAATGATGCCAGCGGCTTTCCGAATCGCTTCAATCAGGTCTGCCCCTGTCGTTTGAGCCACCAAAATTTCACCTGGGCCAAAATGGCTGATGTCGGTGCTGTTATGGATGATCCGGGCTCTACCGCTGACCAGTCCCTGCCCGATGCCGATGCCCTTTCCGCGTACAGCCGTGACCACTTCAACCTTGATCAGGTCAGTCGAGCCAGATACGCCCTGCAACGTGCCAGCCGTCATGACAACGAGATCGCCCTCACTCAGAAGGTCTTTTTCCTGCGCGACGTTCATCGCAGCCTGGAAGGTTTGTCCTGTAGAGGGTAAGTCCAGCACCAGCAAAGGCTTGACGCCCCACACAAGCTGCAATTGGCGGGCAACATCCACATGTGGTGTGATTGCCAGGACAGGCTTTTTGGGCCGAAATTTAGAGACGTTACGGGCAGTGGCTCCCGTTTTTGTCAGCGTCATAATGGCGGCAGCGTCGAGCTGTTCGGCAATCTGGCCGACCGCATGACTGATGGCATTGGGAATCGATCGCCCACTGTCTTCGATCGACTTTGTCCGTTTTTCCTGCTCAATCCGCACGGCGATCCGCGCCATTGTGGCAACCGCTTCGACCGGATACTTGCCCACAGCCGTTTCGTTAGACAGCATCACAGCATCCGTGCCGTCGAGGATGGCATTAGCCACGTCCGAAATTTCGGCCCGCGTTGGGCGCGGGCTGTGAACCATGCTATCGAGCATTTGGGTCGCGGTAATGACCGGAATCCCCATGCGATTGGCCGTTGCAATCAGACGCTTTTGCAGGATGGGCACATCTTCGGCGGGCAGTTCAACGCCCAGATCGCCGCGTGCCACCATGACACCGTCACTGATCGAGAGAATCGACTCCATCTCTTGAATGGCTTCATGCTTCTCGATTTTGACAATCACAGGGACGTTTTTACCCGCGCTGGAAATCAGTTCTTTGATTTCCAGTACATCCTGAGGATTGCGAACAAAGCTCAGCGCCACCCAGTCAACGCCTTGATCCAGCCCAAACATCAAGTCTTTACGGTCCTTATCGGTCAGAGCTTTGATCGACAGATAAACACCTGGGAAGTTGACGCCTTTATTGTTGGACAGCGGGCCACCGACCACCGTAACGCAGTGCAGTTCACGCGCCACGCGATCGACCTTCTCGACATACATTTCCACTTTGCCGTCATCGAGCAAGATGACTGCGCCTTCAGGCACTTCATCCGCCAGAGGCTCGTAGGTAATCGAGCTCATTTCCTGTGTGCCGGGGAGAATCTTGCTGGTGAGAATAAAGCGATCGCCTTTATTGAGAATGATGGACCCGTTTTCGAACCGTCCTAATCGAATTTTGGGTCCCTGAAGATCCTGGAGGATTCCAACGGGCTGGTTGAGTTCAAACGACATCTGACGAATCAGGCGAATGCTGCGCTGATGATCGTCGTGGGTGCCGTGCGAAAAATTGAGGCGTAGAGTTGTTGCACCGGCTTCAATGAGGTCACGTAGAACTTCAGGACTACTGGTAGCGGGACCAATCGTGGCAACAATCTTAGTGCGGCGTTGTGTATTCGGCAGCGGCATGAATGGCAATCTCGGCGGAGGTAAGAAGGGTGCCAGGGGCAAACTGGCACGGGTGGAATCAGTCGATGTATCTAACTAGCGTCAGTTTCCCGCATTCTACAGCGTCCATGCAAGTATATACGGGAAGTCGCTACCATTCTTGCAGCGCGATCGCGACGCCCTGACGGAGCGAGTCTGGCACATCGGCGCTGGCCGCCAGCGTTTTCAGGCGCTGATGGGCGGCCTGCCTGTCCAGCGTTTTGAGGGCAGCGACCGCATGCAGCCTGACCCCATCATCGGCGTCTGCCAGGAGTTGCATCAAGGGGTCGAGGGCGCGCTTTTGTGCCAGTTGGCCTAATCCCACGGCGATCGCCTTGCGGACAGCAGGGTTAGCCTTGCCTGGGTGAGCCAGCGTGAGCAAATCGACCAGCGCTTGCGCCGCCTGCGGCTTGAGGTCGGGCGCAGCCCAGCGACCCAACACGGCAACGATTTCCTGATCGACCGGAGCGAATGCGGCGGATGGTTCGAGCTGAAATAGCGCGCGATGTAAATAGTCCAGGGCGATCGGGCTTCCCATCCAGCCCAGGGCTCGCACACAGTCAAGCCGAAGCATCAAGGGCGTCGGCGCAGCCTGCAGCGTGTGAAACAGTGCCGCCGCCGCCGCGTCTGTCTGCATTCGTCCCAGGGCGATCGCGGCTTTCTGGCAGACCGTCAGATTGATGTCATGCAGGCGATCGGTCAGCAGGGGCACCAGGTTTAACGCCTCGGCCAGGTCGGGGCGCATTCCCAACCCGACAACGGCTTCGCATCTGACTACGGCGGCTGTATCGGCCAACGCCTGCACCAGGACGGGCGGCACGCGTGGATCATGGAAGCTGCTGAGCGCCTCGATCGCAATGGCCCGAATCGTTGGCTGGGCGTCGTTAACAACTGTGAGCAGGGGCGCAATTGTATCGGAATGACGGATTTGGGCCAGCGCTCGCACAGCCGGTAATCGGGTTTCTGCCTGTGCAAGCAGGTCGGTCAGTGCAGTCAGGGCTGGCGTGCCAACGGTGGCCAGGGCGTCGGCAGCCATGCTGCTGAGTTCTTCACTCTCAGTGGTTTCCAGTAAGTCCACCAGCGCAATGATGGCCGTAGGGTAGGTGTAACGGCTCAAGATGCGACCAGCAAACCAGCGCGCCTCTAAATCGGCGTCTTTGTCTTGCAGCAGTTGAATCAGCGGCGCGATCGCGCGATCGCCCAGCGCCGGAAACAGCTTGGCCACATCCCACCGCGCCTGAAAATCGCCTCCCGTAAGAATCGCGATCGCCAGATCACAGGGATCACCCAATGCGGATGTCATTGCCGTCCCCTCCGGCCCAGCCACCGTCTCATCCGATATCAGCCATTGCTGCAAATACTGTGTCAGCAGTGACCAATTTTTTTGCTGCAACGCTGCTTGAACCTGCTCTTGCACCTTTGCTAAGTGTTCTAACGACAGTCGCTTCATTCTTGCACAGTCACACGGTCTGTGATCGAACCCACGATCGAGATGAACCCGCCGTTCCTAGAACCAGTCTAAAAGCATGAGAAATCTACAGTGGTAATCACAATGAGACGAACACTTACAACCACCGCTCTATTGGGCACCCTTTTGATGGGCGGCATCACAGCCTGCTCTCAATCCAACACGCCACAGTCCCCGCAAGCAGAAACAGCGCCGTCAAACGCAGCACCCGCCAACCCAGCGGCATCGAACACGTCGTCAGACAACACATCATCAGGCAACACATCGTCGGGCAATACATCGTCAGGCAATATGGCGCAATCACCCGATCGCGCGCAGCGGCGAGAGGCGATGCGAAAACAAATTGAGGCTATCCTGACGCCGGAACAGTCGCAGCAATTGCAGGCAAAACTACAGCAAGGCAGCAAGATGCGGGAAGCGATGGCGAGCCTGAATCTGACCGCAGACCAGAAGGCGAAGATCCGGGACATTATGAAGTCATACCGTTCGCAGCGATCGGAGCAGGCACCGGCCAGTTCGTCTCAGTAGATCCAGGTGGACAGGGGCAGTTCCGCCAATTGCCCGCCGATTTAAACCAGGCTTAAAAGCCGCTTAAACGTAGTAGCGTAGATTATCTTAATGATCGTCATTGCTACAGCCGTCAACGTTGAGCAGTAGCCACGATCGCCGTCGAGCAGCGCCGATGGATGGGCTGACTCTAGCGGATTGGGTTGCGCTGACGGTGATGGCATCCAGGGCAATGGCATCAGACGGATATTTGAGGTTAATTGCGTGGACAGACGAACGTTTTTGAAGTATTCGCTGGCAACGGGCGTTGTGATTTGGGCTGGCAATGAAATCCCAAGCCTGTTAGGAAGTGAGTCGGACGTTAGCAAATTATTTGCGATCGATCCTGCCAGTGCAGCGTCCGATTACTTTCCCCAAAGCGTGGCCTCTGGCGATCCACGACCGCACGGCATTACGCTCTGGACTCGCATCACACCACCGCAAAGCAACACCGCCCAAGTTGCCTTTGAAGTTTCAGAAGACGAAGGATTTAGCGCGATCGCCACCCTACGCGGCACCGCTAAAACCAATCAGTCGAAAGATTACACGCTCAAAATCCAGCTCAATTCCAAAGAGCTGAAGCCTGCCACAACCTATTATTACCGCTTTATCTATGCAGGCACCACCAGTCGCACTGGTCGCTTCAAAACGTTACCGACTCCAAACGCAGCCGTCGATCGGGTTCGCTTTGCCTACATTAACTGCCAGGACTACACCAACGGATACTACAACGCTTACCGCTTTCTCGCGTCAGAAGACATTGATTTCATCGTCTTCTTAGGCGACTACATCTACGAAACCGTAGGCGATACTAGCTTTCAGCGTGGCATCCGTCCATTACGGCTCCCCAGCGGACAGCCAACGGCATCAACCCTTGCCGATTACCGCTTTCTCTACCAGACGTACAACAGCGACCCAGACCTACAGAGCATCCGCGAGAAATTTGCATTTATTACCATCTGGGATGACCACGAGTTTGCCAACGATTGTTTTCAGGTGAATGCGCCCGACCAGGTGCCATTTCACAAACCCAAGCTGCGCCAAATCGCCACAAAAGCCTGGGCCGAGCACACGCCAACCAGCGTGTCGTTTGATGAGTCCGAAGATCCTCTGGAAGCGATCCAGATCTACCGGACGTTCAAGGTTGGGAACCTGTTAGAACTGGTTTTGACTGACGAACGGCTTTATCGGGATGGCCCACCCTGTGATGACCTCGCCGCACAGCAGCAAACCTACATCCAGAGCAAGCGCTATATCACCCCCGATTGCCCGGGACGAAACGACCCAAACCGCACCATGCTGGGTCTAAAGCAGCGGCAGTGGTTTCTGAACCAAATCACCAAATCGTCGCGTGTCTGGAAGATTTGGGGCAATGAAGTCACGACGATGCAGATCAAAGTGCTATCCGCCTTCGCAACCAAGCTATTGGGCACCCCCACCCCCGATCTGTTCATCACGCTGGATCAATGGGATGGTTATCCCGCCGAGCGATCGCTGCTGTTCAAAACGCTGAGCGAGGCTGGAGTCAAAAACTTCGTCACGATTACAGGTGATTTGCACACCTTCATCGCTGGCTATCAAAAAGTGAACTTCGACAACCCAACCGATCCACCCGTTGGCGTTGAATTTGTCGTTGGCTCCACCACCTCATCGAACCTATCAGAGCAGAGTGTTTCGCCGGGAACGCCCGCTGTGCCGATCGCGCTCCTCACTCAAGTCCTGCGCGGCAGCAATCCACACATTCAGTACTTCAACTCAGCCACGCATGGCTACAACCTGGTCGAAGTCACCCCCCAGGCACTCACCTGTACGCTCAAAGCCGTCAGCGATATCACCAAGCCTGGTGGTACGCTCTCAACGCTCAAGACGTTCAAAGTCCCACGGGATCAGGTGTTGATTCAGGAAGTCTGAATGAGGGAAAGAGAGGCGTGGTGAAGGCTAAAGGTTGATCACGGCCCCTTATCTACCGCTGCGCCCCTTTCCCTTCTCCCCCATTGCAGGGTTAGGATGATGTCGGTCGTTCACATCATTGGCGTCCTCCTATGACTCCTGCTCGTCGTGTTTATCAACTGCTGCTGCTGGGTACGGCGATCGGGTTGGGTGTGGCCACAATCGGGTCTGATGTCATCAACCCACAGTTTCTCAGTGGTGCAATCCTGCTGACGCTGGGATTTGATGCCGGAGTGTTGATACTGGCCGTGATTGATGCTCGACGGGTTGAGGCTAACCGCGTGGTGGTAGAGCGCGATCGCATGGAGCGACTGTCGATCGGGCGTGACAACCCCGTTCAGCTCACGGTCAGAACAGGCTACCAACCGGCTGACGTACAGATTCGGGATTACTATCCGCAAGCGTTTAAAGCGGACAAGGATCATTTTCGCCTGTCACTGCCAGCGCACAGCCGTGAAGCGCTGACGTATACCGTCTTTCCAGCTCAGCGGGGTGAGTATGCCTGGAGCGATATTCAGGTGCGGCAATTGGGCGCATGGAAGTTGGCATGGCATGACTGGATGGTGCCGCAACACCAAACTGTTGCCGTCTATCCCGATTTGATCGGGCTGCGATCGCTCTCGATTCGTCTGACCTTACAAACGAGCGGAAACATTCGTCGGGCGCGTCGTCAGGGCATTGGCACCGAATTTTCGGAACTGCGGGAATACGCCACTGGAGACGATCCACGCCTGATTGACTGGAAGGCGACGGCGCGTCGGAGTCGGGTGCTGGTGCGGGTGCTGGAGCCAGAGCAGGAGCAAACCCTGATTGTGCTGCTCGATCGCGGACGCTTGATGACTGCGCAGGTGAATGGGCTGGCACGGTTTGACTGGGGCTTGAATGCAGCCCTGGCGCTGGCACTGACCGGACTCAATCGGGGCGATCGCGTGGGAATTGGCGTGTTCGATCGCCAGATGCACGCGTGGGTTCCGCCAGAGCGAGGGCAGACCCAACTCTCGAAGCTCATCGAGCGGCTGACGCCCATCCATCCGGTGCTTGTAGAGCCAGACTATGCGGGAGCGGTCACGACCGTTGCCACCCGCCAAACGCGCCGTGCCCTGGTGGTGTTGATCACAGAAATTATCGACGCGACGGCCTCAACTGAGCTACTCGCGGCAATGGGACGGTTAGCGCCACGCCATCTGCCCTTTTGCGTCACGCTGCGCGATCCGCAAGTCGATGTCCAGGCCCATGCGCCCACAACCGATATTCCCAATACCTATGCTCGCGCGGTTGCCCTCGATTTGCTGACGCAGCGGCAACTGGCCCTGGCAAAACTCAAGCAAAAGGGCGTGCTGATCCTCGACGCACCCGCCAATCGGATTAGCGATCAACTCGTCGATCGCTACCTTCAGCTCAAAGCCCATAACCAGCTCTAGAGGCCAGTCTACCTCAAGGTCGGATCCATCCCTTTGCATGACCCGCGCGATCGGACAAGGCAAAGCGTTCTTTGCCACCCTTCACTAATCGATTTCAGAGGAGTTGACACGCTTAGTGACAATCCGGCGGGCGGGCGGTAGCTGAGAGCGGCGACGATTAGCCGGGTACTGCGGATGGTCATCCATACTATGAATGACCTCAATCGTCCGTGAAGGCTGTTGGTTGCGCGAGAACATCATAAAGACCAGCATCATGGCAATGCCCACCCCAAAGGTGAGACCAATGCCGCTCAATGCCCAGATGATGCTGTTTGGCAGAGCATTGCGATCGTCTTGTGGTGGTTTGACCTGAGCCACTGCATTATTGGCCTTAATCTGAGCGGTCAGGCTATCGATCGAGGCTTGCATACTTTGCGCCTGCGCCTTTAGCTTTTCGTTCTCAGCCCGATACGGGTCTAGTGCCGTTTTCAGCTTGTTTTCCAGCTCCGTTTGATTAAGGCTACAGTCTGTTGGGGACGGCAAAGCGGCCACGGGCAGAGGAGAAGCGCTCACATTCACCGAGGGTAATGGCAATGGTTGCGGGCTGCTGACGGTTGGTGCGCCTGCGCCCACACTCCCTTTAACCAACACGAAAGCAGCGAGTCCTGCCATGACTGCTCCGCCAATAAACGCTGTGGTGTCACTCATCGCTTTCGCCTTCAGACTCTTCATGAACCACGACAATCAGCTGATGCATCCTGATATCCATCAATTTACCTGACTTAGATTGGTATCTCAGCCAAACAATTAGGCGTGGTATAATGCACCACCCCCTGCTAAGTATAGGCTCGTTTTGCCGATATGACGTGCTTATAGCTCGAAGTTACGATCGTTGACTTTTGTAAAATGAGATGGGACGTAAAACCCATCACGTTTGATGATAATGATGCTAGATGGACAGGATGGAACCCGCCGCGCACCAGCTTCAGCCTAGCCGAAATTTCGTCGATCGCAATCAGGTTTTCACCATCCATTCAAGCAGTGACAATTGGAGCCGTGACGATTCGATCCGTGACGATTAGTGTAATAACTTTCTGAACGAGAGCATCGCTCCAAAAGCGCATTTCCAGAGCAGTAGTGTGCTTAGTACCATTAGATTGTACAAGCAAGATTGTAGAAGCATCGTTCATCATCGCGATGCTCGTAGTCAGCGTCGCTAATGAGGATCAATCGATGAGAATGTTT
>JAJPKC010000523.1 GCA_021323955.1 Oscillatoriales cyanobacterium Centralia_MAG_596 | reverse complement strand
GCCACGCGATTCACGGAACGGGTCCAGCAACTCCGGGCCGAGCCCCAGCTTTGGGCGCTCCAAGACCTGCTGTGCCAGGACCCGGAAAAGGGCAATGTGATTCAAGGGACCGGCGGGTTTAGGAAGATTCGCATGGGTTTGCCGGGGCGTGGCAAGCGTGGTGGATGCCGGATCATCTACCTGCATGTGAAGTCGGCATCACGGATCTACTTTATTTATCTATATCCGAAGAACGAAGAAGTGGACTTGAGTGCCGACCAGAAAAAAGCACTGAAGCAAATCGCGCACGCCATTTATGAAGAAGTCAAAAAAGATCCATCACTTAAGTGACGAGGAATTTTCGGAACTGAGAGCCGGGGCAGAGGAGGCGCTCGCTCACGCCCAAGGCAAAAAAGTTACCTTGCGTACGCGTTCGGTTCTGCGGCGGCAGAAGCCCCTGGCATTTACTCCGAGTCGAATTCGCTCGATTAGGAGGCGACTCAACGTGAGCCAGCCCGTGTTCGCTCAACTGCTTTACGTGACCAAAGCAACCGCCAGCAAATGGGAGCAGGGTCTGCGGAAGCCGTCCGGCTCGGCGCTCCGGTTGCTCGAAATCGCAGAGAAACAGCCCCATGTTCTAGTGCAGGACTGAATTGGGCGATAAGGATCAGGAAGTCAGCCGTTTCCAACGGGCTCGGGCCTCATTGGTGTAGGAAGAGGAGTGCGATTTGTCGGTCCGTTCGAATGCTAAAAGAAAGTCCGATTCTCGCGAGTGGATCGCGATCGTCAATTGAAACGAGGAATAGGTGCTTTGCTCGCAGCAAATTCGTAGCAAAAACTCGGCTGCTGCTGGATCCCATAGAAAATCACGCCAAGCCAAGGGATTCGAGCACCGCCGGGAAGCAATAGTTATTCCGCGGATCAAAGACGCTGCAAGCGCTTGTGATGAAGTTTCTTTGGTGGGGGTGTGGGATGAAAAATTGAAAATGGAGCGAGCGAAGGGATTCGAATCATGGCTGAATTTTCTCTCAAGTCTCTATTTATCTGTGAGTTAGGCGCTTCCCGGAACACGTGCGACGGCGTATTCCGCACCAAAAAGCACCAACCCTCACCACTGTTGTTGCCAGCTGTTGCCAGATTCCTCAACGGGCGGTCAGGAACTTTTGGCTTCACTCATTGGATAGAGTTCAACAGTAACAAAGATCTGAGGTTATGATCGCCCTGGCGTCTGGGAAAAGCAAATCCCAACTAAATCCGCAAAGTACACTTGGCAAGAATCCGGCTGGCACAAGGTAAGTTGCCACTCGGGTTCAATGGACGTGAAAGCAATGATGCTCCATAATTTCTGCACATGAAAAAGCGGAAAGCTATGAATACAAAACAGAAGCTTTCGGCTGAGCTAAAGTTCATCAGCGAGAATCAGCAATTGAGCGGATTCTCTGGACACATTTCCCGGCAAGCCCATAAGCTTCAGCCGCTCCCGCCGCGCGTAATCCATGAGGAACAACGCCACGCGGTTGTTCCCCGCCAGGTTCCCGGTGGAGAGCAACTGGCGGTTGCCTCGAAAATCGGCGAAGGCGAGCACGTTGGGTTCGATGACCTTGAGGAAGCCTTTGGGACCACCCCGGTGCTGGATATAGGGCCACCCATTGCTAGTGACCGTAGCCATGTAGAAACTATCGCGCTGGCCTATAAAGGAAATCTCCTCCTTAGTTAATAGATCGCGGTCCGCTTGCGGCCCGAGCAAGGCCGGGCGTCCGTAGTAACGGTGCTGCGCTTCCCGCACCTCGGGAGTGAAATGATTTTCAAGATAACGTCCCGCCATATGCCGCCGACTCCTGCTTTTTGCCGGATGATGCTACGTTCGCTCACCGGTGCGTCCACTCGGCCGCTGTAACTACCTGTTCACGCCTGGGCGATTTTCATCATCACGTTCAGCAGTCCCGCATTCATAAACCGCGTGCGTCCCCTGAGCATCACCTCCGCGTTTGAACTTGCCGAACCATTGGCAATTCCCTCGACCGACAGGGTAATATCACCGAATGTAAGCACCCCCGGAGGTTGCCCGGCGATAAGCCTTTCCTGGTACGTGATAAACCCGTTGGTGACGGCCAGGGAATCGAGTCTGAAAGGCCTCGGGATGGCCGCGAGTGCTTCATTGACCATCAGCGGATGGCCCAAGAAAGGCGAAGGTTCCTTATCCCGGTTCACCAGTGCCTCAAAGGTGGGTTGCGAGATGTCGGCCGACCGCGCCTGGTAAGACTTTCCTTCGAGCAATTCCTCAAACTCTGACACTGATATTCAAGTACTTGGAAAGCGTCTCAGGACATCACGCGCAAGGCCGTTTCGGCCCACGAAGCTTAGCGTGTAGCATTTATTTCAGCTAATGCTGATTGACAGGCCAAAGCTAATCTGGTGTAATCCTTTTATGAGATGTGGTTGCGTACTAGGTAACCGTTTCAATGGAAGCAGTCTGGAGTTGCTCACGTTCAGATACAAAGGAGTTGTTGCACTGCTGCTGATGTTGTCTTGCAATTATATTCCTTCTGCCATTTCGCAGACGGTTGACTCATTTCAATTAAATTGCGATGCACCCGTCCAATCGTCTGCTTGCATAGGCGAGTCTCGGTTGTTGGTACTTGGAGTGTTCTCCAAAGTGAATGGGGAGCCCCATCCCGGTATCATCGAAATTGATTCCAGTGGCTCGATTCTGCGTCCTTGGACTGACTCTATGGTAGTTCAAAATGGGGCAGCTGCTATTCAGGACGACGGCTGCATCGTTATCTACGGTGTAGTGAGTAGCAACACAGTTCCAACCTATTCGATAGTACGATTGCTGCCCAATGGTTCTATCGATCCACAATTTAAGTCTCTTAAAATTCTATCTAATGCCGGAAACGCTGTCAGTTGCTTGGCTTTGGATGCTTCAGGGGCAATTGTCGTAGGGGGAATGTTCGGTCTGGTAGACTACCAAAGCCGTTCGAATCTTGTGCGCCTCAATCGCGACGGTTTGGTTGACGACGCCTTCTTTCCTTTTGCAAGCGGCGGAATCGGTGCTGTCAGTTGCGTTGGCGTCCAAGCGGATGGAAAGTACATTGTTGCAGGCATGTTTCCGTCAGGCCCCAGTGAGTTTTTGCCTCAATTGGTTCGATTAAGCAAAGATGGAAACATTGATTCCAGCTTTGTATCTCCAGCATATGTTACCATTCGATCGCTAAATTGTTTGGCCATTCAGAGTAATGGAGATATTTTGGTGGCCGGGGATTTTACAATCACTAATAAGACCACTGGGTTGATACGTTTGACCCAGGAAGGCAACTTGGATCCTTCATTTTCAACAGACGTTCAGCAGGTTCGATCCATAGTTATCCAGGTCGATGGCAAGGTGGTTATCGGTGGATGGTTCTCTACTGTGAACGGCGCTCCGAGCACAAATATAGCACGGTTACTTCCGAATGGAGCAAGTGACACAGGTTTCTCACTCGGGGCGTTTGGAACTTTGCCCGGCCCTACGCTCAACCCGTCGGTGGCAGCACTAACATTAAAGCTCGATAGTTCCCTCCTGATAGGGGGTAACTTCACACAAGTTGGGAATTCGTTCAGGACAAACTTTTGCAAGGTTCTGAACCCTGACGCCACTGTTGACCAGTTGACCTTTGACGGTTCGCTCATTACTTGGAAGCGGTCGGGTGGCGGTCCCGAGGTAAGTCGCGTCATGTTCGATGTTTCTACAAACGGAAACACCTGGTCATTGACAGGAGCTGGTCAGCGTACGACGGAGGGGTGGCAATTGGGTGTGGCGGCCCTGCCATCTTCAAGCACAGTTCGTGCACGCGGATTTGTACAAACCGGAACCCATAACGGGGCCAGCTGGTCGCTCCAAACGGCAGTCGGTGCTCCATTCGTAGATTCTCGGCCTTTGCAGCAGACAAATGTTGCGGGAAGTGCGGTCAGCTTGCGTGTGGACTCCATAGGGTCGCAGCCATTAGGCTACTCATGGTGGAAGGACGGAGCCATTCTGTCGCAAACCATGAAGATTTCGGGAGCTTCAAATGAGCTACTAATGATTAGCAATTGCGCTTTCTCGGATAGTGGGCAATATGTCGCCATTATAACGAATGCCTTTGGTGCGGTCACAACTCTCGTTGCATCCGTCTCGATTCTAGACCCGTGGATCGATGTCCCGCCGACAGATAAAACTGCGAACCGCGGCGAGAATGTCACCTTCAACGTAGGAGTACGAGGAACCCCGCCCTTCAGCTTCCAGTGGCTCCGCGATGGCACAAATTTGATCGGCGAAACTCTTCAAAATATCGCAGTTACAAATGTTCAGGTGGGAAATGCCGGTGCATATTCTGTGATTGTCTCGAACTTTAACGGGAGCATAACCAGCTCAGTGGCTCATTTGACAGTTAATGCTGCGCTGCCAGACGCTTTTGATGTGGTCGCTGACAGCACTGTCGCAAGTGTGGCGATCCAAAACGATGGCAAGATTTTGATCGGCGGATATTTTTCGAGTGTCGGCGAGAATCCACGGGCTCGGATTGCTCGCCTTTATTCAGACGGTTTGCTTGATACAACTTTTGATCCTGGGGCTAATTTAACAGGTCGGGCCGTACATTGCCTTGCTGTTCAAGTCGACGACAAAACAGTTGTGGGAGGTGATTTCAGCACACTGGATGGTCACGCCGGTTTAGTCCGTATTAACCCTGATGGAACAGTAGATACGTCCTTCGTCGCCTCGGTGGGTGGACAGATTCCTACCGTGAACTTAATCCTTCAATCACAGGGGGGAATGATTGTGTGCGGTTCCTTCTCTTCCATAAACGACATACCTATTACCAATATAGCTCTCCTTGACGCGTTCGGTACGGTTGACCAGTCATTTCAAGTTGATGTGTCTGGCGTAGTCACCGCGGCAGCTAGCCAACCGGACGGGCGGGTTTTGATCGCCGGTTTTCCAGGGCTGAGTCGAGGCCAACCCATTTGTCGTCTCAATTCAAATGGAAGCCTGGATGAAGGTTTTGCTCCTTCCGTTGACAATACAATTACTTCTTTAGGCATTCTCTCTGACAATCGTATTCTGATAACCGGATTTTTCACGCAGGTGAACGGAGCACAAGTGGAACGAATTGCTTGTTTCAAGCCGGACGGTAGTCTAGACGATACATTCTCTGCCTCGTGCAACGGAACCGTCAGTCAAATCATCCCGCTAGTAGATGGGGGCGCCATCATCGCTGGACAGTTTTCAATGGTGGATGGGCAGAATAGGAGTTGCATCGCCAGAATATCCGGGTCGGGAACACTTGATCTGACTTTCGCACCAATAGTAGCTGGAGCTCCAACACCGCACGTTGATGCCTTGGCGCTCGATGACACAGGTGCATTAATCATGGGTGGTTGGTTCCAAAACGTAGCCGCACAGCCCAGAACGAACATGTGCCGATTGACGACTGATGGGCACAACACCTCATCTTTGCGCACCGCAGGGAGCGAGATCATCTGGAACGGCAGTGGTTTTGCTCCGGAACCGGTCTGGGTAACTGTCGAGGCTTCCACAAATGGGATTGACTGGTCGATGATCGGCAATGCCACCAAGTCGGGTGGTGAATGGCGCGCCAAATCAAATAATCTGAGTATATCGACTGCTGTTCGGGTCTCGGCACTTATAGAGTCTTGCCCAAACAGTGAATATTGGTTTCAGCAACAAACGCTTACCGACTCGAACGCACCCGTCGTGCTCGATATTGCTTCAACAACTAATGGCTATTACCAGATACAAATCGAAGGCCTCATCGGACAGGTCATCGCGCTTGAGGAATCTCTTGATTTGACGTTTTGGCAGCCTGTTATGACAAATACGCTATCATCAGGCAAAATATCGATTTTGAAAGCTTTTGCAGAGGCGAGATGCTTTTTCCGGGCCCATGCTTTGTAAGTTCATCGTGGCACATCCAGAGGAGTTCAAGCTGGAGACTGAACTGCTCACCGGAAGACAATTGATCGCACCTGCTGTTTATTTTAACGCGGCTCTCGGGAGGCTATGAAGTAGGTGTGGACCACTATAAACCAATGGCTCTGTCTAAGAATGTTGAAGGGATTCGAAGCGTTGGCATGAGTCAATATTCAAAATCTTCCCTAAATCGAAATCAACAGTTCACACATTCTGAATTGAAAACACAGCCATCCCACAGGGCTGACAAAAAAAGTGTTGGCTCGACCGTGTAGCCCTGCCACAAGGCAGGGATGAAAAAACAAGCAATCAAGCCAACACGGTCTAAGT
>JAJPKC010000423.1 GCA_021323955.1 Oscillatoriales cyanobacterium Centralia_MAG_596 | reverse complement strand
TGGTGAGCACCCACGATCGCGCCCTTACTTGACATGGTGATACCCAACAGCAGGCTAGCAAGCAGAAGGCTGACAGAATCAATCCGCTTCATGTGAATTCGCTCCAGTTTAACGGTTCGATGCCAGCAACTCGGTCACGCGATCGCTCGTTTGCCTCACTGCTTCTGCCGACTCGTGTAGTGCTGCAAGTTCCGCATCGGTTAAGTCCAGTTCTAGCACGCTCTCAATTCCCTGGCAGCTAAGACGACAGGGGACACCCACAAAGACATCGTGCAGCCCGTACTGACCTTGCAGGTAAGTTGTGACTGGCAGAATGCGGCATTTGTTAAGCAAAATCGATTCCACCATCACGCAGGTCGATGATGCCGGGGCATAAAAGGCGCTGCCTGTTTTCATCAGTTCTACGATCTCGGCACCCCCTTTGCGCGTGCGATCGATCAGCCGTTCCAGCGTATCCGCCGTCATCAGTTCCGTAATGGGAATACCGTTGACGGTGGTATAGCGCGGCAGTGGCACCATCAGATCCCCGTGACTGCCCAAAACCGTCGCGTGGATATCGCTCGTAGAGACGCCTAGCTCCATCGCCACAAAGGTCTGAAACCGCGCCGAATCGAGCACACCCGCCATACCCATGACCTGATGAACAGGTAGGCCGCTGGCTTTCCAGGCAATGTGGGTCATTTGATCCAGCGGATTGGTCACGACGATAAAAATTGCATTCGGAGAATGGACGATCGCCTGCTCCGTTACCGCCAGCACGATCTTACCGTTCGTCAACATCAGGTCGTCGCGACTCATGCCGGGTTTACGCGGCAGTCCAGCCGTAATGACCACCACATCCGAATCGGCTGTATCGGCATAGTCGTTGGTGCCAATAATCTGGCGATCGTGCCGTTCGATGCCACGTGCCTGCATCAAGTCCAGCGCCAGGCCTTGCGGACGACCTTCAATTAGATCCAGCAGCACGACATCAGCAATATTCTTTTCGGCCAATCGCTGTGCCAGCGCGCTCCCGACATTACCGGAGCCAACAACCGTAACGCGGGCAGTGCTACAGGCGATCGTAGACGGAGTTAAAACCATGGGAACAGAGAGGGGGAGTGAGGTAAGTCAAACGCCATCAGCCAAAAGGCGTTTCTGGCAGCATTCCCTAATCGTAAAGCGAACGATGCATTATGAAGGGCTTTGTTACGCTTTCCGTGCCCTACGCCTCCCCTTGCACCTGTCTACGCGTACCTCACCGGCTACTCAAAAGCCTCTATCTGGTCTTGCCGTAACCAAACGTTGGGTGTGGGCACAATACCAAACTTAATGAGAGCGTAGTCACCACTCAGATCCACGACTTCACCCCTGGTTTCAAAGATGTAAGCCGGAAAGCGAGGATCACTGGCTTGCGCTTCCAGGCTGTTTTCCAGCTTTTCTTTAACTGCCCGCACAAAATCACCGCGTTTGATTGCCATATTCGCCTCAGTACTTCTTGCCTTCTTCACACAATATTTTACGTTGGCTACGTCGTTTCCGTTGATTCTGTCCCAACTTCATGAGCATTTGGAGCGTATCTACTACGCTTATTCTGGAGTTCGGTAGACTATTCTTTTAAAGAAATAGTAATAATACGGACAGGATGACTGTCATCACCAGACAGATGCGCTAGCTTGATGGTGAAAGACAGGGCAAGCATCCTGATCGAAGGGGTGCGTGTGGTACTTCCACGATCGCGATGGCAACGCTGTTAATCAGGTCAATGAATCATCCTCGACGGCCAGCAATCGAACCTTATTGACTCCCATCTTTGCCGTCAATACCATTCAAATGAATCTTCTACGTTACTTCCGTTTCGGGCGGGATTCCAGATTCAGAGCGAATCAAGCGTTCATTCACCGACGACCACAGGGACGAAACCTTTGTCTCAAAATTAATTTCACTGCGCATAAATTTCAATGCTCATAGTATCTAATGCGCCATACTGCTACAGTGACTCGATCGGATTTGTGAAAGCGATTTCCTTAAAATTCTTTTCACAAACCCATCCATTTCACGGATTTAGAACTGCTCTAGCCGCTTGTCATTGAACGATCGCTGCCAGTATGCGCTTCGATGGGCAATGAACATATGCACAGCAAGAATGCATTGCTTCGCTATCCACAGCAACGAGAACAGGATAATGGCTTCAAGGATGCAGATTAAAGACTATTTCGAGCGCATTTACGCGATTAATTTACCACACAGAGGGGATCGCCGCAATGCAATAAGGCGGGAAATGGCTAACGCTGGCCTGCCGCTGACTCCCGGCAAAATTGAAATTTTTTCAGCGGTCCGACCTGATGACGCCGCCGGATTTCCAGGAATAGGCGTCCGTGGCTGTTTCCTGAGTCATCTTTCGATTTTGAAGCACGCACAGGCAACCGGACTGGCGAATGTTTTGGTGATGGAAGATGACCTTACCATTTCTGAAGAGTTTGTCACCCATCAGCATTCACTGATTGAACAGTTGCAGCAAACTAATTGGGATTTTATTTACTTTGGACACAACGAAAAAGCAATCGGTGGGGCTACCGCGACTGGCTTTCAATCGTTCTCGGAACCAGTTATGCTGGCTCATTTTTACGCTGTGAACAGCCGCATTTTGGATCGCTTAATTGCCTTTCTGGAAACATTACAGGAACGACCACCCGGCCATCCCGATGGTGGGCCGATGCACTTGGATGGTGCCTACTCGACGTTTCGAAGGCAAAATCCAGACGTTGTGACATTGCTTGCCTTTCCCAGTCTGGGCTGGCAGCGAAGTTCACGCAGTGATATTACGCGGAACTGGGTTGATCAGATACCGCTGCTCAATCTGCTCGCTGATGCTGTCAGACCACTCAAAGAGTGGCTCAGACGTGACTCAATGAAACGTAAAAAGCTCTCCAGCACTGTCTGATGGGTGTTCCCTGTTCTGCCGATGAATAGAGCTGTTTAGTGCCTTGTAATGTGCAAGGCACTAAACAGCTCTATTCATCCTCCGCAAAGACGTATTTGTAGAGATCGTTGGGATTTGGCTCAGGGCTATCGATCGCAAACTTCACCGCCTCTTCGACTTCTGCCTGGATTTTGCGATCAATGGCCTTCAAGTCGTCCTGACTGACCAGATTTTGTTCGACCAGATAGGCAGCCAATTTTTTAATGGGATCGCGGGCAAACCAGGCTTCTTTCTCCGCCTTCGATCGCAGTTCGTCGGGGTCTGCCAATGAGTGCCCCCGAAACCGGTAGGTCAGGCATTCAATCAGCGTTGGGCCTTCACCCGCGCGGGCACGAGCGACCGCTTCCTGGGCGACCGCTCGGACAGCCAGCACATCCATTCCGTCCACCTCGTAACCAGGCATACCGAACACGCTGGCCTTCTTGTAGATCTCGGGTTGCGAAGTGGCACGCTCATGCGCCATGCCGATCGCCCATTTGTTGTTTTCGACCACGTATAGAATTGGCAACTTCCATAAGGCTGCCATGTTCAGACACTCAAAAAACTGCCCGTTATTCGTTGTGCCGTCGCCAAAAAATGCCGCTGTCACCTGGTCAGAGGACGCGTCACCCATCACTTCACGACGGTACTTGGACTGAAATGCCGCACCTGTAGCAACTGGAATGCCCTCACCAATAAATGCATAGCCGCCCAGCAGACGATGTTCTGCCGAGAACAGGTGCATCGAGCCGCCCCGACCTTTGCTGCATCCAGTTTCTTTCCCAAACAGTTCCGCCATCACGTTGCGAGCAGGAACGCCAGCGCTGAGGGCATGAACATGGTCGCGATAGGTGCTGCACACATAGTCTTCGCCGGGGCGCATGGCCTGAATCACCCCTGTAGAAACGGCTTCCTGCCCGTTGTACAGATGGACGAAGCCAAACATTTTGCCCCGATAGTACATCTCGGCACACTTATCCTCAAAAAAGCGCCCCAGCACCATATCTTCATAGAGCCGCAGCCCCTCTTCGCGGGTGATAGTTGCGGTGGATGCCTGAAATTTTGGGAGGACTCTTTCTTGAACCATTGAATTGACCTAATCTCAGAATTTTGATAACCAGAACGTCGATAAGTTTATAGAATTGAGCAAACTTTCGAGAATTTAATGTTACGTCCAGGATTTTTTTGCTTATCCTGGGTTAGACTGCCACTCTGACATCTACAAGTTACGATCATGTCACCGTTTGGCGTGCATTATCCGTTACCATATCTTAACCTTATTGCTCACCGCTAGGAAAGTGTACCGTGCGCATCCCGCTCGATTACTACCGAATTTTGGGTTTACCCATTCAGGCAACCGCCGAACAGCTGCGACAGGCTCACCGCGATCGCACATTGCAACTGCCCCGGCGGGAGTATTCTGAGGCGGCGATCGCGTCCCGAAAACGGCTGCTGGATGAGGCATTTGCCGTTCTTTCGAGTGCCGAACAGCGCCAGGTCTACGATGCCAGTTTTCTCGCCAAGACCTACGACCTGGAGCCGGAAGCGGCTGGATCGATGGCGCGTCCACCAGGGTCAGCCAGTGATGCCGATACCGATCCCCACACGC
>JAJPKC010000414.1 GCA_021323955.1 Oscillatoriales cyanobacterium Centralia_MAG_596 | reverse complement strand
GTGCTCTACTCATTGATTGCGCTTCAGATCCTACCTCTGATTCTCAGTCTCCTTCTGTACCAGGGCGATCTACCACCATCGGACAACCCGTATCTCTGGTCTAGTACACTGATCACCTTCTCCAGTGGTGTCTACCAAACACTGGTCACCATGAAAGTAGCTGCTGCCCGCTACCCACTCTTTTACTTCCTGCAGCATGCTGTCATCATTTTTCTGTACACAATCCTGAAAAATATGATCGCGGTTGTCGGCCTGTATGACCATCTGCATGGTTATAACAAATGGGTGGTTACACCCCGTGGGGTCAAGCCGAAGCAAAGGATTACAATACCTACCGCCCCTGTACTGGCTCCTACCGCTGCAGGCGTTGGTTCTACCAAGTAGTTGATTGTTTCACCAACTTTAAGTAGGTAGCGATTTCGTATCGGTCTGTTGGGTGGCTGGTATCCACGCTCCAGATCCGAGCGTGGCCTGGGCTTTACCGTGGGTGAGTTTTGTGTTGTGTCATCACTGGGAGCGGGCATTCTAAGCGAGAACTCAGATCGACGCGGCTGAAATGAAGAAACTACAAAGGACTGCTCCATTGACTCGCCGACGATTTACCTACTTGACGATGTCAACAATTGCCTTTTTGATGTCTCTCAATACAGCGAAATTAAGGGCAACATCCCCATTAGAAAAGGCAGTCCGAATGACTGGTCTCAAGCGGCCATCGAACCTAGGCACAACCTTCAGTCAGCTTCAGTGTCATTACATGGGGCTGGACTATCAGGAAACATTTCGTCAAATCTGCTCACTGGGGCTAAACCGCATCAGGCTTTGCAGCTATTGGCATGAAATTGAACCCGCTGAAAATCAGTTTGACTTTAAGACGCTAGACTGGCTGCTAGAGGAAAGTCAGCGTCACGGCATTGAGGTTGTGCTGACGGTTGGGATGAAAGCGCCCCGCTGGCCCGAATTTCACTTCCCTGAGTGGCTTCATGCCCGTCAAGACACGGCGGCGAACCGTGCCGCGGTCGATCTCAACCCGGCGATCGCCGATCGAGCGCTCAAGTTCACAGAAGCGGTTGTGAACCATGTGCGTGAAGCACCCAACTTGAAGTACTGGCAAATTGAAAACGAACCGTTTACTCGGTTGGACATCACGGCTGGTCGCTACCTCAGCTATGAGTTTGTCCGTCGAGAAACAGAACTGGTGCGTAAATTGGCCAAACCAGACCAAAAGATCTTGATGACGACAGCCATTAGTCTACCTGCTGCCGATTTAGAAGAGGACGATCGTGCGTTTCAGGAAAGCCTGAACATGGCTGATGGCGTTGGGATCAACGTCTATACCAAAGTGCCTGCCGGAAACTCCTTCTTTTATCTACAGCCATCACCACCTTACTGGGAAAAGCTGAAAGAGTGGCAGGCCAGCCTTGCCGACAGCAATAAAGAGGACTGGATAGCTGAAGCCCAGGCAGAACCGTGGGAACCCAACCAGTTGGTCGCAATGGCGAAGCCAGAATATCCCAGCTGTACGCCCAAACGCACCAGCAACTTAGTCAACTCTCTAACGGATATTGGCTATAGCACCGTGATGCTTTGGGGCTGTGAGTACTGGTACTGGCAGCGAAAGAATGGACGCAATCTCTGGTGGTGGACAATGCAGCAGATTGTTGAAGCGTAAATGAAGGTTAGCTATCGGTTAACCGTTACCGCTATCAGCATTTAGTCTAATCGTTGTCATTAGCTGTCTGGCGTTTCATGGTCGTACGGCTTTTGCCAGCGATACCGGCTCAGGTTAACGCGTCCCTTGGCGTTGAACTGGACACCTTCAGCCTCGAGCAGCGATCGCTGTAAGTGGTCGCTACCATAGCGTACCGGCGATTCTGATACTTCGCCTTTCGCATTAATGACTCGGTGCCAGGGAATATCGGCATCAGGGGCGACGCGAAACAGCGCATATCCTACCAATCGGGCGTGCCCCGGCAAATTTGCCAGATCGGCGACTTGGCCGTAGGTCGCAACCTGCCCATAGGGAATCTCCCGGACGATCGCATAAATAGCATCGTACTTAGACATGGACTGAAGGCAGCGGGACCCCCCGCCATGAGACAATTTTCTTCATCCCTCACCCCTCATCCCTCACTTTTTATCCTTCATCCTTCATCCTTTATCCTTTCTCTCTCATC
Source organism: Oscillatoriales cyanobacterium Centralia_MAG_596 (assembly GCA_021323955.1). Classification (GTDB taxonomy): domain Bacteria; phylum Cyanobacteriota; class Cyanobacteriia; order Leptolyngbyales; family Leptolyngbyaceae; genus Stenomitos. Next base: position 1,485 of record JAJPKC010000414.1, on the reverse strand, counting down.
CCTCATCCCTCATCCTTCCCCAATATCCCCCCTGCCGTCGCCAGAAGATGGTCACGCGTTCCTCCCACTGTTGCCAGTAATGGGCGATCGTCTGTTCATCAAACCAAAAGATCTCGGCGGGTCGATCGGGGATGGCGATCGCCAGCAGCGCATGGTTTAAATTCAGGTTTTCGGTCTCATAGGTCCAGTTGACAGCCCCCCAGTAGGCGACCACCTGTAATGGGTAATCATGCAGCCGTTCTAGAGATTGCTTTGGGCGATCGGCTGTTTTCCACTCGCACACGCAAGGCACACCCTCATAGCTGGCGACACAATCGACCTTGCCCGCATAACCGAGTGGATGATGAAAGACCAACCCTTCTACCAGTCGGACATCGTCCACAGCAAAGAGCACTGGTTTAATGCTTTCCCAATAGGCCTTAATTCCATCGGGACAAATAACCGCTTCCCCCTGGAGGTAGCGCTGCACCTGTTTGTGAGTGCCTGTGCCACGACGACTGGCCGCCCCACTGATGCGAGCGGCTTCTGCAACACCGACGCGCTGCTGCCACTGGGCAAGCGCATCCCGTTGAGCCTGCGATCGCGTCGCGTTCAAAATGGTGCTGACGCTGGGTAAGCGCACCCCGCGATCGTCCACGTAGTATTGCCCGCCGTGCTGTCGCACCTGTTTGGCGGTCTGCATGGGCAGCCAGTCGGAGTTGGAAGTCATAAGTTGGAAGTCATGGAGCGGTGGTTAACTACATGATGGGCACCTGTCTGGATTGTAGGAGAAGCCGTCCCGCGAAGAAAGCACGCCCCAATTCAATCCGCGCGCACTTTTACATGCAGCCATAAACTACGGTAAACCCATCAACAAATCGTATAATTATCCTTAATCTACGGTTTACCGATAGATAAACCGGGTATTATCTTTGAACAAGCTATTAGTCAGGCTCACACGGTTATTGAATGCCTCATATCACGCTGGCATTTGTGGAAGCGGTCTGTCTCCGCTTTTGCGTGCGTTGTAGCGCTTGTTGGTCTGTCAATGCCGTGCTGGAGCCCTGCGAAATGTCAAAAGGAGTGACTGTGAAGAACGCAAGACGAGTAAGTGAGAAATTGACTGTCACTGGACAGGTCAAACCAGACCAGCTCAAACAAGCGATCCAGGAGGGGTTTAAATCGGTTTTGAATCTGCGATCGCCCGATGAATTAGGTTTTGCAACCGATGAGCAGCAATTGGTCGAAGCACTAGGGCTACATTATGTAAATATGCCGCTTAAGCTTGAGGCGCTCGACGAAGACTGCATTAGCGCCATTTTGCAGCAAATCGAACAACTGCCCAAACCCGCGATTGTGCACTGTGCAGCGGGTCTTCGATCGGCCTCGATCGCGATGTTAAGCATTGCCATTCAAGAAGGATTAACGCCAGAGCAAACCTTCGCCAAGGCTCGGTGTCTCGGTTTTGATTTTTTTGACTACGCCTGTGTTGATCCACGGCTCAAG
>JAJPKC010000310.1 GCA_021323955.1 Oscillatoriales cyanobacterium Centralia_MAG_596 | reverse complement strand
CCGTGTGTGTAACGCCTAACTGACCACTGTTAGCCTTGGCGGCGCACGGGAATTTCAATCCAAAATTCAGCGCCTTCGCCGGGAGCGGAGATGCATTTCAGCATGCCGTGGTGCTTCTCCACGACAATCTGGTAGCTAATTGACAGCCCCAGGCCGGTGCCCTTCCCGATCGGCTTTGTCGTGAAAAATGGATCAAACAGCTTGATGTGATGTTGCGGTGAAATGCCGGGGCCGTTGTCGCGGATGCGAATAACGATGGCTGTGGGGGGGGCGGTACTGGAGCCGGGGGGAACCCGATGGTCAAATGACTGGCTTCTGGCTCCGGATGCCAGACTCCTAAGTTCGGACTCTTCTCCCCTGTCTCCTTTTGCTTCGCTCTGAATTGCTGCTGTCTGAATCGTAATTGTCGCAGGATTAGCGGCGATGTCTTCGGCTGATCGTCCCAGATTGTGTTTATCCAGCGCGTCGATCGCGTTGCTCAGAATGTTCATAAAGACCTGGTTGAGCTGTCCGGCGTAACATTCCACCAGCGGTAAATTGCCGTACTGCTTGACCACGTCGATCGCCGGATGGGTCGGGCTACCCTTCAATCGGTTCTGCAAGATCAGCAGCGTACTGTCGATTCCGTCGTGGATGTTCACGCGCTTCATGTCTGATTCATCCAGACGCGAGAAGTTGCGGAGGGAAAGGACAATCTCACGAATGCGATCGGCCCCAATGCTCATCGAGTCCAGCATCTTTTGCAGGTCTTTGACGAGGAAATCCAGATCAATTTCTTCGCGATAGGCCCGAATTTCAGCGTCGCGATCGGCATACTTGCGATCGTATAGTTGAATGAGCGTCAGCAAATCCTGCGTGTAGTTTGCAGCGTGGGGTAGATTGCCGTAGATAAAGTTAATGGGATTGTTGATCTCGTGCGCCACGCCAGCCACCAGCTGCCCCAGGCTCGACATTTTTTCGGTTTGAATGAGCTGTGCTTGTGCTTGCTGGAGCGCCTGAAGTGCCTGAGCCGACTTGACGGTTTCCTGCCGCAGGCGACGTTCGTTGACCGTTACCTGCCCCAGCAGGGCGTAAAACGAGATCGTCAGCCGTCCCAGTTCATCCTCACGGCTCATGAGTTCTTCACTTTTGGCACTGGTCTCGGCCAGACGGTTGCACTCATCCATAATGGGCTGCAGACGCTGGTTTAGCCGTCTCACAAACATGGCCACAACAGCACCCAGCACGATCGAGACACCCAGGATGGAACCCAACGCGCCGATCGCTGTAAACCGTACCACTGGCCCCAGCACGACCGATTCGGGCACAACCGCCATCAGGACCCAATCGTTGTTGGGAATTTTCTGGTAGGCCCAATATTCTCGTCGGCCCTGAATATCCTGCCACTGGGTGACCCCTTTGCTCACCCCCGTCTTCAGCTCACTCTGGATCCGCTGCCACAGTTCAGCGTAGTTATTCATCTGGGAGAACTGCTTCAGGTCCGGTACCTTTTGCGGATCGGTCGGGTACACAAACTGGGGATTGGGCGGATAGGCGATTAGCCCACCCTTCGCGCTGACCAGAATAAAGTAGCCAGCGTCGCGCATGACCTGAACCGACAGCTTTTTGCTGAGAAAACTAAGCTCCAAATCCTGGCTTAGGACACCCAGCAATTCGTGCTTACTGCTGTAGAACGGCAGGGAGTAGGCTGTACTCACCAGCATTCTGGGTGGCGTTAGCGTGTCTTCCAGGTAGGGAACCGGCTCTAGCCAGACCGGATGACCGGCGGCGATCGGCTGTGTGAAATAGCTTTCGGTAAAGTTACTGGCCTGCGATTCCCCCCCGCGCGCTGTGATCGAACCATCCTTGGGGTTCCGCACGGCATACGGGTACGCATAGTGCAGCGACGGTAAAATCAGTCGATTAGCGGGTGGTTGCCCAAATCCAAGCCCCGTGCCTAGGGGAGAAGTGGTTAGCGATCGATGCAACAAATCGACGTAAACCGCTTCGCGGCGCTCACCTGACTCATAAAGGGTTTTGACGGCATCAGCCACCAGTTTGGTGGCGTACTCAAACGTGTTGAAATCGCCTTCCAGGTTTTCCGCTTTGACCTGGAGACTGGAGCGCAGTTCCGCTTCCGACTGTCTCGCCAGTTCCCAATAGGTCAAGAATGCCGTGGTGACCAGTCCAACGAGGGAGCCACCAACGACCGAGAGAAAGAGCCGCGACCCAATGGATCGCATCAGGGAAGTCCGCCGTCTGTGGCGCGGTGGAGCCGAGTCCGAAGCGGTGGACTGCATAGATAGATGTTCTCCTGTGAACTTAGACGCATTGAGGCAATGGCAGTGTTGCCAATTCTGGTCAGCCGTACTGAAGTCCCCACCAAAAGACGGCTGACTCTTGCTGATTTCAGTCTAATTGCACCCTTTGAACCGTATCAAACCGACCGCCAGCTAGCGAACCGCGTTGAGTCTAGCCGCACGATCGTAGTAGCAGGCGAGAATTGAGTCCATTCTCGCTTCTCCCTGCGCGATCGCACTCACCTTTTCCATAAATTTACGGTCAATTAAATGTTTCAACGGTTGCTCGACGTGATCAAAGTAGCGCATGGCGTCGGCTGCCTTATGATCCCACTCAGGATAATGATGCAGAATGTCGTCGGGCATGACCCTGGTACGGGTACTACCGTGTTCTGGAAAGCAGTAGAAGGGTTTGTCCAGATTGAAATACCCGTAGTCGTCCGTTAGTTCGTCGCCTGGAAAAATATCGCGGGCCGCCAGCTCAAATTTATACGGCGTCGCGATGCAGCTGGAATTGAAGCTATGGTTCACGTAGCGCGCGATATCCCAGCAAAGGATGTATAAGCCCTGTTCGTCGCGGTAGCTGTATTTGATCAGGCGATCGCGGCGTACCGGGTCGAGATCGTTGACGTAGGATTCTTCAAATTTTTGGTCAAGGTCATCCAGGATCCAGGTGATGGTTCCCTTGGGAATCAATTTTGTTGCAAACACACCGTAACCAATGGATTCATCAATAAACCGAAGCTCTGTGTGTGGATGCATCATTACGGTAGAAAACCCTTAAACTCAAAAATCGGTACGACGGTGGTACTCTCTGCCTGGTCTATGGTCACTGATGGTCTTGGGGCCGCCAACGCAGTCAGTTGTAACCGCACCATGCGCCAGATGCATGACGGCTTTTTCCCCTGACGCGCAAGACTTAACCTCAATTTAATCCATGTCTTTTACATTAATGACCCTAGACGAGAAAGATGAGGCGTTTGGGGACGGAATGATGAAAATGCGTTGAAGTCCAGGCTCACAGTCTAGCGGTGCTCTATCCCCTGACGATGCTCGAAAGCAGACCAGGGCAGAAAGAAGCCAAGTCTATCTGAAATTAATCTGGAGTTCAAAGGTAATTTTACGGAATAAAGGCATTGCCAACGGATGGCCGTCAACAGCAAATCCCCGGTGGCACGAAGGCATCGGGGATCAATAAAACTCCCGCCATACTAGACTAGACTCGCGTTGGGGTATGGCACGGCCCTGATGCCCCAGCTTGCCGTTCGTGACGTCCACGCTCGGAGGAACAGCCAGCCAATCACGCAGCGGGCCTTAGTAGCCTTCTTCCTCGTATTCGGGCGCTTTGGTCTTTTCAGGGATATTGATGCGAGGGGCTTTGTAGGGTTCTGGCTCAGGATCAGACCAGACATCCTCTTTCTCATCTTCGTAACCGTCGTACTCATCTTCCGTGTACGGCTGCGGCTCAGGGCGCGGTTCATAGCGATCGCGCGTACTTGATTTTTCGCTCCAGTTGTCCTCTTCCTCGTCGTCGTATTCGAGGGGCAGTGATCGACGCTGCTGCTGACGAATTTGCCGGGGCTGTGACTCACCCCAGTTGTCATCGTCCCAGCTTTCTTGCACGACGGGTTCTTTTTGCCGTACGGGCGTAGAGATAGGAGTCCGTAAACCCGTACCTAGCTGATTATCGGCCCGAATGGGTGCAATATAGTCATCCTCTTCGTCCCGTTCCCAGGGCGCTCTGCCGATGCCGATGCGTTCCAGAACACCAACCGACAGTTGGAGGAGGCGCTCTTCTGACCCCTCGAACACAATCAGACGATCAGGGCCACTGCTGACAATTTCATCGACGGGCAATTCGTAGGTGCTAACCACCTGGTCGGGAATGAGCGGCAGACCGATCGAGGCCAGGATCAGCGAGGTAACTTTGCCCGTGTCAATATCAAACTTGAAGCCCCGCACCTTGCCCAACAGTTCCCCAGTTTCCGTCACGACTTCGGAGTTGATCAGGCTGCTGTAGGACTCAACGTCGATGTCTTCGATGACATCTTCATTGTCTACCAGGATGACATCCCCAATCTGCCGAATACTGCTGAGGAGCATAGGCTGCGGTGTCCCATAGAGCAGGTTAGGGCGGAGACTGAGCGCCACGACTTCTTGCTGGTCAATGTCGACCCAGAGTTGGCTGACGACACCGAGCTTTTTGCCCGTGTCGCGGGTGATGACCTGCGTACCGAGGAGGTCTGAGCGTTGGCGGATTTCTTCAGATGCCATTATGGGTCGAATCCTGATTCACGAATTCTGATCGTAATCAAATTACTGATCACTATCAAATCATATAGAGGTCAAATCATACAGAGGCACTCTGGGCAGAGACACCTTGGGGCACCAGGTTAATACCCAGGACTTGCGTGTACGCTCCCCGCGCTTGAGTAACCCCAATTGTGCGATCGGCGGACTCAATCATGGGTCGCCGCAAACTGACCACCAAGAACTGAGCCTCTTGCGCCTGCTGTCTGATCATTCTAGCTAATCGCTCTACATTTGCCCCGTCTAAGAACATATCAACTTCATCAAACGCATAGAAGGGCGAGGGACGGTAACGCTGTAGGGCAAAGATAAAGCTGAGCGCTGTCAGCGACTTTTCGCCCCCGGACATGGAGGCAAGCCGCTGGACAGGTTTGCCTTTGGGGTGCGCCACGAGATTGAGGCCACCATTAAATGGATCGTTGGCATCCTCTAGTTGCAGATGTCCGTCGCCATCGGACAGGGTGGCGAAGATGCTCTGAAAGTTTTGATTGACCGCGTCAAATGCTTCCTTAAACGCGCGCTGACGCAGGGTGGTGAAGTTTTCGATGCGCAGCAGCAGCTCGGTGCGCTCCTCTTCCAGGGTGCGGAGTTTTTCGCTCAGTTCTTCGAGGCGGGCCTGCGTGCGATCGTATTCTTCGAGTGCCAGCATGTTGACTGGTTCCATGGCCTGCAGGCGCTTTTGCAGCGATCGCAGTTCGTGCTGCAGTTCCACCAAATCGCGGGTAGCCGTATCGGGAATTTCCGGTAAGGGATCAGGGAGTTCGGGCTGCTGCGCTGCCAGTTGCTCCTGTAGCACGCGCAACTCTTCCCGTCGCGCCTGTTGGGTTTCCTGGAGTTTTTGCTGCTGCCACGTCAATTCTTGCTGCTGGGTCTGCTGTTCGCGGAGCTGGCGTTCGGCGCGATCGCGCGCTTGCTTTTCCAATCCCAGGCGCTGCTCTAACGCGGCCAGTGCTGCCTGCGTTTCGCCAATTTGCTGCTGGAGGGCGGCCTGCTGACTGCTCACCCCGGATTGCTGCTGCATCTGCGTCGTTTGCTGGGTGCGGTACTCCTGCAAGCGATCCTGCCCCTGCTGGATTTTTTCTTGCAGCCGCTGACGCTGGTTGTCCAGGTCTTGCAGCCGCTGCTCGACCGATCGCACCGCCAGTTCGCGCTGGGCTAGTTCAGCTTCCTGTGCCCGCAACGCTGTTTGAATTTGTTGCCATTCGCTGTGAGTCTGGGACTGCTCCAGGTCTGACAGTGCTTGCCGCACGGCCTGTAGCTGCTGCTCCTGCACTGGCAGGGCGGTTTCTAGCGTTTCCAGGCGAGACTGAGCGGTGGTTAATTCCTGGGTGTTTTGGGCCAGTTGCGTTTGAAGCTGGGTGCGGGTAGCAGCAAGATTGTGCAGTTCGGCATTGAGCTGGTCGATTTGAAGCTGGGCCTCGCGATGCTGTTGCCGCGCTTCAGCCAGGGCTTGCGTCCGTTCTTTAGTGAGCTGCGTGGCCCGTTGAATACTTTGCTCACACCGATCGAGGATCTGCTCAATTTCGCGCAGGCGATCGCGCAGGGACAGGACTTCTGCCGACTCTGTGGCTTCGACAGTGCCGAAGTGGATGGATTGCCGATTGCTGGTGCTGCCGCCGGTCATCGCACCGCTGGTTTCCAGCAGTTCGCCGTCCAGCGTGACGATGCGGTATTGCCCCATGTGACGCCGCGCCGCGCTCAGTGTCTCAAACACCACTGTCGTGCCAAAGACATAAGCAAAGATGTTGCGGTAGCAATCGTCGAAGTCCACAAGGTTGAAGGCGTAATCGACGCAACCCGAGAGCGATCGCAGCCCGGTTGCAGACGGCACCCGTCCGGCCTGGATTTTGTTTAAGGGCAGAAACGTTGCCCGTCCGGCCCGCTTTTGCTTCAAGATTTCGATACCAGCTGCCGCGATCGCATCGTCCTCCACAACAAGATGCCCCAGACGTGCGCCAGCCGCCGTCTCCAGTGCTAACTGATAGCGGGGATCAACCCGTCCCAGTTGGGCAACCAGCCCGCACACGCCGGTCATATTCATTTGCAGGATGATCTGAGTGGCGTAAGTGCCCTGTGCTTCCTGAATCGCCTGCGTTTGAGCTTCAAGTTTGTCCAGGCGGCGCTGCTTTTCGCGCTGTTCGTGCAGCAGGCGGGTCTGGGTTTCCTGCTGGATCTGAAGTTCTTGCTCGGCATGCGTGAGCGCTTGAGCGATCGCCTGAATTTGCGCCTGTGTCGCTGACAGACGGGTTTCCATTTCGGCCTTTTGCGTCTGTCGGGCCGCGAATTGCTGTTCCAACGTTTGCAGCGATTGCGTTTGCTCCTGGATCTGGCGCTCTAGCTGGCGGGTGCGCTCCTGGAGCTGCGCCTGCTCTGTGCGTCCGGGTTCCAGCGCTGCTACCAGCGTTTCGATCTGGTGGTGCAGGGCGGTTTGCTCTTGCACCCAGGCTTCGGCACTGGCAGCGGACGCATTGGCGGCCTCACGACTTTGCTCTAAGGTCTGTTTTGCCTGATCCCGCGTTTCCTGAAGGGCCACGATCGCCGATGTCTCGTGGGTGTGCTCCTGGGTCAAACGGTCGATCGCTGTTAAGTGCTCCTGGAGATCCTGCTGGGTTTGCGCCAATTTTGCGGTGACATCGCGATTGGCGGCCTGCAAGTCTTGTTCCTGCCGCTGGAGCTGGCGCAGTTCAGCCTCACGGGTGGCTAACGTTGACTGCAATGCCAACTGTTCGTCCTCACCAAGGGCACGAACGCGGGCATTCAGAGTTTCCAGAGCCGTCGTTGCCTGCTCGATCGCGGTTTTCAGCGTCCCCAGTTGCTGGATGCGTTCCGCCTGTTCGCGATCGCCGCTCTCAATTTGGGTTCGCAATCGCTGAGCGGTTTGCTCTGCCTGCTGATAGCGGATCACAATTTCCCACTGCTCTTTGGTTTGCAGCTCATGCCGGAGTTTTTTGTACTTTTCGGCTTTGATGCGATCCTGAGCAAGGCGATCGCGCTGATCAATCAATTCCTTTTCGACGATGTGATAACGGTCTTCCCGATCTTTCACCGCGTCCAGCTTTTCTTTAGCCTGGTTGATCTTGCGATCAAACGTGGCCACCCCTGCCAACTCATCGATGATCTCCCGACGTTCGCGCGAATTCATGGAGATGATGCGGGTGACATCCCCTTGCAGCACCACGTTGTAGCCTTCGGGATAGACGCGCAGCCGATTTAACTCTTCGTGCAGCTCTGTCAGCGTGCAGGGTTCGCCGTTGATGTAGTAGTTAGACGTGTAAGTGCCCTGCTGGGTCACGCGCAGCTTGCGGGTAACGCTCCATTCCGTGCGAATCGGTCGTGCCCCATTACCGTTTTCTACGTGACCATTCGGTTGCCCGTTTTCTGCATGCCCAGTGCTGGTGGAGGCACCGTTGCCATTTTGGGAACTGTCGTGAATCGAGCCGTCACTGTTTAACTGGCGCTCGATCGCGTCGTCCAGCAGTTCTGGCTCGTCCGAGAGATCAAACGTGACGGTCACGCTGGCTTCGACAGTAGAGCGACCGCGTGTGCTTTGTGTGTGGTTGACCAGATCAGGCAGGCGCTCTGCCCGCATGCCCTTAGACCCGGCCAGTCCGAGGCAAAACAGTAGTGCATCCAGCAGGTTTGACTTGCCAGAACCGTTTGGGCCAGACACCACTGTAAATCCGGGCAGCAACGGAATCGGCGTTGTGCCACCAAAGGACTTAAAGTTGGAGAGTTCCAGACGTTTGATGTACACAGCTTGTCAGCCGTTTGCGATAAAAAGTCAGTGTTCAGTGTAGCTGCTAAGCGATTCTTTGAACGAAATGATCGCAATTCTCTTTTGTTTATAACACTTTTAGAACAAATGTTCTATAGATCTATTTTGCCTTCTGCAACTGAAGTTGGAGTGGTTCTAATAGGGAATTCGGAAGCATCGTCATCCGGTCTTTGCTCTCTTTCCCATCCCGCACGGTAATCTGGCGGTATTCAAAATCCACATCCTTTACTCGTAGTTTGAGTCCTTCTGTCAATCGCAGTCCTGTGCCGTAGAGCAAACTTGCAATGAGAGGATACACCCCATTCAGATAAGCCAAAATCAGTTTAACTTCAGTGCGAGTAAAGACGACGGGTAGCCGTTCTGGGCGTTTGGCTCGTTCAATATCATCAATGTCGGGCAGTTCAATTGCCAGAACTTGGCGATAGAGAAATAACAAGGCACTGAGCGCTACCGTTTGGGTGGATGCTGCTACTTGACGCTCAATCGCGAGGTGCGATAAGTAGGCTCGAATTTCATCCGCACCTATTTCCCTGGGATGACGCTTGCGATGGAACAGGATGAAGTCGCGAATGTAGTGTAAATAGGACTTTTCGGTTTTCAGGCTGAAATGCCTGAGCCGCATGAACTGACGCACTTGGTCAAGCAAACGCGGTGGTTGAGGCTGAGACATTAGTAGACGCTGGATACGATCCTGTAGGAGGGTGTTATCCAGCAAAATTGACGGATAAGATCCGAATAAAGAGTATTAACCATCAAAAGTGATGGATAACACCCCGAAAGTACGGACTTAATCGGCAAAAATGCTGTTTAAGTCCTGGTTATTGGGGTGTGATCTCGCAAAAGTGACGGATAATCCTGGAAAACAGGGTACTTAACCATCAGAGCTGACGGTTAATACATAGTTAGGCAGATGAAAGAGAGCTATTGTTCTATTATCGAAATATGAACGACTTGCAGCAGAATCTAAGGCATTTTCTTGAGAAGAAATCGCTTTACTCATGGGTCAAATTAGACCTGCCTGAGTACACTCATCAGTTTTGCTCTCTGACCCAAATCGAGATGGAGTGTCCTAAATGTAAAAAAAGTAGACCATTCTCTGATAGGCGACCGAGGGGTTCAGGTGCTGGGCAATCTATTCCAAAATTAGAATCTGATATTTATTCGTTTCGGTTTACTTGTGATAGTTGTACTTCAGGCAAGTATGTTTTCTTTGTTGAAGTAGACACAGAAGAAAAAAGAGTCAGAAAAATTGGTCAAAACCCTGCGTGGTCTATCAATCTTGATAAAGATCTTGAAAAGTTTTTGGAAGGCGATTCCGATTTTCTCAAGAAAGCTTTGATTTGTGAGTCTCAAGGTTATGGCATTGCCGCTTTCTCATACTACAGAAGGATTCTAGAAAACTCTATTGGCAAAACTCTTCAAGGTCTTCGCTCTATGTTGGAGCTAAACAATGCTCCTTTGGAAGAAATCGAGAAGATTGACAAAGCATTGAAGGGTATCGTGATGGATGAACGCATAAAAATCGCTAAAGATGCTGTCCCCAATCATCTTCGACCCAATAAAATGAACCCATTGGCGATTATTTATGACACTTTGAGTGCAGGTATTCACAGGCTTTCTGAAGAACAATGCTTAGAAAACTCTCAACATATACGGGTTGCATTATCCTATCTAATCAGAGCATTAACCCAACAGAATGAAGAGCAAAAAGCTTTTCTAGATTCCATGAAAAGTCTTAACGATTTTAACAGTGAATCTGCCTAACCATTCGGGTGCAGCGGATTGACCGAAACCACTTGGGCAGGATGCAAAACCTCGGCAACGGCTGACCAGGAACGTTAGCGGTAGTTGCTGTAGACTTTAACGGACTCAGGACAAACAACTAAATAGATATTCCGATAATTAGGAGAAAAAATGATTATGGAATTCAACCCAAACAACAACGTTGTTAAACTCTGTCTTCAAGGTATGAGCATGGAAGACAAAGGCAAACCTGAAGAAGCAAGTAAACTATTTCTTCAAGCCTGGAACGAAGCGACATACGATTTTGAAAAATTTATTTCAGCTCATTATATAGCCCGACATCAAAACAATGTTTCTGACAAATTAAAATGGCTCGAAACGGCTTTGCAGTTTGCATTAAAAATAAATGACGGCTCTGTCAACAGTGCTTTTCCTTCTCTATATTCAAACATTGCTAAATGCTATGAGGATTTAAGCGATCCTGACGCGGCAAAAAATAATTATGAATTAGCAACCTCGTTTAAGGATAAACCTTCTGACAAAGGCCCCTTTTATCACGGGACGAGAGCAGACTTGCAGATTGGCAATTTGCTGACAGCAGGGGGCAGCTCTAATTACAAACCTGAACTCAAGATGAATCACATTTATTTCACAGCTCTTGTTAATGGGGCGGGACTAGCTGCTGCATTAGCAAAAGGGGATGGACATGAACGTATTTATATCGTTGAACCGACCGGGGGATTTGAAAATGATCCGAATGTTACAGACAAAAAATTTCCGGGCAATCCGACACGCTCATATCGCTCCCAAGCGCCATTAAAGATCGTTGGTGAAGTAACAGATTGGGTGAGACAAACACCTGAGGAACTCCAAAGATGGCGTGAAAAGCTGGCTAACAATAAAGGAGAAATTATCAACTAATTTCTCAGATGCGTATAGCATACTCATAAACCAACGAACCGCTAACAAGCGCGATGCAACGGAACTTTGAAGGCTGCTATGTCGCTGAGTGAGTTTTCTGCATCCGGTGATCGCAAACGTTAGGCAGCCAATCTCCGCGTCAATTACAAACTACAATTGATAAGTCATCTAAGCCAAGATTCTCTGTGGTGCAAAGCTTTCGCCAAGTGCCCAACAAACCAACAAGTGGTTTAATCGAAGTTGCCTCAAACATTTGGACGATCGAGGCGAAAGGATGCGTCTGCTATCGTCCGCCGATGCAACCTCGATATCCCTATCCACATCGCGCGATCGTCATCCGTTTGGATGATAGTAGCCTTTTCGTCATTTCTCCGATTCAACTCACTGCCAGTATCCGAACTGATGTCGATCGACTTGGGTCTGTGAAATACCTCGTTTCACCCAATCACCTACATCACTTGTACCTTGGTGACTGGAGCCAAGCCTATCCCGATGCTAAAGTCTATGCTTCACCTCGACTTACTTCCAAGCGCAAGGACTTAACTTTTTACAAAACGTTGTCTACGGACATCCCAGAACCGGAGTGGGCGGGGCAGATTGATCAATGCCTTTTTGGGTCAGGAAACGGATGGATTGATGAGCTTGTCTTTTTCCATCGCGCTTCCTGCACAGTCATCTTTACTGATTTAGTGATGGACTTCGACCCACTAACTTTCTCACCTTTGTCTCGTTTGACTACTCAATGGAATCAAATGTATCAACATACTCCTCGTGGAGTGCAATTCGGACACATCTTTGATAGAGCGTCTCTACAAAGTGCGCTGAAGACGGTGCGGAGTTGGGAAGCTGAACATGCGATTGTTGCTCATAGCCCGTGGCTATGCGTGGACGGAAAGAAACACGTTGCAGCGTTCTTAGATTCCGCTTTCGACTGGTTGACTCCAAAGCCTGCTCTCATTGAGGGGACGATGGCTGTGGCAAGGCTTTTAACGCTTTTATTGGTTATCCTGCCTGTTCACGCACTAATAGTGTTGGCTGCTGATATTGTCTACCCACAGCTCATGAAACAGGATGAAAATAGGTAAAGTTCTTCTATGCACATCTTACTTACACAGCCCGCCTAATAATCCGCTTGCACACCGACCGTATAAGGAACAGGCGATCGCAACGCTGAATCGCTTAGATCAAGTCTTGGCAACTCAGCCTTTTATTGCAGGCGATCGCTTTACGGTGGCAGATATTACGGCGCTGGCTGGGTTGGCGTTTGGTGGGGCTTGTCAAATTACGATCCCCGAAACCGCTACTCATCTGCAAGTTTGGCACGATCGCATGCAGCAACGACCCAGTTTTAGTGCGTAGTAGCCATTGATTTGTTGAGGGAGAAGAGCGCAATGGAACTCAATGCTGACTTTACAAAACGAGCGGTGGTGCATGGGGCGGCGATACCTTGGCAAGCATCGCCCATACCGGGTGTGGAAAGGAAGATGCTTGATCGCATCGGAGATGAAGTGGCGCGGGCAACGACGATCGTGCGCTATGCCCCCCATAGCCAGTTCTCTCCCCATACCCATGGTGGTGGCGAAGAATTTTTGGTGTTAGCAGGTGTGTTTCAGGATGAGCATGGGGATTATCCCGCCGGCACCTATGTTCGAAATCCACCCACATCTCACCATACGCCCGGTTCAGCCAGCGGTTGCACCATTCTGGTCAAACTCTGGCAATTTGACCCAGACGATCGCACTCAGGTAACGCTTAACACCACACAACAGAACTATATGCCTGATGTGACGCGGCTGGGTGTGAGCACGCTGCCGTTGTTTACCGACGCTCGCGAAACAGTGCAACTGGAACAATGGGAGGCGAATGCATCCATCGCTTTACTTACGCCACATGGGTTAGAAATTTTTGTGATTCAAGGTAGCTTTCGTGAAAGCGGTGAGGTCTTTCAGCCCTACTCCTGGTTACGGCTGCCGCCGGATTCCCGGCTGCTGGCGAACGCTGGCCCGGAAGGATGCCAAATTTGGCTGAAGCAGTTGCGATCAAGCACTTCTCGCTGCAATTTCCCGCGATGATCATCAGCCTATTCAAGCTATTCACGCAGTCGAACAACGCCCATGCACACCAACCACCGAAAGATTATTTACTGAAGAAGGATATCGGCAGCGCGTAATGGGCAACATTAGCTGGCCTCGTTTACGGGTGTTGAGGGTGGTTGAAGAGTAATTTGTGGTTGATCGTTTTATCACCTGAGTCAACAAGTTGAACTAACGAACCCGGAGATGAGATGTTCTTTTAATCAACACCTTTTATCGTACTCAACACCTCTGTATTAGCCCGTTCTGCCGATTGAAGTGCCCCTTCCATATAACTTCCGCCCTCCTGTACTAGAGAGGATTTGAAAGTTGTTGCGGGTTGAAAGAAGGCAGAGGATTGTGACTATTGCAGCACAAACCGAATTGTCTCTATCTAGGCGACATTAATTTGGCACCACCAGTTCAACGACAGCAAGTTGTTACGGCGACATTAGCTTGGCACTGATAACACTAATCTGTGACCAACGACAGCTAATTAGTCACTGTACATAATAAGGGCGAACGACGGGAGTCGAACCCGCGAGTGGAGGAACCACAATCCTCAGAAGGCATGAACGTAGTACCAGTGCTTTAGTCAGTCAAACTCAGTCTGGGTGGGAAATTGGAATACGTTGAAACATAGTGAAACATGTTGAAATATGCCAAAATATGACTCGATTTCCTGCACAATTCCTGCACAATGGGCACTGACACAGAGAGTAAGGTTGCTGAAATAAACAAACGTCTCAAAGCCAATAAGTACGGGGTTTCTCTCTGGTTGAGAGGGGATAAGCTCTCTCTCCGAGCAAAACTACCGCCAAAACCGGGTAAAGACTCAACCCAATGGGTAAATCAAACCATTGCTCTTGACATCCGAGCTAATCCAGCAGGGCTGAAACGAGCGGAAGCGGAAGCCAAAAAGCTTAGTAGTGCGATCGCACTTAAAGAATTTAGGTGGGCTGACTACCTAAAATCAGGTGCTGAATCGGGATTGACGGTTGGAGAATTGATACAAGCGTTTGAAAAAGATTACTTCAGCCGCAATAAAAGAGATGCCAAAACAGAAACAACTTGGAGGACTGAATATGCCTTAGTCTTTCGGAAGTTACCTGCTGATCAAGAGATCAGCGCATCTCTTTTACTCGACAAGGTGGAAAAGACCAATCCGGATAGTCGAACCAGGAAACGCTACTGTATGGTGCTTGGTGCACTTGCCAAGTTTGCGGGTTTGGAATTAGATCTTTCTGGTTTGGCAGGGGATTACTCACCCAGCAAAGTTACACCTCGCAATCTGCCAAGCGATGCCGACATCCAAGAATGGTATGGGCGCATAGAAAACCCTCAATGGCGCTATGTATTTGCACTCATGGCTACTTATGGGTTGCGAAATCACGAAGTCTTTCATTTGGATTTGGAGAGCCTTAAACACTCCCATATCCTTACTGTCAACGATGGTAAGACAGGAAGGCGTAGGGTTTGGGCTTGTTACCCCGAATGGTACGAAATGTGGGATCTGGCACACACAGAATTACCATTGGTCACTGGTAAAGACAACTCAGCTTTGGGTGGACGAGTGACCAATGCATTAAAACGGTATGGCTTTCTGAAGCCGTACAACTTGCGTCATGCTTGGGCTGTGCGAACACTCGAATTTGGACTACCAACTGAACTTGCAGCAGCGCAGATGGGGCACTCGCATCTTGTCCACACTCAGACCTACCACCATTGGATCACTGATGCTACCCATCAACGTGCTTATGACATCGCTATGAACCGACCAGATAGACCCAAACCACCTGGTATTTAGCCAACCACGCAACCCTTTTATTTTTCTCTCGTCACTTTTAATATTTCCTCAGTGTTTGGTCACACTTTTCCTAGAACATGTCGGCATTGTCGGCATTTGGTTGAAAGTCCTATCCTGACTGGG
>JAJPKC010000156.1 GCA_021323955.1 Oscillatoriales cyanobacterium Centralia_MAG_596 | reverse complement strand
CAGCAGTTCCAGGTTCATTCCCTGACTGGTCATAGGGATACCAATCACGCGCGCACCAAGCTTTTGCAAAATGGCAACGGCACCGTGATAGGTCGGGCTTTCCACCACAACCCAGTCTCCTGGTCGGAGAAAATAGCGCATTGCCAGCGATAGCCCCTGCATGGAACCGCTCGTGATCATCAGGTTATCTGCCGAAACGAGTAATCCCCGCTGTATCAATAACTGGGCGATTTGCTGACGCAGAGTGAGTTCACCCTGAGGATGGGAATAGCTAAACAGAGAATCGGCGACCTGGTTCATTGCACGGCGAGCGACGCGGCGCAGGTCTTCCACCCCAAACATCTGTGGGAACCCAGTACTGAAGTCAATCACACCGTCCTGGTGCAAGACCTGGAGCGAATTTAAGTAGGAGTCGCAAAATTCGCCGCTGGGCTTCTGCGGAATAATCACATCCTGAGCCGGGGCAAACGTGGCCGCCAACGCCGGTGACGATACGGCACTGTTAACAAAGTAGCCAGCCCCCTGCCGCGCATGAATTAACCCATCAGCTTCCAGGACACTATAGGCCTCAAGGACGGTCAGCTTGTTGACCTGCACTTCCCTGGCTAACTCGCGGACAGAAGGTAGTCGATCGCCCGGTTTTAGCGCACCAAATTTAATCAGGTGACTGACGCGCTCACGAATCTGCAAGTAAACGGGCTGGTTTGCCTGACGATCCAGAGGAATTCTCATGGAGGAAATGATTAACGCAGTAATGAGGGAAAAGGTAACCGTGAAGCGGCTTTTTGTCTTCAGGCTTTTTGTTCTTGGGCGTTTGGCCTCTTTTGGTTTTCAACCTTATTCTCTTCGCACTATACGGCGATCGCCACTGACTGTCCTGGTACAGTTCGCAAAAGTTTGGCTAGACCAGTTTTCCGATTTGCTTACTGTACTAGCAAAAGCCGCAAAATTTGTACCTTATCGGGACGTGATCCTCAGCGCATAGTAAGTGTGTCGCTTTACTACACAAGCTTGATAGCGTATGGATCTTCCTGATTTTCTATTTTTGTGCTTTCCAATTCGATCCGCTACCCGCGATGAGGGCGCTGCTCAGGTTCAAGTCCAACGCTGGCCGCAGTGGCTCAATGGGCTCTGGCAACGCTGCTGTCAGGTGCTTGCCGCCAACCAAGAACCCCGTGTTTGGCAAGAAATGAATCGGCAGGGAACTGTGATCGCATGGCATGTTTACGACCCGATTAGTGGGCATCGGAGTTGTTTTGGAACGGAACTAGAGGTACGGTTGTGGTTAGAACAGCAGTATAATGGCTGACTTAACTTTGTCCTGCTTCCCCCGTCCAACGTTGCTGCTTATGGATAGTTTTCTGCCGATCGCCTACGTTCAGGATCAATTTCTTCCGTTTTCAGAGGCCAAACTTTCGATCGCAACGCACGCACTGCACTACGGTACAGCGGCGATCGGCGGCTTGCGTGGTCTACCTGACCCACAGAACCCAAACCAGATTTTGCTGTTTCGGTTAGAACGCCATTGCCTGCGGTTGAGCCAGAGTGCCCGGTTTCTCCATTACGATTTGCCCAGCAGTACGATCAAGCAGCGCATCGTTGAATTCATCCACAAAAACCGACCGTCTCGCCCGTTCTACATCCGCCCACTGGTTTATACGTCCGGGCTGGGAATTGCCCCCCGATTGCATCAGGTGGAAAAGAGCCTGTTGATCTACGGCTTAGAGATGGACGATTATTTGTCTCCAACCGGCGTTAACTGTCGGATTAGCTCCTGGCAACGACAGGCAGACAACAGCATGCCGCTGCGCGGCAAGATTACTGCCGCCTACATTGCTTCAGCACTGGCCAAAACGGAAGCAGCGGAGTCGGGATTTGATGAAGCCATTATGCTGAACGCCCAGGGGAAGGTCAGCGAAGCCTCGGGGATGAACGTCTTTGTGGTTCGCAATGGGCAACTGATCACACCTGGGTTTGATCAGGACATTCTGGAAGGAATTACGCGCGATAGCGTGCTGACGATTGCGCGTGACCTGGGCATCCCCACGATCGAACGTCCTGTAGACAAGACGGAACTATTTATTGCTGATGAAGTATTTTTGACGGGCACGGCGGCCAAAGTTGCCCCTGTAAAGCGGATTGAGAACTACGAGTTGCCCGCCGATCGTCCAATCACGGATCAACTGCGAGCGAAACTGATCGCCATTACCGAAAAGCGCGACCCACAGTATCAAGACTGGGTGGATACGATCGCGTTTGAATAAAGAAAATTAATGACACGCATTGAACGCATCTTTTCAAACACTCTCTGGGAGCCGAATGTCGAGTATTGCCGTGCCGTCAAAGTGGGCAATCAGATTTCTCTCAGGGACTTCGCCTGTTGATGAAGCCGGAAACGTGGTAGCACCCAACAATGCTTATGCCCAGGCGCGGCACGGCTTTGAGATCATTCAGCAAGCGCTACAGGCATTTGGCGCAGATTGCGATGCGGTTGTGAGAACGCGGATGTTTGTGACCGATATTTCACGGTGGCAGGAGTTTGCTCAGGCGCATGCTGATTTTTTTGCGGCACATCCACCTGCCAGTACGATGGTTGAGGTTAAGGCTCTGATCGATTCCACCATGTTGATTAAAGTGGAAGCAGATGCCGTTTGTGCGCTAGCGAACGTTCTCAAACCGAGTCAGGACGACATGCTGTAGTCGGGGCAGTTATCCGTATGGCTCAGCACACTCATCGCTTTAGACAGAAAGGATACCAACATGAATCGTATGAACTGGGTGCCAAAACATGCATTGAAGGCAGGAATCGGTTTTCTGGCACTCGTTTTGGTGGCAGTACTGATCGGCATTAGCCCGATGATTGGCAATGCTCAATCAACTGGTAAGACACAGCTACTGTGGTACGGACAATCTGCATTCAAGCTCACCACGCCCTCTGGCAAAGTATTCCTGATTGATCCGTGGCTCGAAAACCCGCTCAATCCAAGTGGCAAAGCCGATGTGGCAAGCCTGAACCAGGTAGACTACATCCTGGTCACGCATGGGCACTTTGACCATCTTGGGAACGCGGTCGAAATTGCCAAAAAAACAAAAGCAAAACTTGTCAGTACTTATGATTTGGGGCAGGCGATCGTGCAGTACGGCGGCTATCCCAAAGATCTGGTGACCTTTGAAACGCAGGGGAATTTCGGCGGCGAAATCACGCTGCTAAACGGAGAAGTAAAAGTGGCCTATGTCCCAGCGGTACACAGCTCGTCCGTCGCCTCGGATGGCAGCCCCGCCAATTTTGCCGGCAATCCGGGTGGCTTCCTGATCAGCGTCAAAAATGGCCCCGTAATCTACCACACAGGCGATACCGATCTATTCAGCGATATGTCGCTAATTTCGCGATCGCGAAAAGTGAACTTGATGCTGGCTTGTATCGGTGATCAATTTACAATGGGGCCACAACGTGCAGCCGAAGCGGTCAAGTTGATTAATCCTACAACCGTAGTGCCGATGCACTATGGTGTTTTTAACCTTCCAGGTACGCCAAGTGCCTTCGCTCAAGCGCTTCAACAGCAAGGAGTGAAGAGCCAGCTCAAAGTAATGAAAGTTGGAGAAGTGTTGAAGCTGTAGCATGCCAGCAGAGTCGTTTGGTATGCTGACTTGCTGTTAGTAGCATTGCGTCTATAGTGGTGCGTCGAATACCCTTCGCGTACACAAAACTTATTCAGTTGCGCTTTCTGCTGTGCGGAAATCCTCACCGATCGACTACGGCCTGCACTGGCTAGGCAGCGTTAAACTCAAAGCAGTTGGCTTAACTGAGGGGAGATTCCCTGACATCGCTCTCAGAGCTGATTTTGTAAACTCCTGTGTCATTCCGTAGCTGGCTTCTCACAGGGGACAAAACGCTGTGTAGCATTGTTGTCTGGACTGCAAGTGGAACCACTCAATGGGGCAAGAACTTTAGGATCTCAAGCTTCCGTGAAAAAGGGCGAGCTTGAGTCCTACACCTTGCCCGCTTGAAATGACTACGCCTACAGACACGCCCTGTGTTTCTTGGCGACTAAGTCGTGTAAAGCTCCACTCAGCATGACATCTAGCTACTCTACGAATTAGCGCTTCAGCACCCTCCATGATTATTCAGTCGTCAGTCTATCTGCCGTTTCCACGCCTGCTTGTTTACACAACGTATCGCGATCGCCTGGTCGAGATCGTGCCCTTTCTACCAAATGTGCGGCAGATCGAGGTCAAATCCCGGCAGTCAGAGGATGGCATTGTGCGTCTGGTGAATGTCTGGCACGGCGGTGGCGAAATTCCAGCGATCGCGCGCGCCATTCTCAGTGAAGCGATGTTGTCGTGGACCGATTACGCGGTGTGGAATGATGCGGCGTTTACAACCGACTGGCGTACAGAAACCCATGCCTTTACAGAAGCCGTACACTGTGTTGGCACCAACCGATTTTTGGAAGTTAATAACGGGACGCGGATTGATTGTTTGGGAAAATTGACGATCGATCCGAACAAAATTTCGGGAGTTCCCTTCTTCTTAACCCATACAGTTGCCCAGACCGTTGAAGATTTTCTAATTAAAAAAATTGAGCCGAATCTTGCACAAGTTGGCGAAGGCGTTCGTCATTATTTAGAACAGACCCAAAAAACGATCTAACGCCAATGTTGCTTGTTTGCAGGAGCATTTTTTGCTGTTTAGAACACGTTGGATCAACCGTTTAGGAAAGTTTATATTCGCAAATATAGATCGTTTAGGCTGCGTTTACTGTTAAGCCAATGATCAAAATAAACGAAATTTAGATTTCGGCTACAGTCATTCTGTTGTGCTGC
The DNA here is from genome assembly GCA_021323955.1 of Oscillatoriales cyanobacterium Centralia_MAG_596. Classification (GTDB taxonomy): domain Bacteria; phylum Cyanobacteriota; class Cyanobacteriia; order Leptolyngbyales; family Leptolyngbyaceae; genus Stenomitos. The sequence goes on along the minus strand of JAJPKC010000156.1, from coordinate 10,395 downwards.
TAAGCGATCTAAAATAAGGGTTGAAGCCTTATATAGAGTTGTCGCCTTTCTCTAGTAAGTGAGGTATGGAGTATGGGGACTGGGCGTGAGGCGTCCCGCATGAGAAGGATAACCGCTATGTTAGATAATGCTAATTAGAAATAATGCTAATTAGAAATAATGCTAATTAGAGATAGGCTTTTCCCCTCCGATTCGCTGAGACTCTTAGTTTAAAAGCAGTTCATTTTAAGGCGATCGCTGATCAATATAGCGATCCAATCCGGACATTGAAGGTGATGGTTGTAAAGGCACAATGGCGAAAACCAACCAAACAGCATTTGTTCTTGCAATTTTCGTGATTCTGGGATTGTTTAGTCTGGCGGGTGCGATCATCTGGTTTGGTCTTAGAACCCAATCAGATCATCAGTTGGTATCGGTATTCGTATCCCCCAGTACACCTAATTCTGAGCAACCCCATGAATCGACGGATGCTGTTGTAGCGCTCAGTCAGGTGCCATTAGAGAGCGATCGCAATGTCAATTACACCAGGCTCAGAGATGCCCTCCAGCGCAAAGACTGGAAAGCCGCCGATCGAGAGACTTATGAGCGCTTGCTCGATGCGGCTGGCCCCAAGGCCCAAAAGCTCGGCTTGACACCTCAAGATGAAATGAACACCCTTTCCTGCAAAGACTTAACGACCGTCGATCAGCTCTGGAGCGTTGCTAGCAATGGAAAGCTCGGCTTTACCGCGCAGCAAAGTGTTTTGCGAGCCCTGGGAGATTATCGCAAGATGTACGACCAGGTTGGCTGGCAGAAACAATCCGGCGAGTGGTTAATTGAGTGGATTTACAACCCGCAAACTAAACGGCTTGATTACAAACCTGGTAAGGAACCAAACTTTACGGATCCACCACCGGGTCATCTACCAACGACCGAAAGGGGCTACAACTTCGAGGTGTCGATCGATGCGGCATTAAAGCGATGCCGGTTTTAGCACTCATTCAGCTGCTCTCAACGGTATAGCACTATGTATGAATCGCCGACAGCATCACCCGACAGTCTTACTGTCCGTCCGACAAAGCGTGGTAAGCATAAAATCTTCATTGGCATGTCGCCTGGGGTTGGCAAAACCTATCGGATGCTGGAAGAAGGCCATCGCCTGCGACAAGAGGGCATTGATGTAGTTGTGGCGCTGCTAGAAACCCACAATCGTCAGGAAACAGCACAGAAAGCAGAGGGGCTAGAAATTGTACCTCGGCAGCACATTACTCATGTGGGCGTTACCCTGACAGAGATGGACACAGATGCCGTTCTGGCAAGGCAACCCCAACTGGCGCTGGTAGACGAACTGGCTCACACTAACGTCCCTGGTGCTGAACGCGAAAAACGCTATCAGGATGTCGAAATCATCCTGGCGGCGGGCATTGATGTTTACTCTACGGTGAACATTCAGCACTTAGAAAGTCTGAATGATTTGGTTGCCCGCATTACGGGCGTTGTGGTGCGAGAGCGGGTGCCCGATCGCCTGTTGGACGAAGCAGACGAGGTGGTAGTCATTGATGTGACGCCTGAGACCTTAGAAGAACGGCTTCGCGACGGCAAAATCTATGCGTTGGAGAAGGTCGATCAATCACTGCAAAACTTCTTTCAACGCCGTAACCTCATTGCCCTGCGGGAATTAGCGTTGCGAGAAGTCGCCGATAACTGTGAAGAAGAAGCACTTGAGAAAGATGCGAACGGTGCTACACCGATCGCTCCCTACTGCAATATTCACGAGCGCATCTTAGTCTGTGTTTCAACGTATCCCAACGCCGTGCAGCTAATCCGCCGAGGGTCTCGCATCGCAGGCTACATGCACGCTCCGTTTTATTGTCTATTTGTGGATGACCCAGACCGCTTTCTCACCAAAGCAGAGAGCCATCATATCGAAACCTGTGAACGCCTCTGCAAAGAGTTTGGCGGTCATTTTGTGCGGGTCAAAGAGCAAGACAAAGCGAAGGCGATCGCAGATGTAGCCCAAAACTATCACATCACTCAAATTGTGATTGGTGAAAGCCAGCGATCGCGCTGGCGGCTTTTGCTGCGGGGTTCGCTGACGCATAAGCTGCTGCGATCGCTGAAAAATATTGACGTTCACATCATCGCTACAGAAAAAGAACCCTGATTGATTGCTCCCGTACCACGGTATCGTATTGCCGTCGGATAAAGGAGAAGGTACAACTCGTCATTAGTCATTAATAGGGGGCGGAGATCAAACGTCATTGGTCTGAGTCATAAGGCCCTATGGGCATACCAGAAAGGTCATAAGTCATTGATGGGGAAAGCATCCAAGCATGAGCCTGAGGCATGGACGCTCAATTCCGTCCCCCTCTTATGGTGACGTGTACTAAGGGTTACACTGTATTTCTTTTGAGGCATGGTTAGCATCAAGTATCTACCGCTCAATTTTCTCCGATTCTATCCCTTAAAACAAAGTTGACAGTTACTGGCTTACAGCCAACTGCCAATTAAAACGTAAGGTGCCCAAAAGATGGGCAACTGGTATGCCGGTGTTTTCAGCAACGTCAGTTGAGCACGACGTAAGGCTTCGGCTCTGGATTGAGCTTGATTGATCAGTGCCTGGTAAAACTGATTCATCAGCAAGGCGGTCGATTCATCATTCACACTCCATAGAGACGCGATCGTACTGCGTGCACCAGCTCGGAGCGCTACGCCTGCAAGTCCCAGGGCTGCTCGTTGATCGCCAGCAGCCGTTTCACAGGCACTGAGCACCAGAAGTTCCAAAGGCTGCGATCGTTGTTGGTCGCGCGATCGCAGCAGAGTATTTAATTCGTTAACGTTGATGGTTTTATCCCACGCCAGAATGAAGGTTTCGTCTGCTTTGGAGCTAAATTGACCGTGGGTGGCTAAATGCGCGATCGCAAACGGTTGGGCATTCATAGCCGTTTGAAAAGCTTGTGTTGTGAACTGTTGATTAAACAACACTTGACTCCGCACTTCTGATTGAATTTGCTTTAATTCGTTGCCCACATAGGGTAGTCGGGGAAAGCCATGCCGCGACTGATCTAGCCCCACAACGAGCGCATTCAATCCGCCAGATGGTAATGGTTTGGGGTTGAAAAGCTGGAGACTGGGCGAGAGCGCTACGGCATACTTTTCAATCAGATATTGATGTCCGTCATAGAGCGCAGACATGGGAATATTCCGCAGTCGCCCATCCAGGACAAAGACTAAGGTTTTGATGTGGCTTTGGGCGATCGCCTCAATACCGGGCTGAATCAACCAGTTGTAAACCTGGTTAGCCTGGATCTGGGTCTGTTGCAACGCATCGGGTTCGGCAATGTTGTGGCGCAGTGATTCCAGGGTTTGCTCTACCTGGTTTTGCGGCAAGTTGGTAGCATAATGGCGCAGAGGCTGTTGCGGTAGCTTCAGAATGACTTCGACGCGATCGCTCAAAATTGTGGCATAAATTACCGCTGCGGTTGGATCAGCTTGATCCACAACAGCATCCAATTGTTGTTTCGGCGCTAGACAAGCCGCACGAAAGTAGTTGTCTAACTCAGCCAATTGCAAGGCTTCGATCGTGGTTCTGGCCTGGCGAATATTGTCCTGGCTGGGTTCCACACCATTGTGAGGCTGCAACAATAAATCAACAAACTGCCGATAAACGGGTTCAACCTTGTCTCGAAACGAAAATTGCACATCCGGATTCACCGTTACCAGATCGTACCGGATCGACTGAAGCTGCTTGATCGCACCATCGTAGGCTGCAATGGCTGCTGGCATGTCTTGCTGTTGTCTGAGTAATCTGCCGAGCTGCCACTGCCACTGATAGCTAATATCGACGGCATCCAACGTCTGGGCAAGCACCAATGCCTGCTGAGTCAACCTGGTGGCATCAGACCATTGCTGAGTTTGCTCATACAGGTTTCCTAATGTCCCGATCGCATAGGATTCAGCGCGGGTATCTTGCAGGCTACGGGCTTGTTGAAGCGCGATCGCTAACATCTGAGCCGCATGCTTTGCATCTTGTGCCAGTTTCATCAGACTCTGAGCATAATCAATCCGAGCATAAACCGCAGTACGGCTGAGAGGCAAGGTGTCAATTTGCGTCTGGATTTGCGGCAGGAGCATTCGCGCGGCATCGGGTTGATGGGTTTCCAGCAGTAGATCCAGTTGATGGAGTTGAGCGGGAACGGCAGTTTGTAGGGAATAAGTAGCTGCCTGTTGATAAAACGCGATCGCGCTTTGTGCAACGGAGTCATTCGCAGTGGTGGTATCGACCTGGGCAGCGGCAGTATTGCCTAAGCTGAGAAACGCTTCTCCCCTTTCTTGAGGGTTGTTGATCGTCGTTGCCACCGCCAAACTTTGTTGGAGAACCTGGCGGGAAGCCTCCAAATTTCCAGTGACTCGCAGAACATTGCCCAGGCTGCGCAACCCGATCGCTTTCAGCGCTGAATCAGGCTGCTTCTGAAGGCGTTGAGTGGCTGCTGTGATTTGCTTTTGCGCTTGAAGATAGAGTCCAAGAGACTGTAGCGCCTGGGCTTGGTTGATCTGATTGCGAGTCAACCGCACTTGATCGTTGAGTTGAGTGTAGAGAACCGCCGCTTGTTTCCAGGTTGTTAGCGCTGTTTCTGCCTTGCCGCGTGATAATTGCAGGCGACCTTGAACATCCAATGCCTGAGCGAGAAGGCGTTTTGAGCTTTGTTCGCGTAGCGACTCCGAAGGAGTAATTTCGAGTTGTGAGTTTTGTATTAAAGCAAGACTGTCGGCGATCGCGGCACTCGCCTTGTCCCATTGCCCTAGTTGCTGGTAAGCAAGGGAAAGGTTGCTCAAAGTCTGGGCTTCCCCGACGCGATCGCCATTTGCTTTGAAAGCAGCGATCGCGTGTTGCCATAATGAAACGGCATCAGCATATTGTGCAGCTTCGTAGCGTTGTCTGCCTTGTTGGTCAAGTGCTTTGGCATCTGATACTGTTTGAGCCGTTGGGGAAGCAATCTGAGGCGCAGTAGGCTGCTGAGCGGCGATCGGCAAACTCAGCCCAACTAAAAACAGGGCAACCAGAAACAACAGGGCTGCTTGACGATGTAATGAGCGGTGGATTTGATCAATCCATGCAGACCATTTTTGGCTCATATTTTGCTCCTCAATAGCAGGAAACTAAGCGATTGAGTGAGGGAGCAATTGCACTGTGAGGAGTTGCTGCAACCAGAAATACGGTGCCGTCTGCCGCGACCTGCAATCCCTGAGCTTCCACGAGGGATGCATTGGAAGATGATGGCAAGGCTTCGGCGTGAGGGCTCAGCCGAACGGGATTTTGGTCTGGCTGATATTGCGAAACGGATGGTCGATCGCCTGCATCAGCGGTAACTAAATCGACTTGAATGGCATCACGATCCACAGCTTCACTGGGAGTGGGCGGCAACCCACCGCGACCGGTGATGGTGAACTCGTTGGGTTGCTTGGCGATGCCATCGCCAATGGGACAGGTTTGTACAATGAGCCGGGACGCATCGGTGAGATCCACGGGAAGCTGCACTAAGCCACGGCTGGGGTCGATGTCGGGTGTGTTCAGCGTCACGCGACCGCTTAGATTGGGGTTGTCCTGAGAAATCGCCGTGATGTCATTGGTGGGCAGTAAGCTGGGATCAAGCTGTGCGGGATCGGTGGTGCCCAACAGTTTCTCCAGATCTGCTCGACTGCGAGGGGTAAACCAGTAAATGCCAGTGGCGTTGATGGTGATGTTGCCACCCCTACCGTTGAAAGCGTTGGCGGTAATGTCATTGTTCTCGTTGGGCGCGGTGGCCAGAAACCCCTTGGGTGCATTAATGGTGATATTACCGCCATTTCCTCCTGCTTGCGCCGTTCCAGCCGTGGTGGAAATAAAGCTACCCTGCCGCAGCAACAGCAGATCCTGGACTTGCAGCGCGATGTTGCCACCCTGACTGGCTGTAGTGGTAGCGTTGATTTGAGATTGATTGGTTAACTCGATCGATCGTGCCTGCACGGCAATATTGCCAGCATTTCCTGAGCCACTGCTTTGCGCATCAATTTGACTTTTACCCTGAACTAGCAGCCTACCCGTGTTGATTGTTATATTACCTGCGTTTCCAGGACTCGAAGTGTCTGTGAAGATGAATCCTTGTCTGATCAACTCTACAGAGTTAGAGGCATTAATCGTCAGATTACCGCCTTCGCCCGATAACGGAAAATACTGTCCATTCTCAGATGCGAACAGCGCCTCGGTAGATAAATCTCCTCCATCCCGGACGATTAACCTTTTGGTGTTGATAGTTAAATTTCCCGCCTGTCCTGCACCACCTGTAAAACTAGCCAATGTGCTAGAACCACCACTGCTACTATCTTGACCTGCTACCTCGACAGATTCGGAGGCATTCACGTTCAATTGCCCCCCTGAACCATTGCCAAGTGTTCCAGATAGGATTTGCGCTCCATCTTGAACACTTAATTTTGCGGTCTCGATCATAATATCGCCCGCCTTGCCATCCCCGAAACTCAACGTCGATAAATTTCCAAATGGGACGAGTCCAATCAATTCCAATGACTCAGAAGCGTTTACCGTTAGGCTGTCGCCGGGCTTCGCTCCCTGGGTAAACGCCACAACTTGAGCGCCACCATTGATGGAAACGCGCCTACCCCAGATCTGGATTGAACCGCCCCCTTCCCCGCTTGTATTGACCGTAGCGCCATTGGTGAGCACAATATCAGCACGATCGAGCGTGGCGGGAAAACTCAAATGCAAATCGTTGTCGTTCAGGCTCAACGCTACAGTGCCCATACCTGCCACAGCGCCCAATTCCACCCGTCCCCCAGCCGCATTGATACCGCCGCCATCCAGGGTGACATCGCCCCCTAACAGCAGCAAACTCTTTCCATCTGGCACTTGCAGCCCCTGCCCACCCGCATTTAATGGAATGGTGGAACGATTGATAATCGCTCCATGTACAGCTTGGTTGAACCAAAACGCAGAGGGATTCACCGTAAGTAACCGTGGGGACGTAGGCGCAGAGCTACTAAAGACACCCTGAGTGCCAAACTGAATCGCTGTCGCGGTGGTAGCAACAAAGGAGCCACCCACATCCAGCCGCGCATTGCCTCCAAAGAGGATGCCATTGGGATTAAGCAGGAACAGGTTGGCAGTGCCGCCGGATACTCCTAAAGTGCCTTCAATATTGGAGGGACTGCCGCCAGTCACGCGACTGATAATGTTCCGAATACCATTGGGGTTTTGAAAATAGACGCTTTGCCCTGCCCCAATGTTGAAGCTGCTGAAGCTATGAAACAGATTGATCCCGCGAATCGCTCCACCGTCAATCTGCTGATGGAGTGCCCCATTGCTGGTGCTTGACGTTATGATCGATTGTTCAGCGCTCAATGTATGGTCAGGCGTTACCTGGGCACGAGTGGGGTATCCAGAAACAGCGATCGCGCCCGCGAGCACCAAAGGATTCAGTCGCATCAGGCTCCCATGTTTGCTGATCCTTCTTTGAACCATAGAATCGTCTCACTCCAAGCAACACTCACGAACTAGAACATTGAAGAATGCTGCCTTGTGCGTCGCTGACCCATGTGCAAACCACTGGCTGTTCATCATCTGCTTTGGTTGGATCGATGAAGAAGTGAACTTCAAAACTCCCACCCGCCTGCTTGACAGATTGACTTAAACCAGGCAAAACCGTAAACAAATTTGATGCAACATTATCACACAACTGTTGCGCTCTTTGAGGATCGAGCCCTCCTGTGTTATTGGTTACCCCAGGAGCCAGCGGTGTATAGTTCGGACCACACTTCATTACACCGTTGACAAAGCAGCAAGTGCAAGTCGCTTGACTCAGCATTTGAAGCAAGAACGGTTCTAGATCAATTTCTAAGGTTGTTAATATCTGATTGCTCTGGAGTAATTGAGTTAGATCAGGCAGAATTTTAGAGAGTGCGGACGCAAACTCGTCGCTCAACTGTTGTGCCATGTCAGAATCCATGTTTCTCTCCTATGAATAAGATACACCTGATGATGGAAATTGCATTTTGAGTTGCAATCACGGAACTGATTTCCATAACTGCAATCATTGAGATGCTTCACTACGGAGGCTATCACAATAATTTTTCGGTCGCAAGATATTGCTTCGCCAATATTTAATCTGTCACTCTAAACTGCCCACTACTAAACAAAACCTTTTCCAAACTTGTGAAAAGGACAGCAGAAAGGGCTTTAAGCCTGGGGCATATCAGAAAACGTTGAAAGCTAAAAAGATTGAGGGCTGCATTGAGTAAGGCAAAGTAGGCTTTTCGACCTCGCTACTTTGAATCATTGCCGCACTAGCTTCTTCAACAGGTGTTGAGTGAACGATAGTTGATCCCTTCCCAAATATCAAGAGCGTTACCAATATTTACAGTTGTAGCAGCAGGCGATCCTATGCTCACACTGCAACTGCATCAGTTCAAACTGTCAATACCTACTTGAATGTAGCAGCGCAAATCCGCTTGTAATCTACTTCCATCAGGCTTGTGACGCTCTGCGATCGAGCATCGCCGTCAAAGCGTCTGAGCATAGAACGCAACCAGTATGCCTACCAACTCTAAAAAAACATCAAAGAGATAACTAGACTATCTCTTAGCACGGTGATGCTGGTCATTTCTGCTATTTGCGTTTTCGCGATTGTAGGAAACGTCTACTGCCATCTGATTACCAACCCCGCCATCTATCCATCGTTTTTACGTAATTGATTAAGCCTACTGCATTAGTTCAAATTGCTGCCAACTATCTCATTGCAGACACTTCTGAAGTTACCCATTGAACACACTTGGGCAATCCGCCAATATCAGGATTCCATTCCATTTCAATTACCACATTCAAATTGGAGTATGCCCCCATGCAACTAATCTATCGTGGTCATCATTACAGCTGCATTCCAACTCACACTCAATCGATTCATCTACTGCGTGCCATCAACTGGCGCTATCGCTTGTTTGGGGCAGCCCAGATTGAAATTCCGTCTGTAAGCGTTTCTATAGCGTCTCGCTCTGTCCAACCACGTGCGATTAACTGGCGCTATCAAGTCCCAGTGGAGGTCTAAATGCAAGTCAGTTTACACGGTCAGAGAACGGTTCCGTCTCCACAATATAGCCCAACTCAGCAAGCTGACATTGCACACTTGAGTACCATCAGCGTTTCACTGGCGATCGCCCTTCATGTTGTTGTGATTAGCGCGATCGTGGCGTACCGAAAGTATAAAGCTACAGTTCTGCGACAACGCGTTCAACATCTGAATCATCTATGGCATCTAGACTCCAGTAGAAAACTGACTTGATGGCGATCTTAGAGTAACCCAACATCTAACAATGATCGATCTCACAAACCTTTACTCAATCCACAGACTGACTGACTGCATCAGTTAAAAACAGGGGCAACTATCAACTGGATGTAAGACAGTGAGTGCTTCAAGCCAGTCCCAAGCGCTGGATAGATCACAAAAAGCCAAATCTGACTACACCAAAATCAATTTCTCAAAGGAGAACATCATGACTATCAGCAAAGCTCCATCCACGCCTTTATTACCCGTCTACACTGTGACCATGCCTCAGAGTGATGACCTTGAACAACGCTTCACGGATACCTCGCCCGCAGCCCCTGAAGCAATCAGCATTGTGCCACCCTTTAAACCAGACATGCTGGAGTCAGCAATGCTTGAGCGTGACGTGCTAGCCACACCCACACAGCTGACGTATCGTGGTGGACACTTGCTAAGTCAAGTTGAAGTCATCACGACATTCTGGAATGGAGATGCCTGGAATCAGCAACCCCAGAGCGATATCCTGCAAGGTATCGTCCAGTTTTTTAACTCTATCTTGAGCAGTGAACTCATCGATCAACTGGCGGAGTACAGTGTCCAGGGGCAACCCATTAATCACGGTCAACAAGTCGGTGCGTATATCGTCAATACATCGTCACCGTTTGGTAGTCAGGTATCCGATGCCCAACTCCAGCAATTGCTCCAATCATTAATCTCAACGAATCCAACGTTTCCCCAGCCGACCCCGAATCGCCTCTACTTCCTCTACCTGCCACCCGGTGTGGCAGTCGTATCAGGGAATGATCAATCCTGCCATCAATTCTGTGGCTACCATAGCGCGATGGAGGGAGGCATTTTTTATGCGGTCATGCCCTTCCCCTGTGAAGGGGGCTGTACTGGCGGACTCTCGCTGCTCAACGCACTCACATCTGTGAGTTCCCATGAGCTGTGTGAAGCCATCACAGACGCAGTGCCAGGGCAGGGGTGGTACTGGTTTGCAGACGACAACCATCAGGGTGAAATCGGTGATATTTGTGCCTGGCAACAGAAGCAGGTTGGCAATTTCACCGTCCAGAAGGAATGGTCGAATCAAGCCAATGCCTGT
>JAJPKC010000272.1 GCA_021323955.1 Oscillatoriales cyanobacterium Centralia_MAG_596 | reverse complement strand
CATTACCGATCACAAAATCGCTGCCCTCGAAAACCTCCGCCTGCAAGAGCGCCTACAGTTTCTGCTAACGGCGACTCCAGCCGTGTTTTACACCTGCGAAGCAACAGAACCCCATGGCGCAACCTTCGTCAGCGAGAATCTCAAGCTGCTGACGGGGTATGAACCGCATGAGTTCGTTGAGGAACCCGGTTTCTGGGCCAGCCACATTCACCCGGACGATGCACCGGCAGTGTTCGCTGAACTTCCATCCCTATTTGAATCAGGCCATCACACCCATGAGTACCGCTTTCTGCATCAGGATGGCACTTACCGCTGGATGCAGGATGGATTGAGATTAGTCCGAGATGCACAGGGGCAGCCAGTCGAAATTGCCGGATATTGGATCGATATCAGCGATCGCAAAATCGCCGAACTGGCGTTGCAACAAAGTGAAACCCGCTTCCGTTCAGTCTTCGAGCAGGCCGCCGTTGGATTAGAATACACCGATCTGGAAGGGCGGCTACTGCTTGTTAATCAAACCTTTGCCAATATGCTTGGGTACTCAAGGGAAGAGTTACTGGCCCTTAATTTTCAAGACATTACCCATCCAGACGATTTGCCACAAAATCAAGCCTGTTTTCAACAGCTTCTCACAGGTGCCGTTTCATCCTACTCGTTGGAGAAGCGCTTTATTCATAAAGATCGCTCACTTATTTGGGCCAACGTTACCGTATCACTGATTTGCGGGTCGTCTGCTCAGCCAGAACTCACCCTTGCAATCGTTGAAGATATTCGCGAGCGCAAACAAGCTGAAATTGCCCTACAAAAAAGTGAAGAGCGCTTCCAAGAAATTGCTAACACAGTTTCTCAAATGTTCTTTGTCCGCTCATGCAATCCCGACCAGTACGACTACATTAGTCCAGCCTACGAAAAAATCTGGGGGCGATCGCGCGATGAACTTCGGCAACACCCCGACATCTGGCTGGATTCAATTCACCCGGACGATCGCGATCGCGTTCAGGCTTCCATCACGTTACAGATGCACGGCAACGGCGTCCGACGAGAGTACCGTATTATCCGGCCAGATGGCACCATTCGTTGGGTTTCAGCCGAGATTTCAGTCATTCAAGATGAGTCCGGGCATCCGCTTCGGTTTATTGGCCTGGCAGAAGACATCACCGATCGCAAGCAAGCAGAAGAAGCCCTCGCTCAAGCGTTACGTCGCAGCAAAACCATCTTTGACACGTCCATTGATGGCATCGTCTTGATTGATCAGGCTGGCAACATTATTGAGACTAATGCCAGTTTTGCCAGCATGCTTGGCTATTCTGTAGAAGAAGCAACAGCGCTCAATCTGGTTGATTTTAATGCTAGTTTGACGCAAGTAGAACTGAAACAAAAGGTAGAAGACAATAACCTGTGCAGCGATCGATTTGAAACCCGCCATCGTCGCAAAGATGGATCGATTTACGATGTGGAAATTAGTTCAAATCGTATCGAATGGGATGGACAATCAGTTCACCTTTGTATCTGTCGCAATATTAGCGATCGTAAGCGAACCGAAGCGGCAGTACGAGAAAGCGAACGCCGCCTTGCAACCCTGATCAGCAACCTGCCTGGTTACGTTTATCGGGTTGCCAATGATCCAGACTATACGCCTGAATTCGTCAGCGAAGGGGTCTTTGGGATCTCAGGCTATCGTCAGGAAGACTACCTGATTGAACGAACCATTTCCTGTGGTCAGGAGATCCATCCCGACGATGCTGAGTCTGTTTGGAACCTGGTTCAACAGGCACTAGCCGCCAAACAACCTTACGAATGCGAATACCGGATTATCACCAAAACTGGTGACCAGAAATGGGTCTGGGAACGTGGACGAGGAGTGTACTCAGATCAGGATGAACTGCTGCATTTAGAAGGCTTTGTCACAGATATCAGCGATCGCAAACATCTAGAACAAGAGCTAGTCAAAAGCCGAGACTTTCGCGAGCGCATCTTCAACGAGTCGAGTGATGCCCTGTTTCTAGTCAATGCCCAGACAATGCTCACGCTCGACTGCAATCAACGAGCGGTCGAACTGTTCGAGGTCGCTAGCAAAGCCGACCTGATCAATATTGAAGGGCAGACCCTGCAAAAGCGGCAGTTTACACCCGAAGAACGAACCAGCATTCGACAGGAGATCAATCAAAAAGGCTTCTGGAGCTTGGAGTTGGAATATATTTCCCGTCAGGGGCGAGAATTCTGGGGTGAGCTTTCTGCCAAACGCATCGCCTTTGGCGACCAGTGGATTGATCTGGTGCGTGTGACGGACATTAGCGATCGCAAACATGCCGAACTTGCCCTTCAGCAACTCAATCAAGAACTGGAGCACCGAGTTCAGCGGCGTACTCAACAACTGAGTCAAAGTGAAGAGCGTCTACGCTTGGCTCTAATCGCTGCAAATCAGGGTCTTTATGACCTGAATGTGCAAACTGGGGAAGCCATAGTCAGTCCGGAGTATGCCACCATGCTGGGCTACGACCCGACTACCTTCCAGGAAACCAATGCGAAATGGATAGCGCGGCTGCATCCCGATGACATTGAATTAGTCTCTGCAACCTATCGTGCTTACGTTGCGGGAGAAATCTCCAATTACCAGGTAGAATTTCGCCAGCGCACTCAGAAAGGTCACTGGAAGTGGATTCTGTCGATTGGCAAAATGGTCTCTTGGGATGAGGCAGGACACCCCCTGCGCATGTTGGGGACACATACCGATATTGACGATCGCAAACAGATTGAACTTGCCCTGCGTGAATCCAAACGGTTCCTCCAAACCGTGATCGATACCTTCCCCTTGGTCATCTTTTGGAAAGATCGCAACTCTGTTTATTTAGGGTGCAACCAAAAGTTTGCCGAAACTGCTGGCCTCACTTCCCCCGCCAACATTATCGGCAAAACTGATTACGACATGCCCTGGAGCATAACAGAAGCCGATGCTTATCGCGCCGATGACCGTGAAGTACTGGAGTCTGGCATCGCTAAACTCGGCATTGTTGAGACACAGACGCTAGCAGACGGTTCAATGATCTGGATTGAAACCAACAAACTGCCTTTATATAACCTCACCGGCGAACTCATCGGCTTGTTGGGAACCTATCAAGACATTACCGATCGCAAACGAGCAGAAACGGCTTTACAGCAGCTCAATCTAGAATTAGAACAACGAGTCCGAGCGCGCACCTTTGAACTAAGCAGGCAATGGAAGCAGCAGAGGTTGCCAATCGGGCAAAAAGTCTTTTTCTGGCAAACATGAGTCATGAGCTACGAACGCCACTTAATGTCATTCTCGGTTTTGCTCAGCTCCTGCGACGCGATCCATCCCTCACCTCTACGCAACAGCAAAATCTTCGGATCATGCATCGTAGCGGCGATCATCTACTTCATCTCATTAACGATATTCTGGACTTATCCAAAATCGAAGCTGGACACATCACTCTGGAGGAAATCAGCTTTGACCTACTGGATCTTCTACACAACTTACGGGAAATGTTCCAGGAACGGGCAGAAGACAAAGAATTACAATTCAACTTCGTCCTCTCATCAGACGTTCCTCAATATATAGTTACTGATCCCAATAAGCTTCGACAAGTACTCATCAATCTACTCAACAATGCCATTAAGTTCACCCAAGAAGGCGCGGTGACGCTACGGATCAGCATAAGAGACGAAAAAGCAAAAACAGAAGTTAAGGAAAATTCCTTACTCGATTCATCTCTCCATTTTCTGTTCTTCGAGATTATCGATACTGGCGTTGGGATCGCCACCGAAGAACTGGCCACAATCTTTGATGCATTTTCCCAAGCTCAAGCTGGGAAAACCTCTTTAGAAGGAACGGGCTTAGGATTAACTATCAGCCAGAAAATTGTCCATTTAATGGGAGGTAACCTATATGTTCATAGCATCAAGAGCGTAGGCAGCACATTCAGTTTTGCGATCCCTCTTCGTTACGGACGCCAAACAGAAGCACCAGTAGCTTCTCCTCATCAACCAGTTATTGGTCTGGCTCCAGGGCAGCCAACCTACCGCATTCTCGTTGTAGACGATCAACCCAGCAACCGTCAGTTATTGGCAACGCTACTGACCCAAGTGGGATTAGAAGTACAAGAAGCCAGTAATGGAGAGGAAGCAATTGATCAATGGCAGCAATGGCATCCCAACTTGATTTGGATGGACATTCGGATGCCCGACATTGATGGATATGAAGCAACACGAAGAATTCGGGCAAAGGAACGAGAGCAACTGCAAGAAAGACAGGATCAAGCACTAGCAAAAGCAGAAGTTGTAGATTCCAAGCATCAAATACCCGGTTCCACCCAAAGAACCATTATTATTGCCCTCACCGCTCAAGCATCTACAGACGATCGCGACCTCGCCCTCGCTGCAGGGTTTGACGACTTCGTTAGCAAACCCGTTCGAGAAGAAGTCCTCTTCACCAAAATTGCAGATTACTTAGGACTCCGCTACCAATATGAGGCATTACCTGATTCAGGTACGCTTCTATCAACATCAGCCCCCCGCCTCGCTCCTCATCTCCTGCCTCAAATCATGCCCACTAATTGGATTACTGCACTATATCAAGCTGCCTTAAAATGCGATGAAGAAGAAGTCTGTTCCCTAATTCAACAAATTCCAGCAGAGCAAACAGTTCTAATCGCTGAATTGAATCGTCTAACCCATAACTACAAATTTGAGTCAATTATGAGGATAGCAAGAGCTAATTTTCAGAATCCAAATCAACTGTAATACAGCGTTTCTTAATCTTGAGCGGTTCAGCTAGTCGTTTGCTTTCAGGAGACCCAAACGTGAGAATAGACATCACTCAACCAAGAACCGCTGTAGGAAATCAGGTAATGTCTAGTCGTAATCACGCCCTGGGCTGTGGTAGTGGGTGTATATAGACAACCGCCCTGCATTCCTAGCGGAGAGCAGGGCGGATGAAGATTAACCTGGCACCGTGCTATTTTTG
>JAJPKC010000591.1 GCA_021323955.1 Oscillatoriales cyanobacterium Centralia_MAG_596 | reverse complement strand
TTAATCCAGGAGACTGGCTGTCTCCCCGTTTAGACACCGTTGTTTGCATAGAAATCACCTCTAGATCCCGGAGTTGACAGCAAAACACAGTCTGAATATATGCACTTATTTGCTATGCAATAAGTTGCATTTAGTGATAGCTTATATTCATCAAGTTGCATATGTCAATCGGTGCATATGCAAAAAGTTGAATTAACTAAAGAAGTACTGAGGAACGTTAGTTTAGGAACGTTAGATGGCACTTGCTCACGCAATTCTGGCGCTTCTGGTCAACTGCCCGCAGAGTGGGTACGACCTGACCAAGAACTTCGAGCAGTCTGTTGGCTGCTTCTGGAAGGCGACCCACCAGCAGATCTATCGCGAACTGGCCAAACTGGAGTCACAGGGTTGGGTACAGCCGCAAACCGTGGTTCAAGAAGGTCGTCCGGACAAGAAGGTATACGGCATCACCCCGTCTGGACAGCAGCACCTTGCAGAGTGGATCACCCAGCACTGCGATACCATGCCCATTAAGGAGGAACTGCTGGTCAAAGTATTTGTGGGGGCCCTTGTGCCTGTCCCCGTTATTCGACAGCAGCTTTCTCACCACCGCCAAATTCATGTGCAGCAACTGGAACATTACCAGCAGATGGCGACAGAATTTCAACATTCACCAGCATTGTCACTGGAAGCAAAATTTCAATACCTGGTTCTGCGGCGGGGAATCCGCTACGAAACCGACTGGATTGAATGGTGCGATGAAGCGCTTGCCTGCGTACAAGAAGACTCATAAACGGCCAAGCATGGACACGGGAGATCAAAGAAATCAAAAGCGGTGATGACAATTCACAATATCTCCTGTCTGCTAATATATTTAGGTTGTTCAGGTTGAAGCATCGTTGAGTCAGTCCATAGACCTGCCAAAAGTAGACGATTTTTTACAAGAACTGGCAACGATCCAGCAAACAGGCTCTAAGCGAATTGCGTTGCTCGGTTCACGCCACGTTCCCATCACCCACCAGAACTTGATCGAAATGATGAGCTATGCTCTAGTGCTGGAGGGAAACCGTTTGATTACATCGGGTGCGACAGGCACGAATCAAGCGGCCATTCGAGGTGCCATGCGGGCAGACCCAGCGCTGCTGACGGTCATTTTGCCTCAAAGCCTGGAACGGCAGCCGCGCGAGTCTCGCGACCAGCTAGAACAGGTGATGCACCTCGTTGAAAATCCTGGTAACGACACCTTATCCTTAGCGGAAGCGAGTGCGCTTTGTAATAGTGAAATTGTTTCTCGCTGTCAGCAACTGATCTGCTTTGCCTTTCACGATAGCCAAACATTGCTAACAACTTGCCAGGATGCCGAAGAACAACGCAAAATTGTGACATTGTTTTATTTCGATTGATGGCGTTGTTGGTCACTCGTTTGCACGCTCATTGTTCAGGCACCCGTGCAGCAGCACGGGTTTGACTAAGCGCAACTGCTGATTGAAGTGAGTAATTTGGCTATAGCAGTTGTATAAGCAGTAGCGGAAGATGAATGTAGTTTGGTGTATCAAAAACTACATTAGACATCGTCACTTTTTTACGTGTAATCGAACCAATCATGACCCGCGAAGAATTCCGAGAGGCATACATTGAAGCCCAAAACGGTCTCGCAAATAACTTGCAAGCGCTCTCAAATCTATCGACTGTATTGAGTGAACTAACGTCAACACTGAATACAGTGGCGACCAGCGTTCAAGCTGACTATATTCGGATGAACGAGGTCGTTACACAGTTTCTTGATGATCCGGGAAACCAACCGTAACTAAGCGACAGCTCTCTCAAGCGCATTTAATTCAATTTCAACTGTCCGCACAACGTCTTCAACTGCCACGGGCTTTGTCAGGTATGCCCGGGCACCAAGATTAAGCGCCTTTTGTCGCTCACGCTCTAATCCGTAGGCTGAGACGACAACCACTGGAATGGACCGAACCGGCGATTCTTGAAGCTGTTGCAGTAGTGTATAGCCATCGACTTGCGGCATTTTTAGATCAAGCAGGATTAGGTCTGGGGAAAATTCAGTAATTGCCTGAAAGAATTTTAGCCCGTTCGATAAGCTGCAAACGATGTAACCATTGACCTCAAGAAGATCCTGAAACAGACGCCGATTAATGTCTGAATCTTCGACAAGCAGGATACGATTTTTCACAGACGTCCTTGGTTCAAGTTCCAGATATGCTTCTATTCTCGATTTGTTTGGGTTGTGCTTCATCGGTGCTTCACATTAATTCTTTCAGCCTATGTGCTGAAAAGAGTTGAGCATTCACAAAAGCACGTGCGCTCTTTTATTCTTACTAAAACCTGTCTTTCATACCCCTTAAACGGGCAAAGGCCTGGACTGCGTTTTCTGCTTCTACAGTCGATCGCACGCCCTGATCGTCCCACCGCAGAAAGGGATTGGTTTGTTTCTCTACACCTAAATTTGACGGAATGGTTGCCTCATTGCGACTCCGAGCCGCTTTTACCGTCGCCAACCGCTGTTGTAAATCAACGTTCGTGCTGTCTACCGTCAGCGCAAATTCGAGGTTCTTTTGCGTGTACTCGTGAGCACACCAAACGTTGGTATTGTCCGGTAGCGCCCGGAGCTGCCCTAACGAGTCTACCATCTGGGCCGGAGTGCCCTCAAATAGCCTGCCACAGCCACCAGCAAAGAGCGTATCGCCACAGAACAAGTCACCCGGCGTGTGGGCCGCAATGGGCGGAAAGTAATAGGCAATGTGCGCGCGCGTATGTCCAGGTACAAACAGAACGGTCGCTTCGCGATCGCCAAACGAGACGCGATCGCCCGCTTGCAAAAATACCTGCTGTCCGGGAATTCGCCCCCGATCTTCAGCGCCCCCGTAGACAACAGCATTGGGAAACCGCTGCAGTAGCTTGAGATTGCCGCCTACATGATCGGCATGGTGGTGGGTATTGAAAATAGCCACTAACGGTGCATCAAGTGCGGCTAGCTGTTGGAGAACGAGGTCTGCTTCAGCCGGATCGACCACAGCCGCAATATGCTGCATAGGGTCATGCAGCAGAAAGATGTAGTTGTCAGATAGGGCTGGTAGTCGATAAACCTGCATGAATGACCTCTCCAGGGAGCTTACTTCTCTACCCTAGCAAAGGCGATGCGGGACAGAACCAGAAATGGCAGATCTGTTCGCATGACAACACTTCATCAACTCTTCATCTTACGGTTGAATGCTTGCACAGAGTCATCATCAAATCACTGCTAGAAGAGGAATGGTGACGGGAACAATCAATCTAAAGCAAAAATTAAAATCACCTGGGTAAGTAGGGGGCACTGTGCGGAGCATTCAAAGTAAACCGAATTCAGCAATTCACCAGATGGTCGATCACATCATCTCGGCGGGTATCATGACTCGGCAAGAGCATCTCAACCTGACATCGATCCTCCTGGCGGAGCAAAGACTGACCGATGCTGATCGCAACAAAATCAACCGCGTCTTTGATTACATTCAGACCGGACGCTTAAAGCTGGTCGATTAGTCATCCCAATCGCTTCACCGCTTGACAATAGGGACGTTGCCTCTGCGCGCGTCCCTATTGTTTAAGGACATTTTGAGCCTCTTGCGCCACCTGGGCAACGTCGTCTTGCGCCAGCGCTTCTAATGCCGAGCGTACGGATGGGCCATTGAGACGAGAGAGTGCTTGAACTAGCCGATAGCGAATTTGCCAATCAGGGTTGGACAAGAACGGCAGGATCAGGGTCACGGCGCGATCGTCACCCAATTCGCCTAAAGAGCCGATTGCGGCTGTCTGCATGAGCTCGTTGTCAGACTTTAGCGCTTCTTCCAGCAGGGACAGCGCCCGCTGATCGCCAAGCTCACCCAGTGCCGCCACGATGCTAAATTTCACTAACCATTCGGAGCTGGTGTGGTAAAGCTGTTGCAATTCGTCAAAGACCGCAGTCAATTTGAGCGCACCCGCCGAATCAGCCGCGGCAGCCTGGACATCTGAATCACTATCATGGAGGCGATCGCGCAGCAGCGTTGTGGTTTGAGACAGATTTTGCTGCCCCAGTGTGGAGAGTTGGCTCACAGCGGCGTAGCGCACGCGTGGATTGCTGTCCTGAATCGCAATCTGGATCAATTGAAAGCCGATCGCGGGTTCCAACTGCCGGATTTGGTTGACAGCTCGCAGGCGATCGCCAAAGTCTGGCGATTCCAGTAGTGTGCCAACCGATTCTGGTGTAATGCTCATGGTGAATTTAGTCCAGTTTTTAATGATGCGTTTGAATGAAACCGTGGTATGTGAAAGATGAAAGGCTAATGGAGAAAATGAACGTTTTGAATGGGCGGTCAGACGAGACAGGGGGATGGTGTGACGTTTGACATTCTGTGGTCGGCGGGTCAGTTGAGATTTAGGTTGAAGGAACGCCCCGTCCAACTGCTGATGAAACAGCCGTTAACTGTGACTGATCACTGACTACTAACGCCCTTGTTCAGGCAATTGCGCCACGAAAGCAGTTTATATCCTTGAGGATCGCGAATTAAATAATCTGAATAATTCGATTGCTGCAAGGGCTATCTCCCTTTGGGCATAGCTCCGCCAACGCGATGCCCAGTTTCCTCCCAAAAGTGGCCGGTATTAAATGCTCATGCGCTAGCGTTTAGCCTTTGGCTGATCGCTAATCAAGGATAGTTTCTGACTGCCTCTGTGTAGCGTGACCAATCCTCACCCCTGTTCGGCAGCCATCGCGCGAATAATGTCGCCCCGGGTGAGAATGCCGACCACCTGACCGTTGGCATTCAGCACTGGCAACCGATGAACTTTGTGTTCGTGCAGAAGTTGGGCGGCTTCTCGCAGCGGTTTGTCAGGCGTGACGGTAATTGGATTTGCGCTCATGACATCCTTGACCGTTTGCCCCAACGATTTGTGTAATTCACGCTCGTAGTGACCAGGGTTTTCCAGGTAGATAACGCTGTCCAGCAGCATGATATAGGGTGGCGGCGTCGCTCCGGTTTCGCGCCACATGAGGTCAGTCTCGGAAATGACCCCAACTAACTTACCGGCAGCGTCAATTACAGGCAGACCACTGATATGGCGCTCGGCGATCGTGCGAATGACGTCTGTGAGGGGCGTATCGGGGCTGACCGTGATCGGATCGGCTGTCATCACATCGGCAACAGTTTTGGGCATGCTGGTTCAAAACGCTCGTATCGTTTGCTGAATTCATTGTAGAGAACTGTGAATCGCAACCCGATCGGGATTCACAGGATGTTACAGACGATTTCAAGATGGTGAAACACTTGTCTTTAGCGCATCTTGAGCCGACTGGCCTTCACCCTGGAAGCCAAAGTACCACAGCGCCGCCGCGGCTTCTGCACGTGTCACAGTCTTTTTCGGTTGAAACAACGTCGTGTAACCAAACGCACGCCGAATGTTAGACAGATCACCATTTTGAAAGTCGGCTAATACGGCTCGTAGCGCTTTCGGGTCAATCCGGGCGGCATCCTGGAACCCCCAGGTCTGCTTAACAGCATCGAGACTTGCTGTCGGCAAGGCCTGTCGAGTATCGGCAGGTACCTTCCAGAGAACCAAATTTTCGCGTGTCAGCGGCGCATCAGGACGAAAGGTAACGGTGGTGCTGTCACCGGATAACGGGCTGGAAATTAATCCGGCCTCGGCCAGTCCTTGAATGGCAGGAAAGTCTGGATCGTTGCGCGGTACATCTTGAAAGGCGGGTTGTGCTGTATCGGTACCCAGGCGGATTTGTTTGGCTGGTTGCCCCGCGTAGAGCCGATTGTTCGCGCTAACAAGCCAGCGGGCATATTCGCGGCGGGTGATAACTTTGTTGGGTTCAAACAGGGTGCTGTCTTTCGACTGGCTCGTCTTGTTGTTGTCGCTGGCAGGGGTAAGGACACCAAGCTTTGCCAAATCAGCCACGTATTGCTGCAGTTCCTTGGGCGTTTTGTTCAGGTCGCTGAAGTCGATCGCGCCGGATGCAATTGTGGTTGGGCCTGCATTCGAAGTACTTGAATCCGCCTGACTTTTGCTGACATTACCATCAGCGGTGCCGGATGCCCCAAGTAATGTGCTATCTGAGAACGCCGGAATCGTCGTGGCGTTACCCGATTGCGTTGTTACAGAGGGTAATGGCGTCGGCGTTGCCGTTAGCGCAGGGTCTGGCGACTGGCTGGCCTGGGTCGTCGGTTGCGGGGTGGCATTGACAGCAGGTGTCACAGTGGGCGACGCATTCGTTGCCAGCTTTGGATCAGCCGCAAACGATTTTTGCAGCGATTCGCCCAATGAACTGTTGGCACAGCCTGCCAGGGGAAACAGCACACAAGCGGCTAGAAGCCAGGAAGCATTTGAACGGCGAAAGAGCAACACAATACGTTAATCAACATCAATGCGAGAGTCTACTTCATACACTAGCGTAGATTACGGCTTCGCATTCCGTCGCCCGAGGGAGGGCTGTGTCCTGACTGCTGGATGAGTACGAGGAAAGCCATGAAGCGATTCATGCCTGCTGATTGCTTCAACAATCACCCATCCACCAGTCGTGCAGGGCTAAATATCATCGCTCTGGCCAGAACGCTGAGGACACAGTGAGCGGCAGCGATATACCGTCTGGGCCAGCGTTCTGACTTGCTTCTGTCTGACGATGCTTGGCGATGACTTTTAACGAAATGTCGCTCTTAACGATCTTCTAGCAATTTTTTCAGGGTGTCCATTAATTCCTGCTCTAAGTAAGGCTTGGTGAAGTAAGCTGTAGCGCCCAGTTGCATCGCTAACCAACGATGTTTTTCGTTGCTGCGAGAGGTCAACATCATGATGGGAATTTGGGAAATCTGTGGATCCTGGCGACGGTAGCTGAGAAACTCAAAGCCGTTCATATTAGGCATTTCAATATCACAAATCACCAGGTGCACAGAGGCATGTTGACACTGATCGATCGCTTCTCGGCCATCGCGTGCCTGTAAAACCCTAAACCCAGCCCGTTCTAGCGACAACGCTAAGGTTCGTCGCAAGGTAACGGCATCGTCCACCACAAGAATCGTCGTTGTCTGCACGGTTTGGATAACCCGTGTCATCCTGCGACCAGACGACTGGCGCTGAACGTCTACAAGGCGTTGAGGGGCCTCTACAGTTGCCGTTCCCGCCGTCTCTTGTTCTCGTTCAAATGCTAACAAAGCGCTACTATCAATCACAGGTATGAGACTACCATCGCCCAGACTGGTACAGCCATAGAGGTAGCTGGGCGGCGCGATCAGGGTGCCAAATGATTTGATCACCAACTCTTGCTCTGTGATGAGTTGATCCACTTCGATGGCAAACAGTTGCTCTTGCTGGCGTAGCACCAACATTGGCAGTGTCGGCGTTTTGGGAGTGGCGGTTGATACCCG
>JAJPKC010000101.1 GCA_021323955.1 Oscillatoriales cyanobacterium Centralia_MAG_596 | reverse complement strand
TGCTGATCGTTGCAGCCAGCTCACCATACGACCAGACGGAACCAGGGGGAATCGATCGCAGCGATCGCCAAACCTGCTGCTGAAAGGCCGTGCCGCCCGGGTTAACTGGAATCTGATCCAGGCTGTGCCACTCACCCGCTAAGTAGGCCTGAATTCGGCTGCTGATGCCTGATGGATCGCGTTGGGGCCGCAAAAACACGGTGGCGTAGCGCTTCTGCAACAGTTTCAGCATCCGTGGTTCGTAATCAGCGAAATCCAGCGCGCAGAGTGCCTTACCATCCGACACAATTACGATCGTGCCGATTTCGGACTGAATTTTATCAACTAGCAATTCCATGCTGAATCGCCTCCTGAGGGTGAGTAGTAGGGTAGAGCCACAAATCCATCGCGGCGCAGGCACGCCAGGATCGCCATTGGTCAGCGATCGCTAAAATTTGGGCTGTCGTCAGCGTTGGGCCGCCAAGAAACATCGGCAGGTTGCGCGCCTGGGGTGGTCGGGCTGGACAACGGGGGACGGCAGAAGCGATGCCAGCCATAGGATACCTGTAAAGCAGCGGTCATCCAATTGTCGATCGCGGGTTTGCAGCGCGGGGTAACACTGGTCGGCATCAATCGTCATCACCGCCGCATAAGCGTAAGTGCTGGAGAAATCTAGCCGGTTTTGACCATGGATAGGCACGGGGTAGAGAATAGGCACGGAGCACAGAACCGGCATGGGGCAGAAGATGAAGTGGACTAGACCCTGTCGCCTGACCAGGCACGCTTAACGAATATAAAGTCTGTATAAGATTTTGATGAACTTGCGGGATAAACGCTTGCATACAGCGACAGGATCACTATCACGGATTGATTCACCCTAAAGTTCTGAACCATTCATCGCATTGTAACGGTCAAGTTTGATCACCCGTGATTGCCTCGCCACTGCCAGGGTGGCAGCGCCTTTTGGCCGTTGAACTTCAGGGTACTTTGACGATCCATTCATTGCGTTTTGGAGCCAGCGTTCCATGAACAGTACCCTCATCCAGCCTCTAGCCGCGATCGGCGTGGGCATCGCCTGCGTGACTTACGGCATGACAATAAGTTCTGCGGCAAGCGCCATTACCTTGACAGGCCTCCAGACATCTGGTAGCCAGATGTCTGGACTAAAAGTGACTGCAACGTTCGCAACCGGTGGTTCACAAACCCTGACCTGGGCAGCGACAGACAGCAGTTCGGGTGGTGTATCTGCGGCTGCCTGGAGTTTGCGGCAATCGCGCGATACGTTCAATTCCCCATGGACATTGACCAATACTGGGCCAGCAATTCAATCCCTGCTAATTGATGCGATTCCTGGCAATGCTGTGTTTGACATCGTCAGCACACCTGAGCTGACACCGGGTTCAGGACTTGGGCAACCATTCAGCGTTCAGTCCGGGTTAGCGCCCACCACGGCTACCTATGCCGGGGCGATCGATGGCTCACTGGGTGACCTCTTTGGTCGCCTCACGTTGAATTACGACAATGGCTTCACCGGTACCATGACATTTTTAGCGGATACAGATAGCATTACGATTAATGATCCAGCACCGGCCAAAGTGCCAACGCCTGCCCTTTTGCCAGCGTTGGCTGGACTAGGGATTGGTATCTGGCGCAAGCGCAAGCAGCAATAGATCCGGCTCTATTGGGTTGATAAAATTCATTAATTTTTAATTATGTCTTAATGCTCTACTATTTTGATTAGAGCAATCAGATCTTTTCGACCGAGCGTTCAGTTGGGAAACCAACGGTAAAGAACGTTCCCACTTCGTGCCGTCTTTCAAAAATTCCGAGGTCTATCTATGAGCCAGCTCCTCCTCCAGAGCATTTGGCTGGTGCCGTGCTATGCATTAGCGGGTGCTGCCCTGTCGGTGCTCTGGTTCCCATCCGTGACCCGACTTACTGGCCCGCGACCAGCGGGCTACGTCAATTTAGTCATGACGTTTTTAGCGTTTCTGCATGGGCTGATAGCGCTGCCAGCTACCTGGAATCAACCGGCCCACCAACTGTTCTTTCCCTGGTTAAACGTTGCCAACCTCGAGTTGACCCTGTCGCTGGAAGCCTCTTCACTCACCATCGGTGCCACAATTTTGATCACCGGATTAAATTTGCTGGCACAGATATATGCAGTGGGCTACATGGAGATGGATTGGGGCTGGGCACGATTCTTCTCGCTGCTGGCGCTGTTCGAGGCGGGGATGTGTGCGCTGGTGCTCTGCAACTCGCTCTTCTTTAGCTACATCATTCTGGAAATTTTGACGCTGGGTACCTACCTGCTGGTCGGGCTGTGGTTTAACCAATCGCTGGTGGTTACGGGGGCGCGCGATGCGTTTCTCACGAAGCGGGTGGGCGACCTGTTTCTGCTGATGGGCGTAATTGCCCTGCTGCCATTGTCGGGTACCTGGAACTTTACCGAGTTGGCGGAGTGGGCGCAGTCCAGTTCCGTTAATCCAACCGTGATTACCCTGGTTGGACTGGCGTTGATTGCGGGGCCGATGGGTAAGTGTGCCCAGTTTCCACTGCATTTGTGGCTTGATGAAGCGATGGAAGGCCCGCTGCCCAGTACAATTTTGCGGAATTCGGTAGTGGTGGCTACGGGGGCGTGGGTGCTGATCAAGCTGGAGCCTGTGCTGGCACTGTCGCCAATCGTGCTGACGGTCCTGGTCTGGATTGGTAGCGTAACGGCGGTCGGGGGTGCATTGATTGCGATCGCCCAGATTGACATTAAGCGCACCCTGTCTTACTCCGTTAGCGCTTATATGGGTCTGGTGTTCATTGCCGTGGGGACACAGCAGAGTGATGCGGCGCTGCTGCTAGTGCTGACCCATGCTGTGGCGGTCGCGCTGTTGGTGATGAGCGTTGGTTCTGTGATCTGGAACAGCATTACGCAGGACGTGACGCAATTGGGCGGATTGTGGTCCCGTCGGCCCATTTCAGGACTGGCATTTTTGGTCGGTACGGCTGGTTTGATTGCGTTGCCGCCCTTTGGCAGCTTTTGGGCACTGCTGAAACTGGCCGATGGACTGTGGACGACACAACCGTGGCTGGTGGGACTGGTGCTGTTTGTGAATAGTGTGACGGCTTTTGGTCTGGTGCGGGTGTTTAGCCTCATCTTTGGCGGTAAGGCAAAGCAAATGGCGCAGCGATCGCCCGAAATCCACTGGTCGATG
Source organism: Oscillatoriales cyanobacterium Centralia_MAG_596 (assembly GCA_021323955.1). Taxonomy (GTDB): domain Bacteria; phylum Cyanobacteriota; class Cyanobacteriia; order Leptolyngbyales; family Leptolyngbyaceae; genus Stenomitos. The sequence continues at coordinate 479 of JAJPKC010000101.1, read as the reverse complement.
GCACTGCCAATGACTGTCCTGCTGGGCTTTACGCTGCATCTGCCGCTGGTGTTGCAGTCCCTGTCGCTGCTGCCAGCCTGGGCTGTGCTCAATAAAGACATGGCGCTATTGCTTATCTGGTCGAGCCTCTTTGGTGGCAGCGTCAGTGCGTTTATCTACTTCAGTAACGCCATTGCGAAGCCCGTTCAGTTTCCCTGGAAACCGCTACAAGACTTGCTCTCCTATGACTTTTACACCGCTCAAATCTATCGTTTGAGCATTGTGCTGGGAGTCGATCTGGTTTCTCGCATTACCTTCTGGTTCGATCGCTACATCGTCGATGGGTTCATCAACTTTCTGGGAATTGCCACCCTCTTTAGCGGTCAAGGTTTGAAGTACAGCACATCCGGTCAGACCCAGGCCTATGCTCTCACGATCGTGGTCGGCGTCGTTCTGGTTGGTTTCTTGGTGATGTGGACATCGTAGGGACGTTAACAGGA
>JAJPKC010000235.1 GCA_021323955.1 Oscillatoriales cyanobacterium Centralia_MAG_596 | reverse complement strand
TCAGCAGTCAGCGTCACAAGGTACTTTTCTGGCATAAGAGTTCTGGGTTTTTCCCAGTTTCTCTGTTCCCAGCCTACCTGTCAAAACCTTCGTGGCAGACTACTAGCTTCTATGCTGCTGCCAGTACTCACGGCATCGTGCCAGTGCTGCAATGGCCAGCGAGTCTCCACAGCTCGCAAGCCGGGATAGCGCTTGCGTCGCCGCACTATTTGTTCTCGCAATGTTTCCCTTCGCGCTCCGCTCAAGCGCCGCGATCGCGCTGGGATCGCCCTGGCTAAGCTCGCCGATCTTGGTCAGGATCGTCGCGCCAGTGGTGTCGTATTCGCCCCAGTTGTACCATCGCTGCAGTTCTTCTAACAGCGTTGGTAAGGTTGTGGCCGCTTTGACACGGGCCAGTATGAAATCATCTTCACTACCAGCGTTGCTCATGGTAATCTTTCTCCCATCTTTCAACCTGGATTGGCCGTTGCCACAACTATGCTACTCCCAGATCGCCAGGCGGTTGGCCACCATGGGGATCGGTGACGTTCTTATTCAGGTTCGCGGCCCGTACACTGGTTTTGGCCTGTGTCCCAACGTCGCCGGCATAACGGTGCCGAACAGCGGTTTTCAGTCGAGTCAGCCACCGTGGTGATTACCAGTTATGACAAATAGTTCAAATGTACTAACTTGGTGTATGATTTTTGATGTCCATTGATTGTTTCGTTGGCAAACAGCCCGTATGATTTGCCTACACTGCCCACATTGCTGAGGACATTCCATGAGCGTTGAGCAGACGACCCAGCTGATCCAGCTAATTTTGAATTCGGTATTGATGACGGTGGCCTGTGCCCTGTTGTTTAATCGCATAAACCTTCGTCAGGTCGCGATCGAGGAGCGTTTACAGGTGCTTAACCGTCAATGCCTTGATTTGCTGGAGTCGAGTAACGACAGTCGGGGCGAGGGGGTTGGGGGCGATCGTCCGCTTACCAGCCGGTTACTGCAAGCGCGAAAACAGTTGCGCCAGCTTCAACACCGCTACCGGCTGGTGCAATACAGCCTCATGGCCGGTCACTATGCGCTATTTGGGGCGATCGCGAGTACTCTACTGCTGGCGCTGAGAACGCTGCTCAACCTGGAGTGGTTGATCCCCATTTCGCTGGGTCTGTTTGTCGTGGGTGTTGCATTGCTGTTGCTGAGCGTCGGCCTGATGCTGGTTGACCTTCACACAGCCGATCGTTCTCTGTGGGACGAGATCACAACCCTGCTCGGTGCCAGTCGAACGGATGATTTGGCGCGCATCGAATGGCGGCAACGGTCGAAGGTGGCGGATCGCTTTATCCGTGGGCAGGCGTCTCGCTTGAAGCCGTCTTCCAAAGCGCGAGTTTCGTAAGGACAGCAGATGCAGCCCACCAGCGTCTAATCCTGGGGCGCAATGACCGTGATTTTGTCAGTGTCGGGATTGCGGACAATCCAGCCCACCTTGCCATCGAGGTTGGTCGCGTCTTCGGTCACGTTAAAGTAGATTTTGCCGTTCGTGCGCGATTCGATGGCAAAGTCAGCGTTCTGAGCGTAGATCACCTTGAAGCCGCGATCGCGCAGGCAAAACGTGATCCACCCTTTGAGCGACTGTTGCTCTGGTCGAAAGGGAATGGGCGGACGACTAAATACTTCTTCGATAACGGCGATCAGTGACATGGATTTCTGCTGGCGGTGAAGGGTAAGAGGACGATTTTTAGCCAGTCGATTTCTGATTGTAGAGTGAAACCCGTCGTCGATCGCGTGGAGTGTCGGTTGAACACTATGCGGCAGAACGTGCTACCAGCCGGAAGCGGTAAGCATCACATCATGCATCACGCTGGGTCTTTGTCCCGTTCTACAGCCCGCCGTGCTCCACGACGAACACATTGGAGTACAGACTGGCCGTAATCTGCTGCCCCTGTTGCGTGACTGCAAGATGCCGGAGTGCGTTTTGAATATAGGGGTAGACGCCCTTCCAGTAAAATTGGGAGTAGCTTTGACGGAGATCTCCGGGTGTCCTGTACCCCAGCGCTTTATTGACGCCTGTTTCTTCAAATTCATAAAAGAGTCGGGCGATCTTCTTCAGGTAGCGCGGGTCGCTGAGCTGTCCAATGAGGTCAGCCGCACGAACCAGGCCGGGATAGTGGATCGTATCTTGATGGTCTTCAGCCGTAGGGACTGGGAACCGAGTCAGTTCGATATTTTGCTTGATGAGTTCAGTATCCAGCAAGCGGTGGCCGCCAAACCGTTCGTCGATGAAGAGCTTGCCGCGATCGACGTGATAGGGCGTCAGGCTGGCGTCACTGGCACCCGGCGGTAGCTCAATCATGGTGTCCCCAATGCCAGTAGCGCAAAGGTTTCCACGATCGTCACGGCAAACGCCACGCACGTAGCCAATGTCATGACAGACGAGGGAAATGATACAGTGCAGCCAGTCTTCAGGCGAAGTCCCGCCTTCCCGGATATGTTTGCCCCGCAAGATTTCTTGCCCGACGAGTGTGACCAGAATGGTGTGTTCAATGTCGTGATAAAGGGCATCACTGTTGGCAATATTTTCTAACGCCATCCCGCCCGCCCAGGCAATAATATCGGCATAGTCCGCTTTAAGGTTGCCGTAAGTGCGGCGGTAGCCTGCTTTAAGCTGCTGCACGAATGCGTTTGTCAGGATCTCGGTGGCGTTAAACATGATTCAGGTACTCCATGCAATCCGTTCTTACCGGGCGGTGGCAACGAACTTGAGGGTCAGCGTTTGATAGTTCTACTATGCCGCGATCGCCCGATGGCGGTGGTGATAGCGCGGTCGCCCGAACGTGATTGTGCGCTGATAGAGCAGTGACTAGTGTGCCCGTAAATTCGTGACCCGTACCAAATGAGACGGTGACAGCAACAGCCCTTGTCTGTGATTCGACAACGATGGGCGATCGCGCGTCAGACGACAGGCCAGCATCAGCCACCCGTCATTCCGTGGTTTGTTGGGATCGCAATCCGGTCTGGCGTGTGCAAAGGGATGTCGCCGGAATTCCTTGTCACACAGCCCTCCATCTCGCGCATGATTTCGGACTGCTAGAGCGTAGCCATATTCAGGATGGCGGTGGGTCGGCAAGCCTATCCAGAATCGACTATCCGGCGACTGGCCCTGTCCTAAGCTGGCTGACAGCGACCGATCGAGAGTAATGAACGGTATGAATGAGGTGCTACAGCGTGCTTACCCCTACCGTTTGGCGTTACTGCGGCCCCGTGGCCTGGTCAATCTGCTCCACGTCAGCCTGCGAGAGGGTGACATTGGCGGCCGTTAGGGAGTCGAGAATACTTTCTGGCTTACTGGCACCGGGAATGGGCAACACGCGCGGTGATTTTGCACGCAGCCACGCCAGCACAATGCTATAGACAGAAACGCCTTTGGCCTGTGCCAACTGGGCGATCGCGGGAATGTCTTTAATTTGACTAAACCGTCGACTGCCCCCTAACGGGCTCCAGGGAAAGAAGGTGAGTCCTTCGCGATCGCAATACTCTAAGACGCCATCGGTTTCGGGTTGGCGATGCCAGGGGTTGTACTGGTTTTGCACAGAGACAATATCGACGACATCGCGGGCACGCTTGATCTGATCGACAGAGAAATTAGAAACGCCGACAAACCGGACAATGCCTTCGGCTACCGCTTCTTTGGCTGGTTTAAGGGAGGCTTCAATGGAGTAGTCGGGGTCGGGGGCGTGGTACTGCCAGAGGTCGATCGCGCGCTCGCTGCCCAGGGCTGCAAAGCTATCGTGAATGGTTTGCCGGAGGTGCTCAGGGTCGCCGTTGCGCGTCCAGGAACCGTTGGGGCGCATCAGGCCCCCCTTGGTTGCAATCACCACGTTGCTGGTGTCGCCGCTGTACTGCTGCAGCGCTTTATGGATGAGCCATTCGTTGTGATGCTTATCAGATTCATCCTTACAGTAGGAATCGGCCGTATCGATAATCGTGACGCCATGATCAAGCGCCTGATGAATGGTGGCGATCGCCTGTGCTTCTGGGGGACGACTGCTCAAGGACATGGGCATCCCACCCAAGCCGATCGCGCTGACCTGGATATTGGTGTTGCCCAGTTGTGTGGTTTCCATGTCGTGCTTGCCTGAGAGAACTACGGTTGAGAGCGGACATCGTGCGGATTGTCCTTAATCGTCCCCGATCACCAACGGTAGTCCAGTAGGGCTTTTGAGGCAGTGATCACCCCTTGCATCTACTGTCTGCCTGTTGCCAACTGCTCATCGCGGCACTCCTTCAGCAAAAGGTTCTGTAGTGCCGACGTACGGGTTGATGCCATGACTGGCGATCGGGCAATGAAACAATCCGAACGGTGCTTGCCTCTAACCGTAGCTCACCTCACGGACGATAAAGCATCCTTCTAAAGACAGGGGAATTGTCAGGGGCAACCGGCAGCAGAGACGCTATAAGCGTTTCCAGTAACTGGGATGCCACCGACGACAACGTTCACCTGATAGGGTTCCGCATTCAGGCGCGGTGCCCCGGAGAGATTCAATACCTGGTTGTCTTTCAGCGAAACCTTTTCGTCAAAGACCTTGTCGGATGTGCCGTTGGCGTATTTCAGGTTCATCTGAATACTGTACTTCCCACCGTTTTTGGCCCGAACGGTTGCCGTGTAGCGTCGGAAGCTTTGTCCACCGGGCACAGCGAAGTCAGTGTTCCAGTTACTGGGGCTGACTGGCGTACTGGCAGCCGAAACTTTTTTCTGGACAGAATATGCGCCTTTGCCTTCGACAACGTGCAGTAGCCTGCAGCTTTGAGCATGAGCAGGCAGACTCAAGCAGACGATCGCGCCAACGGTCATCGTTTTTCCCAGCCAGTTCATCATAAAAACCTCTTTGGTTTGGTAAAGCAGCCTCACGATCGAGGCTACTGACTGAACTATCGCAGCATCGGTTCCCCAAACTACCCCTTTTGGGTAGAAATTGAGTGCGGTTAAATCTGCGCTGCCCTCCACCATCCATCAGCTACCGCTCACTCATACCGACGGTAGATGCAATGGCACCTGGAGTTGGTTCAGTTTCTTGTAGTGATTGCCAACCGGCCTGCCAGAGCGATTGGTCCTTCAACAACCGCGCGTTGATCCAGAACCGCACGCTGGGATCACACGCCGCCACCAGTTCGGCAAATACCCACTGCCCCTGATTTTTACGATTAGTGACTTGAAAGTGACGCCAGCCATCGATCTTCTGACGGGCCGTCCACTTGGAGTTCACTAAATGTGGAAACTTTTGTTTACGTGGCATCGTTTCATTGTGCCACACAAGATCTGGTAGCCGCGATGGGATCTCGTCGTGGGCTGGCGCGATCGTGTCGATCGCCTTGAAATTCGGTCACAAACATTAGACAGTAACATCATTGGTCGTGCTCTCTCTGTGGTGAACCAGTTGTGTGGATTTACGTGACCCTCCGTTTGCTTAGTCTTTTGCCCGTGTTATTTGGGATTACGCTGCTGGTCTTTGGCTTTTTACATCTCATTCCCGGTGATCCAGCGACCGTCATTTTGGGTGAGCACGCGACCCCTGAGCAGATTGCAGCACTGAGTACCCAGCTTGGACTAGACCATTCTCTGGTTGACCAGTACCTCACCTTTCTCACGCATCTGCTCCATTTCAACCTGGGCAATAGCATCATTATTTGCATTCCTGTGGCCGATGAAATTCGCAGCCGATTTCCTGCCACGCTGGAACTGTCCCTGGCGGCCATGCTGGTGGGACTGCTGCTGGGAATTCCGGCGGGTGTCCTGGCGGCGACGCGTAAAAATCGTTGGCTTGACCACGTGACGATGAGCGGCTCCTTACTGGGCGTTTCGTTACCGGTTTACTGGTTGGGACTCCTGTTGATCTACTTGTTTGCCGTCAACCTGCACTGGCTGCCGCCCAGCGGACGCATCAGCGTGGATACGGGGTTAAACTTTCAGCCCGTTACGGGGTTTTATGTGCTGGATGCTCTGCTGTCATTGAATGGCGTTGCGCTTAAGGATGTACTGGCGCACCTCATTCTGCCAGCCCTGGCGCTGAGCACCATTCCGCTGGCTATTTTGGCCCGCATCACGCGCAGTGCCATGCTGGAAATTCTTTCGCAGGACTACATCCGGACGGCCCGCGCCAAAGGTGTCCCGGAACGCTGGGTGATTGCACGGCATGCGTTTAAGAATGCACTGCTGCCTATCAGCACGATCGCAGGATTGCAGTTTGGCACCTTATTGACGGGGGCCATTCTGACTGAAACCATCTTTTCCTGGTCGGGGATGGGCTCCTGGATCTACGAGGGGATTTTGGCCCGCGATTATCCTGTCGTGCAGGGTGGCGTGCTGACCGTTGCGATCGCGTTTGTCCTCATTAACCTGCTGGTGGATCTGTCCTACGCGGTTTTTGATCCCAGAATTCGGTTCCGGTGAAGGGGCAACAGGGGCAGAGACGATAGCGTGTTGGTCAGAACGCTGAAGTGGCCAACGGCTGTAATCGTAGGCTGGATAAGCGTTTTGACTCACCGCTGCTACACCCTGTATGGCAACAGCAATCAGCGGCTGCAAACGCTTTCAATGTCGGCCAATCTACATCTCGGCTAATCTACATCTCGGCCAATCTACTACCCATTCTTGCCTTCTGGCTCCTGACTCGTTACGCCTGACTCGTTACGCCTGACTGCTGATTTCTCACGCCTCTTACCCATCCATGACTCTACAGCAACGTGCATTTCAACGATTTTGGCAATCGACCGCGGGCCGGACAGGGCTGGCGCTGACGATCGCGCTCGTGCTGCTGGCGATCTTAGCGCCCTTGCTCCACCCCTACGATCCAACGACCGATCGCGATTACCTGGCGCGGCTGTTACCCCCATCCAGCCATCACTGGTTTGGTACCGATGCGCTGGGACGCGATGTGTTGATCCTGGTCTGGTACGGTGTCCGGACATCGTTGCAGATCAGCCTCGTCTCGGTGGCGCTGGGAGTCGCGATCGGACTCGTTTTGGGTCTGGTAGCAGGTTACTTGCGGGGGATCGTTGAACTGGCGGTTGGCTGGCTGACAGACATCCTGCTGGCGTTTCCGTCGATTCTGCTGGCGATCGCGCTGGTATCTGTGACCCAGCCCAATATCCAAAACGTGATGATCGCGGTGGGTATCGTCCAGGTGCCTATCTTTACGCGACTGGCGCGGGCGATGGTGCTGTCGCTACGCGAGCAAGAATTTATCGAAGCGGTACGGGCACTGGGCGCAACGACCGATCGTATTCTCATGAGACACATCCTGCCTGCCAGCATTGCGCCTGTTGTGGTGCAGGCAACGCTCGCGATTGGAACGGCCACCCTGGAAGCGGCTGGACTGGGCTTTCTGGGATTGGGGGCGCAACCACCGACCCCCGAACTGGGCACGATGTTATCTGATGCGTTTAAGGGCGGGTACTCGCTGTCATCCCCCTGGACGACGCTGTTTCCGGGCCTCTTCATTACGCTGACGGTGCTTGCCTTCAATCTCTTAGGCGATGGTCTTCGCGATGGCCTGGATCCGCGATCGGAAAGCCGGGACACCTGACGCGTTGGCGAATGGGGGTGTAGGGGATGGGGTGTAGGGTGTAGGGTAAAGAAGAGAACAGGTTACGCTTCATTGTGGCCTCTCACCCTATCCTCCTCGCTGCCCTCTTTGCCCCATGCCTGCTCTGTCTAATGAATGGTATCAATGGCTCAAGCCACGGCTTGCTCTGCCGCTCATTGTGCTCAATGCCTGGGTATTACTCCAGCTTGTCCAGTACTTTGAACCCCTGGTTACGATTTTCATCCTGGCGGCGGTCTTTGCGTACGTGCTGAACTATCCGGTGCAGTTTTTGTATGGCCGTGGGCTCGATCGCGGGTACGCTGTGCTGATCGTGCTGGTAGTGAGCCTGCTGATTTTGATTGCGCTGGGCGTGACGCTCTTACCGACGGTTGTGACGCAGTTGACTGAGGTGGTGACGCTCTTGCCAGACTGGGTGAATGCGGTCAGCCAGAAGCTGCAGTTGCTCGAAGCCTGGGCCGTGAGCCATCGACTGCCGGTGAACATCAGCCGTGTGGTTGCCCAACTGTCCGATCGCCTTCCAAGCGAGGTTCAAGCAATCACTGACCAGACGGTATCGCTCACGCTGGACGCGATCGGCAGCCTGTCTGAAGCGGTGCTTGGGCTGGTACTGACACTTTACCTGTTGCTGGATGGTCGGCGGGTGTGGGACAGCGTCTTTCGGTGGGTGCCACTCAAGTATCGTGAGCAGGTTTGCCAGCAGCTAGAAGGCAACTTCCACCGCTACTTTATTGGTCAGGCGGCAATGGGCCTGATCATGGGGAGTGCGCTCACGCTGGCCTTTTTTCTGCTTAACGTTCCCTACAGCTTGCTGTTGGGTCTTTTAGTCGGCGTGATGACCCTCATTCCGTTTGGCGATGTGCTCAGTTTTGTCATCATCAGTCTGGCTGTCGCGACCCATGATGTCGGACTGGGTGTGCGAACGTTAGCCGTTGCCGCTGTCGTCGATCAGTTGGTGGATCAGGCGATCGCGCCTCGTGTCCTGGGCGGCTTCACGGGACTCAAACCCATCTGGGTCGTCATTTCGCTGGTGGTCGGCACCAAGATTGCCGGATTATCGGGGTTGCTGACAGCCGTACCGATCGCGGGCTTTATTCAGGATGTCTTGACCGATCTCAACCTGCCACCCGCCGATGACACTCTGCCCACCAATGGTCATACGCCGCCATCGTCTCTAACAGACAGCTCCGATTCACTGCCATCAGAATCGTCTCAAAGCCTGACCCCTTCATAGGCAATTACATCAATCACCTTCGTCTGCCTCCTCGATCGTTCAACCTTTGAGGGAGAAATTGGATGATTGATCACTAACCCACGTCAAATTGTGGTAGAACTACGGTATCCCAATCAAAAATCCGTGCTTTTTGCTGTATTTGTTTTGTCCGGGATTCGATTCTTAGTGATTAGGAGTTCACACCGTGGGGATCACCGTTGAAAATGTATCGAAGCAGTTTGGCAGTTTCAAGGCCGTTGATCAGGTTAGTGTGGCGATCAAAACCGGCTCCCTGGTTGCCTTGCTCGGGCCATCTGGTTCAGGAAAATCAACGCTCCTCCGATTAATCGCTGGGTTAGAGAAACCCGATAGCGGTCGGATTGTGATCTCTGGACAGGATACAACTCATGCGAGCGTTCAGGAACGCCAGGTTGGGTTTGTCTTTCAACACTATGCCCTATTCAAGCACCTGACGATTCGACAAAACATCGCCTTTGGCCTGGAAATTGCCAAGTGGAATAAGAATCGCATCAAAGCACGGGTGAATGAACTGCTGGATCTGGTGCAGCTGCAAGGACTGGGCGATCGCTACCCATCGCAGCTTTCGGGTGGCCAGCGGCAGCGGGTCGCACTGGCGCGATCGCTGGCGGTCGAACCCAACGTTTTGCTGCTCGATGAACCGTTTGGTGCGCTGGATGCCAAGGTCAGAAAAGATTTGCGTAGCTGGCTTCGTAACCTGCACGACCAGGTGAATGTCACCACGGTCTTTGTCACGCATGACCAGGAAGAAGCGATGGAAGTATCGGATGAACTGGTCGTGATGAATCAGGGGAAGGTTGAGCAAATTGGGAGTCCGGCTGAGATTTACGATCATCCGGCAACACCGTTTGTGATGGGGTTTATCGGCCCCGTGAATGTGTTGCCCAGCCATGCGCGCATTTTCCAAAACAACGGGTTTGACGCGACACAGCCAGAAATCTTTTTGCGTCCTCACGATGTCATCATCAGCCTCACGGCGGAAGGCGCATCGGCTCCGGCTACGGTTCGACGCCTGGTGCATCTGGGCTGGGAGATTCAGGCCGAACTGTTGCTGGACGATGGACAAGAATTTACTGTGTACATCACGCGCGATGAGTTTGATCGACTCAATCTACAGCCCGACCAGCGTGTTTATGTGAAGCCGAAGAAAGCAAAGGCGTTTGTGCTTCAGGATGCTTAATACAGCGTTGTCCCCTCTGGCCGGATCAGTTCATTCATCCACCACATTCACCCACCGTCTGGCTGAGCATCACTAAAGCTCGTCACACCCCATACTCACCTTGACCAGACTGTGGCTGACTCGATCGAGCATTGCTGCAAGTCCAATGGTCTGGCCACTCGTTCGATCGCGTGTTTTGCCTACCTACCACCGCCATGACAGCTATATGAACTATGTATTGTTATCATCCCTGAGTTTTTTGGTGGGGATTGTTGTGGGGTTGACCGGTGTGGGGGGCGCATCGTTGATCACACCCATGCTGATCCTGGTATTTCAAGTGCCACCCGCGATTGCGGTCAGTTCCGATGTGATGGCTGCCACACTCATGAAAGTGGTGGGTGGCGTTAAGCACTGGCGACAACGAACCCTTGAGCCGCGCGTGGTGAAGTGGTTGGCCTTTGGCAGCGTGCCCGGTGCACTCGTGGGCGTTGGCATCTTGCATCTCATCCGGCGAACGGGAGAATACAATCTGGACGCGGTGCTGTTGCGGTTGATTGGGTTTGCCATTCTGCTGGTAACGGCGATCGCGCTGGTGCAGTTGCTGCTGCCAACCGTGGCCCCCAATGTGAAGCTGCCGTCTCTGCCCAAGTTTGACTTAAGCACGCGATCCGGGCGGGCCTTGACCGTCAGTATTGGAGCGCTGTTGGGCTGCATTGTAGGGTTGACCAGCGTTTCGTCTGGCTCGATGTTTGCCCTGGTGCTGATTGCCTTCTTTCAGCTCGATACCCAAAAGTTGGTTGGGACTGATATTGCTCAGGCAGCCATTTTACTGGGTTTCACGTCGCTGGGGCACCTGAGCCTGGGCACGGTGGATTGGAGCATTGTGCTACCGATCTGGCTGGGTTCCGTACCGGGCGTCCTGTTGGGTGCAAAGCTCTGCAAAATTGCGCCGCAGCGTGTCCTGCGGTTTGGGGTGTATGCGCTGCTGGTCATGGTGAGCTGGAAGCTGGCGCACCCGGTGTGAATGAACGTGGGACTGGTAACGATTTTTGATCCTCTAGGGGGATGACAGGCGGGGCACAAACTTTGACGATCGCAGTACGCTACAAAAGAGTAGATAACCGCGATCGCTTGTTAACCAGCCCCTAAGGAGACATCTAAGGTATGTACGAACAAGAGTTAGCCGCTACCGCTAAAGCGATGGTTGCTCCCGGTAAGGGGATCTTGGCCGCCGATGAGAGCTATAGCACGGCGAACAAACGGTTTCAGAAGCTGGGGATTCCCACCACTGCCGAAATGCGGCAGGCGTACCGCGAAATGCTGTTCACCACACCTGGAATTGGCGAATTTTTTAGTGGTGTCATCCTGTTTGATGAAACCATTCGGCAGTCAACCAGAGACGGCAGACCATTCACAAAAGTCCTCCAGGATGCCGGAATTATTCCCGGTATCAAGCTGGATGCTGGGGCGAAACCGTTAGCTAAAGCACCTGGTGAACTGGTGACCGAGGGACTCGATGGTTTACGCGATCGCATTGCCGAGTACTACAAAATGGGCGCGCGGTTTGCCAAATGGCGTGCTGTGATTACCATTGGTGACGGTATACCTTCTCATCGCTGTATTGATACCAATGCCCATGCCCTGGCCCGCTATGCGGCGCTTTGTCAGGAAGGTGGCCTCACTCCGATCGTCGAGCCAGAAGTACTGATGGATGGCAATCATACGCTAGAGCGCAGCTACGCTGTCCATCACGACGTGCTCAAAGCGGTGTTTGATGCACTTTACGTTCAGGGTGTGGAACCAGATCAAATGGTGCTCAAGCCCAGTATGGTCATTTCTGGTATCGATTGCCCCCAGCAGGCGAGTATCGAAGAGGTGGCGCAATGGACGGTGAAATGTCTGCGTGAACGGGTGCCCGCTGCGGTTCCCGGCTGTGCTTTTCTCTCGGGCGGACAGAGCGATGAGTTAGCTACGGCGCACCTGAATGCGATGAATCGGTTGTTTAAGGACGAGTTGCCGTGGGCGCTCACTTTCTCTTACGGTCGGGCCCTCCAGCAGGCGGCCATGCAAACCTGGCGCGGGCAGGATGCCACGGTCGCTGCCGCGCAGAAAGAACTTTACCATCGGGCCAAGCTGAACAGCGCGGCGTCTCTGGGTCAGTATCAGCCTGACATGGAGAAAGTCGCCGCTTAAAGGCCGGGTAGACAGGAATGAAAAGGGCCAGCGGGGTGCGTCAGGGCTTATGAAGTCACCGTTGCCCCGCGTCCCCGGTCATGAGGCCATGACTACAAAGCAGCTCGACGACGGCATTGACTAACATATCTGGATCAACGGGCTTTGTGAGGAAGCGATCGAACCCGGCGGCAATGGCCTCAAGGCGATCACTGTCCCTGGCATGGGCAGTCACCGCGATCGCGGGGAGTTGCGGCTGCCCATCGGTTGCGCGCGATCGGATGATCTGGATCAACGTGTGTCCACTGGCGTGTGGCATCTGGATGTCGCTAATTACTACGTTTGGTGGGTGTTGATCGAGCATTTGTAAGGCGATACCCACAGAATCAGCCATCAGTACGGTCGCACCGGCTTGCGCAAGCGCCATATCGAAAAGAACGAGCGTATCTGGATCGTCATCGACAATCAGTATTTGCAACCCTTTTAAGGGAGTAGACATAGGTGAATCACAACAGTAGCAAGCTGTATCGACTACCAGTTCCATTGGTCTCTCCAAATTGGCGCGATAGTACGTGCGTGATCACGAACGTTCAAATTACCAAGCTCAGCGGTTAGGTGTTGGCCGCCTTTTGGTCAAGCAGCAGCATCGAACCTCAAGGCCGTCCGATCAAGTCCATTGCTTGAAAGCGTAGAGGCTGCCACAACCCATCAGGAATAGGACAAGACCGCACAATGCTGGAAACCCGTGATCACCGCGGCATTGTTTCGTAAAACCAGTTGGAGCAAAGCGGTCGCTGGCGAACCTTTGCTGTCTCAAGTGTTTTCTCCAGGATAAGTGAGCGTACCTGAAAAATTCTGTACAACGCTAGACATAAGACGCTAAAAAATGTGAATCATTCGCTGACCCAGATTAATTTAGAGCGCAAACGCAGCGCGTTTTGCCTGGAGGGTCGGTATTTCTGGCACTGAGTTCTAACGCCGCCACATTACAGCCGATTAGGCGCAGCCAGATTGCGGAATTGCGTAAATTGCGATTCAAACAACAGCTTGACAGTACCCGTCGGCCCATTTCGATGTTTGGCGATGATGACCTCCGCGATGCCGCGATCGGGCGTATCAGGAGTGTAGTATTCATCGCGATACAGCATCATGATCAGGTCAGCGTCTTGCTCGATCGCGCCTGATTCACGCAGGTCAGACATCATCGGGCGCTTGTTGGTGCGGGACTCCACGCTACGGCTCAACTGCGAGAGGGCGATGACCGGCACACTCAGTTCGCGCGCCAGCCCTTTGAGTGCCCGTGTGATGCGCGATAGCTCCTGGACACGGTTATCACCGCCGCCTTCCATCAATTGCAAATAGTCCAGCAGGATCAAGCCCAAAGCCCCGCCCTGCTCTGCCTGCAGCCGTCTTGCCTTCGATCGCATCTCGGTAATGCTGATGTTAGGCGTATCGTCGATAAACATGGGGAGTTGCGACAGGGTGCTGATTGCGTGCCCCAACGGTTCCCATTCATTCTGGCTCACACGTCCGGCGCGGAGCCGTCCACTCTCGATCCGGACTTCACTGGCTAACAGCCGTTGGACAAGCTGTTCCTTCGACATTTCCAGGCTAAAGATCGCCACCGGCAGCTTGTGAAACGCCGCAATGTTGCGAGCAATGTTCATGGTGAAGGACGTTTTACCCATGGATGGCCGCCCCGCCACAATCACCAGATCGGAACGTTGAAACCCCTGCGTCATGGCGTCCAGGTCGTAAAAGCCACAGGACAGACCGGGCAGCACCATGCCCAGCGATCGGCTCTCGATATCTGAAAACGTGTGCGTCAAAATATCAGATGCGGCCATCAGTCCCTGCTGGGGACGGTCTTGCGTCACGCCAAACAACTTCTGCTCGGACTGATCCAGGACGTTTTCTAGGTCGCTGGTGGTGTCATGCCCAAGCTGGGCGATTTCGTTGCCTGCCTTGATCAGCTTGCGGCGCATGTACTTGTCCATCACCAGTTGAGCGTACTGGTCGATGTTGACGGCGCTGACCGTCCGATCGACAAGCTGCGCCAGTTTGCTTTGGCCGCCGACCTTTTCCAGCAACCCGCGATCGATTAGCCAGGAGGTCACGCTCATGAGATCAGTTGGGCTACCCTGACCTTGCAACACCAGCGCAGCACGATAAATTTCCCGGTGAGCACTCAAGTAGAAGGCATCAGGGGCTAACAAATCGGCAACGCGATTAATGGCCTCCGGGTCTAGCAGAATGCCGCCCAAAATGGACTCTTCTGCATCCACGTTTTGGGGCGGCAGGCGATCGCTGAAGGCTTGGAAATTGAGTTCCTGGACCATAGGTTAGGAGACGGCAACGGTACGATAGAAAGATCGATCCGCACCCTGCGGTTCGACTCACCCCAATATACAGGTAAGTTCGCCTCTGCTCCTACTAGATTTAGCGCCACTTATGGCTTCTTTAAACTTTGTAACGCTATCGATAGAGCCAGCGCCTGTGTGAGTGCAGCTTTTAAATACAGTTATTCGACCAAAGTAGTTCTATTGTACCACCTTGGTCGAAGGATAGAGGGATCGCTCAACCGTGCCGAGTTGTCTAACCGTCAGCGTCCTTAGCTGGCGACCACCTGGATCTCAACCGTTGCGGTCACATCGGGGTGGAGTTTAATGTCGGCTTTGTAGGAGCCAAGCTTATGGATCTCAGGCAGCGTAATGCCCCGGCGATCGACTTCTTGCTTGGTTGCTTCCAGGATCGCATCGGCCACATCCTGATGCGTCACCGTACCAAAAATGGCATCCTTTTCCCCAGCCTGCTTGGCGATCGTGTAGCGTCCGACCGTTTCGAGTGCCTGTTTGCGCGTTTCGGCCTCCTGCTTTTCGGCCAGCAAGCGCTGCCGCTCAAGCTCTTTGCGCCGTTCGACCTGCCGCAATAGCCCCGGCGTGGTGCGAGCGCCAAATCCCTGCGGAATCAAATAGTTGCGCGCGTAACCTGGAGCCACTTCGACCAAATCGCCCGCTTTGCCTAACTTGCTCACATCTTGACTGAGCACTAACTGCACACGCTTCGCCATAATCGTTCCTTCGCCACAATCATTCCAAGTTTTAAAAACCCACAGACATACAATCCTACCCTATCTGTCCGCTAAGCACCAACTCCTTTAACGTAGCGATCGCACCATTGCACCATCTCCCACAACACATGTCCAACCGCTTCACGGGAGTAATAGCCGTGGTCTTCCAGCGGCAGCATGACCTGGCGTACCGTTGCGCCCAGCCCCTTCAGCGCTTCGTAAAATCGTTCGGTCTGTAACGGATACGTGCCCGCGTTACTGTCGTTGACCCCATGAATCAGCAGTAGCGGGGCGGTGATTTTGCTGACATGCGTGAATGGCGACATGCGCATATAGGTGTCGGCGGCTTCCCAAAAGTGGCGCTGCTCGCCTTGAAAACCAAAGGGGGTCAGTGTGCGATTGTACGCACCGCTGCGGGCAATACCAGCGCGAAATGCATTGCTATGGGCCAGAACGTTTGCCGTTGTAAACGCACCGTAGGAGTGGCCGCCAATGGCCAGTCGGTCGCGATCGGCTACTCCGCGATCGACGACATACTCGATCGCGGCCTGAATGCCGGCCAGGAGCTGTTCGACATAGGTATCGTTCGGTTCGGCATCGCCCTCGCCAATGATGGGCAAACTGGGGCCATCCAGAATGGCATACCCCTGGGTCAGCAGAAAGAGGGCAGATGTCCCGCGCGGACGGCTGAATGCATGTGCAGCCGTGGTAACCTGGCCTGCTAAATCACGGTCTTTGAACTCTTCTGGATAAACCCAGAAAAGGGTTGGCAGTGGCCCATCGCGGTCGGGCTGGTAGTCTGCGGGGAGATACAGTTTGGCTGAAAGCTGTACGCCATCGGCTCGCTGGTAGCGCACAATCTCTTTGTGAATCCCAGCAAACTGAGGGGCCGGGTCGGCATAGTCCGTCAACGGGATCACATTGTTGTCCGATCGCCGATGGCGGAAAAAATTGGGCGGTGCTGTTTGTGACTGGCGCATGGTCAAGAGCTGTTGGGCCTCATCATCGAGCAGTTCAACCACCGATTCTAGATAGGGCGGCTGGCACTGCCAGAGCCGCTCCGTCTTCGCTGTCGTGAGATCCAGGCGATCGAGAAATGGATAGACCCCATCCGGTGACGCGCCGCGTCCAGTGAAATAAAGGCCGTTACCGTCGGGGGTAAACCGGAGGACATCGCGCTGAAACGGCCCCCGGACTGATAGCGGCATCCCTGGATCACTGTAGTGGTCTTCGTAGCTGCGCTCAACCAGGAGCCGCGGCGAAACCTCTGGCTGAGCGGGGTTAATTTGCCAGAGCCGCAGTTGGCGGTTGTCGTACCATCGTTCCCAAACCAGTGCCGTATCTGCCCGTCCCCAGCGCACCCGTCGAAAGCGGTACTGCGATCGCCAGAGCTGCCGGGGGGCAGTCGTGAATGGGGCATCCAGTTCAAATAGGGCGTCCCGTTCGGGTGCAGGTTGCTCTGGGTCGCCACCGTCCAGCGCTTCGACCCAGTAGAGGGTAGCGGGGCGATCGTTGCGCCAGCAAACTCGCCTTGGCCCGACAACGACAGCATCAAATTTGGTCGAGAGGTTGTCGGCCAGGGGCAAATCAGCTAATTCGTACACAGGCTGCCCCAGCCGGTTCAGCACTTGAATTTGCAGGGGGAAGTATGAGCTTGGCAGTTTGTAGGAGAACGGACGATGCAGCGTTGTCAGCAGAATGTAGTTGCCGTCGGGGGATGCGATCGCACTGGAGATGAGGCACGGATTGACCAGTCGCGATCGTTGCCCATCCAGGGTGACTCGCTCCAGGGTAGACGTCAGGTAATACTCAAATAGCTGCTCATCGTGCGGCGTTTGTAGCAGGTTCGTATAGGTGCGGCTGGCTGTTTTGCGCCCCAGATTTTCCTGAATGAGGGGGCCGAGGGGCACCGTTGACCGTGGCGGTGGGTCGCCGCGATCGCCCACGATCACCTTGCACAGTAAGGACTCGTCAGCATCCCACCGATACGGCGTACCGTAGGTTGCATTCAAAATCGGATCCGTTAGCTGGTAGGGTTTGCCATTTGCAAGATCCAGCACCCAGAGCGCTAACCCGTTCGATTGCGTGAGCGTAAAGGCAAGCTTCTGTCCCGTCGGAGACCAGCGGATGTAGCTGATCCGCGCCCCATCGGGTAAGGGGACAGGCGTGCTAGTGGTCGCTTGCAGCGCTTTGAACCGCAGTCCGCGATAGGTATGATGCCGAGAAGGGGCGTTGGTGTGGGGATTAAGACGGAGTCCAGCCAGCCCGATTTCGGGGTCTGCCAGCTCGGCGATCGGCGGGAGAGACGGTTGCTCCAACTCCACCAGCCACTGGTTGTCTGGCGCGATCGATACGCCCGGTGCGCTAGGCGCGTCTAGAATCTGGTTGATGGGTTCTGGGGGAGACGCCCAGCGCGGTTCTGACGTAGACGAGGGTGAGTGGTTGCCGATCGCGTTGGGGGTTAACCGCTGTTCTCGATCAGCGTCACTCGTGAGACGAGAATTGGTGCGATCGGAAGCGGACTCAGCGTTTGAAGCATTGACCATAGCATTTGGGGCCGTATGGTTCCCGTAATCGTGGGAAATATGCCCATCCTAACTGCACTTGCCGGAAATCATCTTTAAGATGTCGTGCTTGATCCGGAGGGAATCTGTCGCTTTTTACTGTGCCTGACGACGGCAGTTGACCTTGCTACCGGCTGGCGATCCAGAAATAATGCCGGTTGGAGCCGCTGACGCAATGGGCGACGATGACGGCAATGGTGCCATGGTTTGGAGGCCGCTACAGTTATTGAAGTCCAGCCCCAGGCTGCGTCCAATACGGAGAGTCAGTGTGCGGTGTTGCATTGAATCGTGAACGTCGTTTGATGGTTCACACTTTCCACAGTAATTTCTGCACCCAGGCGATCGAGCAGTCGTTTTACCAGCGCCAATCCCAACCCTGTGCCACCATGCTTCCAGGGGTCGCTATTGGGAATGCGGTAGAACTTGTCGAAAATGCGCTCCAGCTCGCCAGCGGCAATTTCAACGCCTGTATTGCTGACGTGGATCTGTAAACCCGCCGCCGTCGCATTAGCAAACACTCGAATTGTCTCGCCCGGTGGCGTGTACTTGCACGCATTTTGCACGAGTTCCGTGATGGCGCGCTCCAGATAGGAGAAATCCGTCGTGAGCGGGGACAAGTCATCCGGTACGTGTAGCACCAGCCGTTGCTGCTGGTTATGGATGCGATCGACAAACGCTTCAACAATCTTGGGCAGCCAGTGATGCAACGCCTGGGTCGTTATCGTCAATGGATCAGAGCCGGACTCTACCCGCGACAAGTCCAGCAGGTCATTGATGAGATTGATTTCACGCTGGCATTCATCTTGTAAGACCTTGAAATATCGTGATACACGGTCTGGCTCCTGCATGAAAACGCCCGCCTGTTTGAGAATAATCTCCAGCATTTGCGTCGCCATTTTGATATTGGACATCGGCGTTCTCAGCTCATGGGACACCGAACTGAGGAAATCATCTTTCAGATAGTTCAACTGTTCAAGCTCGTTCACCTGGGCCTGCGCTGCTTGATACAGGCGCGACTGCCGCACGGCGATCGCGCACTGGTTGGCGACCTGCTGCACCAGCCGAATTTCTAACTCCGTAAACCACTCGCTGCATGGCCGAAACAGCCACATCTCGCCTAAGGCTCCCTGGTTGTCAATCAGCGGACAACTCAGTACGGCGTATTTATAGCTAATGCGCCGCACGGAATCGATTGGGTCACGCAGTGTACAAAACTGCATCCACTGTCCCTTCAGCACTTGTTGATTGATATCGGCCACCTGCTCGATCGGCACGCTCGTCCCTTTTGCCGCCGTGAAATCGTCTGAACGAATCGCTTCGTAGCAGATGGTCGTGATGGTTTGCTCAGTGTTGTACAGAGCGGTATCGCAACAGATGACATCCAGTTCTACCGCCAGCTCTTGCACCGTTGTTTGCAGAATATGCTGCTCATCCAGGCTGTCGCGGACGCGATCGGTAATCCGCTTGAGTAGCGCTTCATAGTCGAGCGCCTTGCGGAGTTGTGCAGTCCGTTCCTGTACCTGGCTTTCCAGGGTTTCATTCAGTTGCCAGACGCGTTGATACAGTTGGGATTGCTGGATGGCGATCGCCAGTTGATCCACCACAGCCGTTGCCAGCTCGACTTCTGCATCCTGCCAGCGCCATTGATGGTTGCGGATGGAGGCCAAACACCCCCAGAGTTGACCATCAAAGTGAATGGGTACAACCAACCACGTACCTGGCAGCAGTTGGGCATACTGGCTCACTGAGCGGTCAGGATGCTCAGCAATGTTGGGAATCTGCACGACCTGTAGGCGTTTGAGTTGGGCGATCGGCTCATTCGGATCGTCTGCAAACTCCATGCCTAAAATGCTCTCCATGTCTGGATCCTGATAATAGTCAGACATGGATTGCCAGACCGCACGGGCAGCCTGGTGCTGCAAGATGTCCACCCGATCAGCGCGAAGCAACTGGGCAATTTCAGCGGTCGCGGTGGCAAAGACGGTGTTCAGGTCGAGCGAATTGCGAATTACCTGAATGACCCGATTCAAAGCCTGCTCCCGTTGCGCCTGGTGCTGGAGTTGATCGTAAAAGCGCCGCCGCTCTGTAACATCCTGATAATAGATAAACAACCCATCCGCTATGGGATGCGCGTGGACTTCAAACCAAACGTTGAGCGCCGGATAGAACGCTTCAAAGTTGACAGCGACCCGCTGCGATACCGCCTTGTAGAACTCTTGCTCAAACGCTGTGCCAACGATTTCTGGAAACAGATCCCAAACGTTCTGCCCTAAAAGGTCTTGTCGCGATCGCTGGAGTAACGTCTCTGCCCGTTGATTCACATAAGTAAACCGCCATGCCTGATCCAGCGCTTGAAAACCGGCAGGGATGCTTTCAAAGGTGCTGATCAGTCGTTGATTGGAGGCTTGGAGCGTGATTTCTGCTTGCTTGCGCTCCATATCGACCGAGTCAAACACCTGGAGCAGGCTGCGCTCTGTGACCAAGCCCAACACTTGATTCTGGGAATCGATGACCGGCAGGTGATGAATCTGGTGTTGACGCAAGAGCTTTTGGGCCGTGACGACATCGTCAGTTGCGCTCAGCGTGATGAGCGATCGCGTCATTAACGCGGCGATGGGGATTGATTGAAGGTCAATGTTGGCCGCGATCGCGTGCA
Source organism: Oscillatoriales cyanobacterium Centralia_MAG_596 (assembly GCA_021323955.1). GTDB lineage: Bacteria > Cyanobacteriota > Cyanobacteriia > Leptolyngbyales > Leptolyngbyaceae > Stenomitos. The sequence goes on along the minus strand of JAJPKC010000235.1, from coordinate 10,662 downwards.
GTAAATCCCGTTCTGTAAAAATGCCAATCAGCTGATGCCGTTCTACAACCAGTACGCAACCCATTTCGCTCTGGCTCATGCGCTGAATCGCTTCTAAAACGCTTGTTTCAGGCGCAAGGGTGAGCGGAGATGGCTGCATCGCATGGGCTAGCGGAACCTGCATATTCAAAAAACAAGGTCAATACCGGAAGAAGATGGCGATTAGCGTCGGCTCAAAACACTGAAGACCCAAGGGAGTGCTATCTTAGCGGCTCTATTACCAGGTGATGTCGAGGGATTGCCTACTATCCTATATTGCCAGTCCTGTATTGCCAGTATTGCCAGGACGTAACGCCTGCACCGTCAAATACATTAAGAGCTTGGTGAAGCAAAAGAAATCCGGCAATTGGCTGAACTCTCTGTTGAACGGTTTTCTATTGCACGGTTAAGTATGAGGGTGCGATCGAGCGAGGATAAATGAGCCATGCCCGTTCGTAGGGGTTGGTCAACGTCCTGACTAGCGGCGATAGCTCACTTAGCTCTTGTAACCCCGTTAGTGTCTGGCACTTAATTCCCCGCTGATATAGCGTATAACCGCGGCTTAATGATACTTGCAGGCCAGCGTAGTAAGCAGCAGCGGGATTGCCAATCCCGTGACGCACTTTCTGCAACAGCGCATCCCGCTCCGCCGGTACAAGATGGGTAACATCTAAAGTTTTGGGCAAATCGCGATCGATAAAGCGCCGACACAGATCCGCCAGAATGCTGTCCTGGCTCTGCTGCCAGCGCTGTAAATGATACGTAAACACACCGTCATCAGCCGCTAGGTACTGCTCCAGGGGCAAATGATCACAGCACCCTGAAAGCCATGCGGCAACAACCGGATCAGCGTCTAAGCGGCCTTGCTGCAAACACTCACGGGCTCGTGCAAAGGCTTGCTGTAGCACCCAGCAGGCTGCAATGTTTTTGGGATGGTTATAGACCTGAGCGTACATAAAGTAACGCACGATCAGGTAGTGTTCAACCGCTGTCATCCCTTTGTGTGCGACCACAAGCTGCTGCGTGACTGGGTCGTAGCGCATGGCCATCAGAATGCGGTCTAGATCAATCTTGCCGTAGGATGCGCCCGTGAAATAGCTATCGCGCATGAGATAGTCCAGTCGATCGCAATCGAGCTGGCTTGAAACCAACTGCCAGATCAACGGAATTGGATGCTTTTTGAGGTAGACCTGACGGATTTGCTCAATCAAATCTGGATCAGCCGCATCCAGAGCATCACGCAGAGGAGCCGATTCGGATAAAATTCGTCCTGTCCAGTGTTCGTGATGGCTCCCAAAGATATCTTCGCCAGTGTGGCTAAAGGGCCCATGTCCAATGTCGTGCAGCAGAGCCGCGCAGAGGACAACGGCTCGATAGGGCTGAAGCGGCGGATAGGTTCTGGCAATGCGGTCAAACGCCCGCCGCGCGATCGCTAAAACACCAATTGAGTGCGTAAACCGTGAACTCTCGGCCCCGTGAAATGTCATGCTGGCCGGCCCCAACTGCCGCACGCGCCGCAGTCGTTGAAACGCGGGCGTATCAATCAAATGAATCAGCAGGGCTTCGGTAGGGTCACGGCCATCCAGCGTAATCGCGCCATGCAGGGGGTCATGATAGGTGCGCTCGGTGGAAGGGAACGGCGACATCAGGCAGCCCCAGCAACCATTGAGCGGGTGGTGAGCAGGTCTACTGCCGTCTGGTACTGGCGATCGGCGGCTGTCCCAACCTGGGTTGTGGTAATGGGGTCAAGCGGTACTGCCACATCCGGCTGGATGCCAAGCTTATTTATATCGATATGACCAGGCGTTTCATACTTCGCCACCGTCACCGCCAAGCCTGAACCATCGGACAGATCAAACAGCGACTGGATCAACCCTTTGCCAAAGGTTTTCTCCCCTAAAATCGTGGCGCGTCCGTTGTCTTTCAGTGCGCCTGCCAAGATTTCGCTCGCGCTGGCTGTGCCCTGGTTGACTAAAACGACCAATGGATCGTGCGTTAGTGCCTGACCAGTAGCTTCAAAACTGCCCTGAATGCCCTGACGGTTGACCGTGTAGACGATCGTCCCTTTGTCTAGCCAGAGCCGAGCGATTTCAATCCCAGCCTGGAGCAGGCCGCCCGGATTATTCCGTAAATCCAAGATGTACGCCTCGGCACCTTGCTTTTCCAGGCGGTCGATCGCGTGGGCAAGTTCCACCGTGGCGTTGGCATTGAACTGAGTCAGCCGGACGTAGCCAACTTTGGCTGGTTTACTGCCGGTAGTAGACTCAGGCACCGATCGCAGATCGGCATAAACCGGGTTTAGCTCAATGCGATCGCGCACGACCTCTACATCGGTCAACGACTCCCCTTCGCGCTGGATGGTTAGACTGACGCGACTCCCGATCGGCCCTCGCATTCGTGCTGCCGCGTCATCCAGAGAAAGCGTTTCTGTCGGGGTGCCGTCAATCTTGACAATCGTATCAGCCGGTCGGATGCCCGCTCGGTCAGCGGGAGAGCCTGCCACAGGCGCAATCACACGCAACTTACCGGTTTCGGTATCAGATGCAATCTGCAGTCCCACCCCAGTTAATTCGCCGGAGGTGTTGGTCTGCAGGCTGCGGTATTGAACCGGCTTCAGCAATCGGGTGAACGGATCATCCAGACTGGCCAACATTTGCTGGATCGCGGCGTAGGTCTGTTCGCGATCGCCGAGGGGTTGCTTTAACGCTTTTTGGCGCGCCAGCCACCAGTTCTGATGGTTAAACGTGTCGTCTACATAAGCGCGATCGACGAGACGCCAGACTTCTGCCAGTAGCTTCTGTTCCTCCGTCAGCGCATTGGCCTGTGGTGCGGCCCAACCCAAGAACATCAAAGCCGCCAACAGTACTACTATTAGCCGTCCCGTCCAGGTAATTTGTTTACTCATAGTGCTTAATTTTAACGTCCGCTGCAAACCGGTGGCCACTTTCTGCTCACCAATAGCCCTTCAGTCTGCGCCGTTGTCGCTTTATAAAAGTTTACTTGATCTTAAGCCTACAAACCATCGATAGGCCAATTTGCCAGTCAAAGAGACCCTGACGCGGCAAGCTGTTGGCAATCCAGAACGATTCGGTGGTCGTGTGAAAAGCAGCCTACGTCTGTGTTACATTCTTTATGAACAGCAATACATCTTTTTAGGAATTCTTGCTTCATGTTCACTAAGCAGGTGACCGACTCGAAAGCATACCAGTGGTTCGAGGAACGGCTAGAGATTCAGGCACTCGCCGATGACATCTCCAGCAAGTATGTCCCTCCTCACGTAAACATTTTTTACTGTCTGGGCGGTATTACTCTCGTATGCTTCTTAATCCAGTTTGCAACTGGATTTGCCATGACCTTTTACTACAGACCAACTGTTGCAGAGGCGTTTGAATCCGTTCAATACATCATGAACGAGGTTAGCTTCGGTTGGCTGATTCGATCGATCCATCGCTGGTCTGCCAGCATGATGGTGCTGATGATGATCCTTCACGTCTTCCGTGTCTATTTGACGGGTGGCTTCAAAAAGCCCCGCGAATTGACCTGGGTTACAGGCGTCGTCCTCGCCGTCATCACTGTGTCCTTTGGTGTGACGGGTTATTCTCTGCCCTGGGATCAGATTGGTTACTGGGCTGTCAAAATTGTTTCGGGTGTGCCAGAAGCGATTCCCGTCGTGGGCGTGCTCGTCTCTGACCTGCTGCGTGGTGGCTCCAGCGTGGGCCAAGCAACTTTGACTCGCTACTACAGTGCTCATACGTTTGTATTGCCCTGGTTGATTGCGGTCTTCATGCTGCTCCACTTCCTGATGATCCGCAAGCAAGGTATTTCTGGTCCCTTGTAAGGGTTTAATGACCCACTGGTTGGGTTTGCCCCTGTATCATGGTGACACTCCCATCTTGACTGCTTCCATCCCCTCTGCCGACTTCAGAACATAAGGAGAGCGACTTTAATATGGCAACGGTTAAAAAACCGGATCTGACTGATCCTCAGTTGCGTGCCAAGCTTGCCAAGGGAATGGGTCACAACTACTACGGTGAGCCCGCCTGGCCTAACGATCTGCTCTACATTTTTCCAGTGGTTATTTTGGGCACGATCGCCCTTAACGTTGGTTTGGCTGTTCTCGACCCAGCGATGGTTGGAGAACCGGCTGATCCTTTCGCCACTCCCCTGGAAATCTTGCCGGAGTGGTATCTCTATCCTGTATTCCAGATTCTTCGGAGCGTCCCCAACAAGCTCCTGGGTGTTGTGCTCATGGCGGCGGTACCTCTGGGTCTGATTGTGGTGCCGTTTATCGAGAGCGTCAACAAGTTTCAAAACCCGTTCCGTCGTCCTGTAGCGATGGCCGTGTTCTTGTTTGGCACGCTGGTTACCCTCTGGTTGGGTGTTGGCGCGACCTTCCCAATCGACAAGTCTCTAACGCTGGGTCTGTTCTAGACCATACAACACGCTTTAATTTCACCTGTCAGGTTCTCACGTGGTAGCTTAGGCGACGGGAGGATCTGGCAGGTATTTTTTTGGATGACCGCCTGTCTCGCCGTAAATATGCTTGCGTCTGAATCATGGGTCGATGTGCGTTGACACTACCATACGACCAGCGTTCTCTGTGACCCATCAACAGTAGGGGTATCTCTCCAGGCGTGACGGCGATCGCTAATTAGGCAGTTGTCCCATTTCTCATTAGGATGTAAGTATTCAAGATGACATTGAGCAGGAGACTGCCGTGAACCAGGATCGTTTTAAAAATCTGCAGATCGGTTTTGCCGAGGTGAGCCGCTTGATCTTGCCCTTCGCTGTGATCTGGCTGCTGGGGGCGATCGGCTTGGGGTGGCTGGTAAAATCATTCTTTATTCTGGTTGGACTGATTCTCATTACCCCAGTCATTGCGTTTTTTGGCTTTCGGTGGTGGCTCAAACGTAACTTGATCCAGGCAGACTGCCCTGTCTGTCACTACGAGTTTGTGAGCTTAAATCAAACAGAATTTAGCTGCCCCAACTGTGGTGAGCCGCTCAAAGTGGAGAACGGACGCTTCAACCGTCTCACGCCACCGGGCACGATCGATGTGAGTGCTGTAGAAGTACCCGCGCAATCAATTAACGATTAAACCGAACGCGTGCGTTAACCACTGTCGTTATGCTTTCAGTCGTTAACGGTTGCAAAGCGGGTTTTTGGTGTCATCGCACCCCTTGCACCCAGCCATCGCTGCAATGGTGCCTTCGTTATACGGCGTGGTTTAAGCGTTCTAATCGTAAACACCAGCAGAAGAGTAGTTCAGACCGCTCCTGCTGGTGTTTATGGTGCCACAAGTATGGCTTAAATAATGAGCTAGTTGTGTGAGATGGACAGTGTGTAAGGGTGTTGCCCATTGGCGCGATCGCCTACAAATACTGCATACGTGCCCTTGCTCCAGCGCCCAGGAATGGTCACTTTACCATTGGAATAGCTGTCTGCCGGGACGCAAAAGTTCTGACCAGAGGCACTCCGAATCAGCAAAGCTGGCTGCCCAGATGACTGTAGCGTGAACTGCAGGTTAGCATCTTCGGTCACTTGAACCACATGGTTGGGACTTGGTGCAATATATCCAGCGCAACTGGGATCCTTCTTGCCGCCGCCAGACGTACCGTTGAGTTGAATGGTCTGGGAGTTTGGCGTTATGGCTACCGTCTGGCTGAGGGCAGCAGTGGCGCTTACTGCGCCGATCACCAGCGCCGTCGGCACCGCTAACCAGCCTCGAAATCGTTTCATTTGATTCACCTCCGCCGACACCTGAAACACATGGATACATTTAGTATTACAAGCGACGGCAGAAACCAGGGGACAAATGTACCTGTTTCTGGAGTGGCACCTGATGGGCGGAGAAGACAAGGCGGCAAGGGGCCAGCGCTTAACCACTCTAGCGATCACCAACGGTAAGCAGCGATCACCAACGGTAAGCGTCGTGCATAAAACCCTCAGCACAGCCGCACGATGCTCAAACCATTTCTTGCTCCCTGCTCTCTACTCAGGGTTGCGATAGCGCTCAATCAAGGTCGGCAAATGGTCATAGCCATCGACCCCGATCGCGGCAATGAGTTCGGGGCGCAGTTGTGTCAGCGTGGTGTCAAACGATTCCCCAAGCTGGCCCTGCAAAATGGTCAGCAGTCCGGCGGGCTGACGCCAATCACGCGAAGCGATGGTGTCGAGAAAGTACATCCCCAAACAGCCGGTCAAAATCGCTCTATTTGCATTCTGAAGCCGATAGTAGGCTTCAGCCAGGTACGCCAGATTCAACCCTTGCAGATATAAGTCTCCAGCCACCTGAGCGGATTTCAGTCCGTTGGTCAAATACTCGATCGCCGCTTGCGGTTGCTCCAGCACTACCTGAGCGATCCCTAAACTATTGAGTGCCAGTGCCTGACTTTGACGATCGCCCAATTGCTCAGCCAGATTCAATCCCTGCTCCAAGTAGTTCACCGCCAGTTCATAGGACTCTGGCTCGGATTGCTCCATCCGCTGTGCCTGGAACACTTCGCTGTAGCCCAGGTTGACGAGCGCGTTTGCTTCACCTAAGCGATCGCCCGTTTGACGACTGAGAATCAGCGCACGCTGACTATAGTTGATGGCTTCGGCATAATTTTTTTGGGCGACGCAGGTACGGCTGAGATGGTTGAAATTGGCAATTTCGCAGGCGCGATCGCCCGCTTCTGCGGCGATTTCTCTGGCAATTTCATGCAGCTCTTTGGCCCGCTCCAGTTGGCCTTGCGCCCGTTCTGACGAGCCGATTAAGGTTAGAATCCGTGCCTTTTCCTGGGTGCCTTCTACCCGTTTCAACGGTTCGTCCAGGTAGTTCACGATGCTACGCAGTTGGCTGCCTGGAAAGGACGCATAGACGCCGCCATAAAGCGGAAAGTAAGGGCGTTGGGAGAACAGCCGCAAGATCTGGAGCGTTAGCTGAGAAGCCCCGTCTGAAAATTGACTCCGATGCCGTGAGTTGAGCGCCGTTGCCTGGGCAAAGCCACGTGCTAGCTGTGACCAGATGATCGAGAATGCCAGAAAAGTGGAGATCGATAGTTTGGCCCCAACTTTGGCATCGTAGACCAGGCGATCGAACCAGGCAACCAGTCCTTGCTGAAGGTACTGCAAAATCAAGACCAGCTCGACCCAGGCACTCACCTCCAGTGCCGGCAGTGCCGCTGCAAATTCACTAATTGGCTCGTTGAGCGACAGCGCACGAAACAGTTGGATCGGCAAGGGACTGGTTAGCTGCTGCGCCCACACGGTCCACGGATTGTTTTGCCCTCCGGGTGAGCCAGTGAACCCGATTTGGCCCTGCCCCTGGTCATAGATCCAGCTCACGAGATGGCCTTGCAGCCGCTCCCAGGAGGCAAGCCCTTGATGAATGCCTGCGGCCAGATGATGCAACGCTTGCTGCCCGTCGCTGTCATCAAGGGTATCGCCCTGCTGCTGCAGCAAGGTTGCCAGTTGCTTGAGCTGGCTGGTGTTGAGGCACTGAGACCGATTTGGATCGATCGCCTGGAGAAATTCAGCGAGTCGCTGCGCGGAATCTGCCGCGGTTATTTTGCGGGCAACAAGGGCGATCGCTTCCGTGGCCTGGTTTTGCTGTTGCCATCGCTCCCACTCGCCCTGAATTGTTTGCAAGGCCCGACGACTGCGCGTTGCCTTTGCTTGCTTAAACTCATCCGTGGCTGTATCGACCCACGCTTGGACGCGATCGACCTCGCCCTGGAGACAGCGTTCAAACAGTTCGCCCGTCCCAGCGCTAACCCGTTCGACGAGCATCTGGTAGACCTGCTCCTTCGAACGAATATTACCTTTCAGGGTCATCTGCACGATTTGGTCAATCAGCTGCAGGTAGCGATCGTGGAGGGAAAGGGCATCTGACATACAGACAACGTAAAAAGAACATCCGTCTTCAATGGAGCCGTTATTTTCACTGACCAGCACCCGATACCCAGGTAATCGATCACCTGTAGGTGAAGGGCGATCGGGTGAAGGGCGATCGTCAGCATTGATTGCCAATGCTCTAGCGTTAACTAGAACTTCAGTCTAGCAATTGAGCTGCATTTACTAACGGTTAACCCGGCAGCTAATCGTTAGGTACTATTGGCGGTTGCCACTTTTTTAGTAAGACAGTAATCCTAATTGCTGCTCAAACATGTGGCTGTTAGCTATCCGTAGTAAATGCGCTTCGCCATTCAATATTGGTAAACAGCTACCGTTGGCTATCGGTTACAGCCTGGGCGTAGAGGCAAAGCATCCCAATTCAATTGCTGTAAAAAAAGGCTAACGACAGAATTAATGCGTCGAAATTAGCTAAATAAGTGATTCAAACTTGCAGAGTTAGGCTAAATTGAATCATTGGATTAAGCCCTTGCTGGTTGGGTGTTAAGGAGTATAAAACATGAGCCATCTCAAGCATGTCGTTTCCAACAAGCAAATAGCACAATTTGGGTATAGCGGTTTGGCCGCGTTAGGCGGTGTGGCACTTGCTGTTGGCATGACATTATGCACTCCGTCATCCGCCAGTGCACAGGCAGCCTATGGTAGCTACGTGGGTGCTGGAGTAGCCGTTGGGCTGACCAGTGGCAATGAGGGTGGCGAACCAACGCGGACATCGGCAGTGATTGCGGCTCGCTACAAGTTTCTCAAACTACCGATTTCGATCCGTGCCCAAGCGCTGATTGGGAAACGCACCACGCTTGTACCCGCTGTATCTTACGACATCCCCATTAATTGGCATGCCGATGCCTATATTGGTGCGGGTGCCGTTATTCCCCTGGATGACGATCGCACGACCCCCCTCGGCAACAAAACGGCGTTTGCGATTCAGCCAGGGATTGACTACGTCTTGCCCAACAGTCAGTTTGTCGTGTTTGGCAATGCTGTCATTGCGTTTGATGCTTACCGGAAGGGTGGCAATACAGCCGCGTCACTGCAGGCAGGGGTTGGCTTAAAGTTCTAACATTCAGTACTTAAGGGTGTGCCAGCGCGAGATGTCTCTGGGTGCAGCGGCAAGGTGACGGTAAAGGTTGTGCCCGTGTCGGCTTCACTGTGGACTTGAATTTGACCATGATGCAGGTCAATACATTTTTTGACGATCGCCAGCCCTAGCCCTGTCCCCTGGATTTTACCGACATTGCTGCAACGGTAGAACGTTTCGAACAGGCGACTTTGATCTTTTTGGGGAATGCCAATCCCGCGATCGTGGACTTCAAAGATGGCGATACCTGAGTGGCAGCGCAGCCGAAATTGCACTTCGCCCCCTTGCGGTGAGTATTTCAAAGCATTCGCGAGGAGGTTGGTAAAAATGTGCCGCAGTAGAGCCGCATCCATCAAGGCCTCGGTACAATCCCCTTCTCGCACAAAGCAGATTTTATGGCTATCGCTATTGCTAAACTGCAAGTCCGCCGTCAATTCAGTACAAAATGCTTCCAGGTCAACGGCTTCTGGCTTGTAGCGTAGTCCCGCTTCGGTACTGCCCAAAAGTAAGATCTCATCCAGCAGGTGTGTGATCTGTTTAATTGCCGTCTTAATGCGATCAAAATACTGGTGTCGCTTATCTTCAGTCAACTCGCTGTTGAAGTTTTGGAGCAGTTCTACCGAGGTGCGGATCATCGTCATCGGTGTGCGAAACTCGTGCGATGCCATTGATATGAAGCTCGACTTCAGTAGATTCAGTTCTTGCTCTTGCTCTAATGCTTTGAGAATACTTTGCTCGCTGTTTTTAAGTCGTTTGAGAATCCGACCGCGCTCGATCGCATAGCGCATCGATCGCACCAGCAATGACCATGTAATCTGCCCTTTCACCAGATAATCTTGCGCGCCGCTCGCCATCACCTGGAGCGCTAAAGCTTCATCATCCATCATGGTGAGCACCACAATGGGCAGGTCAGACACGCTGGTACGAAACTCAGCCAGCGTATCTAGACCCTCCGAGTCTGGTAGGCGTAGATCCAGCAGCACAACATCGAAGGCGGTTTCAGTGCATGCGGCGATCGCATCACTCAGTCGCTCAACATGCGTCAGTCCCCAGTGATTTTGGCCAGAACGCCGAAAAAGCTGGCGCAGTAAGTCTGCGTCAGAAGGGCTATCTTCTACCAAAAGGACATAGGTTATCGTTGCGTCCATACAGTTGGTTTACAAGGGGCTTGGACATCTTGGTGCAATGGCAAAAGGGAACTGCTTTTAATCTAACGATCGTCAATCAAGAGCAGATTTTCTCTGAGTACCATAAGGCCCCAAACAAAGTATCAAAACTGGTCGCCACAGGTGCTGATGATTAGAAAGAGTGTCTGCTTCGACTGGCTGCGTATGGCGCGGTTTTAGCTTCAGTCAGGCTATTTTGACGTGAGCTAAATTACGTGCTTAAGCAAATTACCCACGCCGTGGGTATTATTGCAGACACCTGGCTCTACCATGCCTTTACAGACGATAAGCCGCATCCGTAAATCTGCTGTCATTCGGCGCGCGATCGCCCGCTTATGATTCACTCTGAAGCCAGATTGTTTACTCTGGCGGCAACCGGACTGCGGCCAACCAAAACTCACCGATGAGTTGTACCACTTGCATAAACTGCCGAACATCAAAGGGTTTTGTGACATAGCAGTTAGCGTTGAGATCATACGACTGGAGAACATCTTTTTCGTTCGT
>JAJPKC010000466.1 GCA_021323955.1 Oscillatoriales cyanobacterium Centralia_MAG_596 | reverse complement strand
TCCGATCGGGCAGTGATTTTTGCTGTGGCGTGTCGGCTGTTACATCAACATTCACCGTTTTGACATCGGGCAGCGTCTTGACGGCCCGTTCACATTCGTCCACGATAAATTGGCGCAAGGGACAGGCTGGCGTTGTCAAGACAAGCGTAAAGCTGACATTGCCATCGGCGATCGCCACATTACGAATCATATTCAAATCCACCAAACTTTTGTTGAGTTCAGGGTCTTGAACAGGTCTAAGCACTTCAAGGACAGAATGAGTATCGAGGCGATTGGGCATAGTCAACCCTGCTCCAGTGTGAAACGACGATCGGCGTCTGTGACGATCTTACCGTTAAGCGATCGCACTCATAAGCCTGAGTAGGATTTAATACCTAATAGAGATAACTCTGCTTTGATTGCTTGAGTTTGCCAGGAACGGCCTGCAGTGCTTTTTGCTCCACGGCCTGGACTAAATCGGACGCGACTCGTGCTGCGTATGGACGCAGAAATGACCAAAAAAGTGGGGATAGCAGGCCGCGTAATGTCACCGAATAGGACACACAGGCTCCGCAGACCGTCGATTTCACCTGATAGGTGACCTGTTCTTCTAACCCTGGCAGAACCAGAATCCGAACGCTCAGCAGTTCTCCGGGGCGCACCCGCTCCACAAAAATCTGAACCGGAATGGGGATCATCCGCGTCACGGCCTGATAAATCAGTCCTGGTTTAGCTACCAGCCCATTCGGAACATTCGTGCTGGCAATGATCGGGTGCCACGAAACATCGGTCAGATCAACTACCTTGTGCCACAGATCGTCCACCGATGCCGAACTTAACGCCTGGTAAGTTCTTGCCAATGAATACCGAAACCAGCGTTGCTTGCAACGAATTAATCTGGGCGTAATGCCAAACATAGTGGCGATCGCTCCTGAACGGAACACACTGCGGACAGTCTTATACCTATGCCGTATTCGTCAAGATATTTACATCTATCTCAGGACTACTCTATCGGTATTGCTTTTATAGCCTACCGCTCTCCGGTAAACTCGGATAGTCCCCACCGTTGAAGCGAGGATTGAAGCGATCCCCGGCTTGCCTGGTACGATTCATCATAAATAGGGGTGGAAATCAAACGTCATTGGTCATAAAGTCCTACGGGCATATCAGAAAGCATGAATGGGGAAATCTCCCAGCATAAGCCTGAGGCATGGACGTCCTCCAAACCCCTTTTATGGTGACGTGTACTTGGTGGTCAAACGTCAGCACGGATCGTAAACGAGTAATCTGATCCAGGCTCTAGTTGGTAATCTCGCTGTTCTAAAAAGCGGCCCAGCGGCTCTTTAATTAAGGCACGGCCCAGCGACGGTTCGACGGACAGTTCACCGCGCTGGAAGAACCACTGAAATTGCCACTCAAACTGATTTGCCCTCACTTCACCTTCAATCTTGCCCTGCTGCCAGGAATGACGAAGAATACGGACGTGCGCAGTAGTTTCAGGTAGACGGCGAGAACCCACGGTGATATTTGTCCGGTAGAAAGTGCATTATGACAGGCGCGATCGCATCTTATTGCATTACCTCATTTTTGCTCTTGCAGCGCAATCCACTGCGGCACATTTTCGATGAATGGTCTGGTGGTTTTCGCGGGTTGTCGCGTTGAATGTTGAATGTCATCAAACCGCAACTGAGAGCAGTAAGAGCTCTTTTGCAGGATACGCAGCTACAAGGTGTATGGCTTCCGTCTGACGCTAGATTTGATATTGGCTGGTATCTTGCCCAACGTCCCCAACCGGGATAAGGCATCCCCAGCAGCGCGGGCATGCTGGAATTGTTTTGGGGTCGAGTTTTTGAGGGTCAACGTGGGGTGTCAAAACTGCCCAATTCAGTCATTGGATAATGGCACTGAGCGATTGTTATAAAGACTCATGGCTTTCTCCACCCCTTGTTTAAGGCTGAGTTCTACGGCACCTACAACCAGATGCAGCATTTCTGCCATCACTTCCGCTTCGCGTCCCGAGAATCGTCCCAGGACATGCGAAACAGCACCACCCGATGCCTCAGCGGTCTTGGCGCTACCGATGCCGATGCGGAGCCGAGGAAATGTCTGGGTGCCGAGGTGCGCGATCGCTGATTTCATGCCGTTGTGCCCTCCGGCTGAACCGGACAGTCGCAGGCGCAGTTTGCCAATGGGCAAATCCATCTCGTCGTAGATGACCAGCACGGATTCCGGGGGCAACTTGTACCAGTCTGTCACGGCTCGAATTGCTTGCCCAGAGTTATTCATGTAGGTCAACGGTTTCAGCAGTCGCACTTTCGTGCGCCCTGGCCCCATACCTTCGCCAAACATTCCCTGAAACTTACGGTTTTCGGAAAGGCTGATCTGCCAGACCTTCGCCAGTGCATCAATGGCATCAAACCCAATATTGTGACGGGTGCGATCGTACTTTGTCCCCGGATTGCCCAGACCCACGATCAGTTGAGGTATTACAGGCTGTGGGGTTGCAGGCGTTGCCTCTGTCATCAGTTCAGGTTCAACCAACGCTAGCTAACAGTCTCGCTGGACACGGCGACTTCCTTCGCCTCCGGTTCAGCCATAGCGGTGACATCGCTTGATTCGGACGAAGGTGTCTCAGCGGCGGGTGACAAAGTGGGTTGCGAAGGTGGCTCTAACGTCGCTTCCATCGGCGCTTTTACGATCTGCTCAATCTGCTCTGCTTCGCGCTTGAACTCGGCTTCAAACTCTTTTGATGCGTCCTGAAATCCTTTGATCGCTTTGCCCAAACTGCGACCAATTTCGGGTAGTTTTTTGGGGCCAAACACAAGCAGTGCCAAAACCATGATCACTGCCATTTCTGGCAACCCAATTCCAAAAATATTCACCGTTTTGCCTCCTGCAACCGCTTTGCTGGACTTTGGACTGTAGACTTGAGAACGTCAGGTGGTCAATGTCGATAGTCAAGCGATCGACCCTCAACGCCACAACCAACCCGTTGTTCAAGGTGTCGTTTTCCTGACTGTCTACAGTTTCAGTCCACAGTCTTTTAACTTAGTTAATTCTTAGTCTATCGTCCAGAGTCTTCCGTGATGAGACGCCATAAAAAAACCCGGTTAAACCGGGAAGGTCGAATCATAATTCGTGCCATGAGACTAGACCAATCTAGCCACCGAGGCTTCTCCAATCGACATCGACATCGTTCAACAGAAGCGACGAGTTGTAGATTTGCAGAATAATGACCAAGAAAACGAGAAATAGCAGCATAAAGACACCCATCAACGGTGTGGTGCCCCAGCCGGGAACGACTTTACCGTATTCAGAGTTAAGGGGTTTGAGAACGTCTCCTAACCGAGTCCGCTGTGCCATGAGCCACCTATATTTATCTCGACAGAACATGTTATTGTTCGTTACATTATAAAGCAACGCACTCATAATTTATCGCCCATATGGAACCCGCAATAGCTCTTAATATTTCGATCTGCGTTGCTCTCGTGGGAATCACAGGATACGCCATCTACACTGCGTTTGGCCCCCCGTCGAAGGCGTTGGATGACCCGTTTGAAGACCACGAAGATTAGTAAGGACGCTACATGTAACGTCCTTACGGACGGCAGATTACCGCTTTACTTTAAAGCTGGCGATTTCCCAGGGGTGAACTGTAACAGTTTGCCCCTTAGTCGTTTGTGGGTCGATCGCTTGCTCCAGCAAATCAACCCGTTGCCCCAACTCCAAACCCAGATCGCTCTGGAGGTTGAGCTGTGCTTCCTCACCGTGGCACTCATAGCAACGCAGGACCCACTCATCCTGCGAGTTTTCTGACTGCTTGAATGCCATCAGCACGAGATTTTCGGCTCCCAGGTCGAGAAGGGAGGCTGTGGGTGGTAGGGTTTTCGGGCGATCGTCTCCGCTAGGAGGAATGACCTGTGCGATGAGCGGCATATTTAGCTCGTAGCCATGCTTGACGGTTTGAGCGGCTTTCCAGTCGCCTGCGTGGGGATAGAGGGCATAGGCGAACACATGAGGTCGTTTATCTGCCTCTGGATCGGGCCATTCGGAGCCACGCAGTAGGGTGAGGCGCAGTTGATTGGGTTTTGCGTCGTAGCCGTATTTGCAGTCGTTGAGTAGGCTTACGCCATAGTTGCCGTCGCTGAGATCGGCCCAGTGCATGGCGGGGACTTCCCATTGAGCTTTTTCCCAATCGCTCTCCGGCTTCGTTGTTCGCTGAATCACCCCACAAGGAATTTCGCAGCTAACGTAATTGGCGTCTAAGTTTAACGGGAAAGCAGCTTTGACCAGAGTATGACGCTCTTGCCAATCCCTGACAAGAGTTTGAATCTTCAAAATGGGAGAGTCTCTGTCAAGAACATAGACTTGGGTAAAAACAGATTGACCAATTTTACGCTTAGCGATAACGCTATCTGTAAGCGAATTGTTATGCCTCGAACTGCCTCTCCGACAATACACTTCCAGCACTTCAGCAGGTGGCAAAGGGTTCTCTTCATAGTTTGGATCAATATTCCAGGCGTCCCAATACTGTCCTTCATCTCTAAACGCCTGTAGTTGATTGCCTGGAGCGCTAAGGACTTCGCGCTGATTTACTTTGTCGAAAATGCTGGCTAGTTCACCTGTTACTTGATCAATAACAACGCGCAGAAAATCATTTTCTAAAACAGGCTTTTCTTCATCTGGTTTTCTAATCGGTTGCTCAAGCCGAGGGTATGCCCAGAAGCAACGATAGCCCAGTGCAGGCACATGTTCAGCTAAAAAGGTCAGCCCTAAACCATAGTGGGGGTTAGGAGTGTCAATGAAACAGCAAAAGGGGGATTCAACGTCTCGACCATCAACATCACACATCTGCCATTCGTGAAAGTGACCTCGCTCATTTTCTGGAAGCTTAGCAAGTGTTTCAACCGCTACATGTTCTAAATCAAGGCTTGTGTCAACGATCGCAGAGCGCTCCCAATTTAGTGGATTAAAGACTATGATGGCTTGTGCTTCTGGGTGGGGTGGTGGTGGGAGGGTGATTTGCTGTGCGATCGCATCGAGCGATCGTTCCAAAATAGCCCTACTAATTTGCATAGTTTGTCCCCAAGCGTTATTAGCGTCTTTGAATACTTCCGCAATTGATGAGCCAGGCAGAATATCGTGAAACTGGTTGAACAGAATCTTCTTCCAAGCGGTTTCTAGATCTGCTTTTGGATAGGAAGTATTAGCCGTGATTGTTGCTAGAGACGCATACAACTCTGCTAAATAAAGCCACTGTTCACACCGTCGATTCCACCATTTCTGATCAGCATGAGTGGTGTAGCAACCGCGATGGAATTCGAGGTAGAGGTCGGAGTTCCAGTAGGGGATGGAGTGGGGAGTGGGGAGTGGGGAGTGGGGAGCTTGAGCATTCAAGTTCCGAGCTTCGCCGTTGAGTGTTGGAGACTCATTAGAGAGTATCGAAGGTTCATTGGAGAGTATAAAAGAGCCGTCAGCGAGTGATAAAGACTCATTCGCGAGTATCAAAGACTCGTTAGAGAGTGTTGAAGACTCGTCAGTAAGTGTTGGAGGTTCGTGATTGAGTATTAAAGATTCGTCAGTGAGTGTTGGAGGCTCGTCAGTGAGTGTTGGAGGTTCGTGATTGAGTATCGAAGACTCTTTAGAGAGTATCAAAGACTCGTCAGTGAGTGTTGGGGACTCGTTCACGACTGTTTGAGCTTGGGCGATCGATCGTAGAGCTTCACCCGTTAAGTCTGTGGCTGCATTGTGTGGATAACTTGCTTCGAGGTCTTGCAAGTAGTCGAGAGCAGTGGAGAATTCTAGCTGAGGGAAGAAGGGCGATCGCTGCCAGCGGCGAGCAATTTCGAGCATATCGCGGGTGGGACCACCGCCATGATCGCCAACTCCGGGGAGCCAGAGGACATCGGGGATGCCTGTTTTGGTTTCCCAGTCGCAGGCGTAGGTTGCCATTTTAATGGGGTCGATGCCTTCGCCGATCGGTGCGGACATGAGGCTGAAGATCTCGGTGCGATCGGGAGCCTGCCAGTTAAAGACTTCGTAGGGGAATTTGGTGGTATCGTTCCAGCGCAGTTTTTGGGTAACGAAGTAATCGATGCCGCCTTGCTTGAGGATCTGCGGTAGCTGCCAGGTGAAGCCAAAACTGTCGGGTAGCCACGCGATGCGGTTGATGCTGCCAAATTTTTCCTGAAAGTAGCGCTGACCGTAGAGGATGTGACGGACGATCGACTCGCCGCTGATGAGGTTGAGTTCTGGCTCGACCCACAGTCCGCCCACGGGTTCCCACCAGCCGTCTGCGATCGCCGCTCGAATCCGCTCGAACAAGGCAGGACGATTTTGCTCAATCCACTCATACAGCGCAGGGGTGGAATGGCAGAAGATGAGTTCGGGAAAGTCTTTTTGCAGGTTCAGGGCAGACTCGAAGGTGCGCTCAGCGGCGTTCCAGGTTTCGGCGACTGTCCAGAGCCACGCCATGTCGAGGTGAGCGTGTCCCAGTAATCGAATGCGACGCTGTTTGAGGAGGGGGGAGAGGGGGAGGAGGCGATCGCGTAATTTGGCGAGGGTTTGAAGAAAGGGGAGTGGGGAGTGGGGAGTGGGGAGTGGGGAGGGTGAGAGAGCGGAGGAAGCAGAGGATGTGGGGGAAGCAGGGGGAGAGGGGAGGGTTGACCAGTCGATTTGGGAAACGGCTTGAGTGAGGAGGGGGAGGTGTTCGGGAGCGAAGGTTTGGAGGTAGAGGCGGATTACGTCGAGTTCGTCGGCGATGAAGCTGGGTTCGGGGAGGTCGGTGGTGGATTCATAGTGACAGACCGATCGCACAAGGGCACCGTCGTCGTGTCCGGGGCTGACGAGGCGGAGAGCGATCGCAAACTGGTCTCCAGGCGTTACAGATTCGCTGAGCAGGATACGGGTCACGCAGTCAAACAGATCGCCTGCTTGGACTAAGGCCCCGTTGACAAAGATTTGGGCGTCGATCGCCCACCAGGTCAGGGCTAATCGCAGGGTTAGTCCTGACAGTGGGTAGCCTGTTGTAGCCGTTTTTGCCCCCCTAGCCCCCCAATTCTGAGGGGAACCAGAGTCAAAGTCCCCCAGAATATAGCCCTGTCGGGCATTCGAGAAAGGGGGATTTAGGGGGCTGAGAGAATCTGCAAGCGTGGCGTATTTGTCGGGAAACTGCTGTAAATAATGAGGGACGGTGATGAGCTGCCCAAGCCAACGGACGTGTTCGCCCTTTGCCCAGGCGATGTGGTCTTTCTCGTTGAGGGGAGCGATCGCCCAGTTGTGCCAGGTTTCGGGTTGGGTTGCCTGGGCGATCGGCAGATCCTCATCGCAGTAACGCCAACCGGCTTGAATGCTAGTTTGGGTCAGGCTACGGAGGCGCGTAATGGCATCCGAAATCTGATCGGCTGGGGCTGAAACGGGATGGCTCAACACTGTCATCGATTCCACTGACTGTACATCCATAATAGAGTGTGGGTCTGATAACCGGCATTGCCGGGGGACTTCCCCCCGGTCCCCCGCTATTTGGGGTCCTAACTCCCCCAAACCCCCCGAAAGGTGTTAACTGTGGGTAGTGTCGACATGAATCAATTCTTTTGCCACGCTAGAAGCAGAACATCGAGCATTGAAGGCAGTTGCTGTGTGGCCATCACAAAATACGGTTCCTTTATTGAAGGCGCTACAGTGGCTGACTTATTACAAGTTAATGCCGTCCTACCGTCGTTGATGGAATACATGGACGGGACGCTGGTTGAGAAAACGGGCGGGACGCTTCATCACGGTTTGGTTCAAGGAAACCTGAGTATCGAGTAGCTTAATTTCGTAAAGGCGAATCAGCAGAAGGGGAAAGTACTCATTTCACCTCGTGCAACGGTTGAGCAAATTCGCCGCCCTGATGTTGCCTACATGACGGTAGAACTACTGGAGCAATATGGGATGCCAGCGATCTTGCCAGAGAGCTTTGTGCTTATTGCGGAAGTTGCTGCACCAGAGGATGAGGCAGAAGCATTATTCAGTAAGGCGCGGGAGTATTTGCGATCGGGCTGTCAAGAGATCTGGTTGCTGTTTCCTGAGAATGCGATCGTCATCATCATGACAGCCGACAAGTCGTTGATCTTCACCGAAGCTGAAACGGTGGGCACTCAGACCATTCTGCAAGGCTTCAGCATTCCGGTGGCAGAGTTGTTTGCTTAACCAACGTCTTTAGCGCAGAGTGGTACGATCGACCCTATACGTTGTCCCCACCAAGGCGCTGCTATGGGCATTTTTGTACTCATCCTGATGATTGTGCTTTCCATCATCATGGTTCTCTTTGGGGTGCAAAACCCCCAGCCTGTGAATGTCCGGTTCTTCACCCTTGAAAGCGGCAACATCTCACTGTCTCTCGTTATTGTGGTGTCTGCCCTCGTTGGCGCGGCCTTGATCGGGCTACTCAGCTTATGGGACAGTGCGCGACGAGGCATCCGTCGAATGCGGACGAACAAACAATTCGCGGCTTTGGAAGAGCGCAATCGTGAGCTAGAACACTTAAAGACATCGCTGGAGCAAGAGAATGCGGCGCTGAAAGAGCGAAATTACCAGTTGGAGAATGTGAAACAGACAGTTGAAGTGAAGGCGATCGACTCCGACGGCACGATCAGCGATCGCTAGCCGCTTGCGCCATTTCTTTCCGCAGTTCCAGGTAGCGATGCAGATACTCTGAAATGATGCCGTGGAGTAGGAGATTACGGGCTGCTGCAAACGGGCTTTCGGGTGCCAGTGGATGCCGATTGGTAATCACATGGTTCCAGTTGTAGTCGCCTGTGAGAGCGCTGATGTAGCAGCCAAAGTTTTCATCAAATTCGAGCGAGAGAACGGCGCGCTCAAATTCATCGCTGGTGAGACAGAGCGAGTAGAACACTTTGAAGAGTTCGATCGCCGACTCCAGATCCAAGATGCGTAGCCACCGTCGCCTGGTGAAATCGATGTCCACCTGCACAGGCTTAATGCTGTCAAACTTCAATCCACGTGCCTGTACCTGCTGTATCCAATGAGGATTTTCGCGCTGCGCCTTGCTGTAGTCCAACACGAAATTGTAGAGAATTAAATCGTGTTCGAGAAAGGCATTCTCTGCTAGATCGCTGATAGTGCGCGGGTAGAGCTGGGATTTTT
>JAJPKC010000438.1 GCA_021323955.1 Oscillatoriales cyanobacterium Centralia_MAG_596 | reverse complement strand
GGTCAAAACCGTAGAAAAGCTTGGGTCGCCACACTCCTCGAAGTGCTGAGAACTCATAAAATCGCCTGGACTTCTCAAGTCCGCATGGAGCAAGGAAGAGCGCAGCCTTCGACCTATCGTATCTGATGGAGGTCAGGGTTTCATGGAGCAGCAATCGCAATGGGTTGGTATTGATGTCAGCAAAGCAAACTTGGATGTTTATCTTCGACCCAGCGCTCAGCAGTTTCAAGTCAACAATCAAGCCAGCGGAATTATTGAATTAATCCAGCAACTGCAAGCGCTCAAAATCCAGCAAGTGATTTTAGAAGCGACTGGAGGACTTGAACTTGAAGCTGCTCAAGCCCTGCAAGAACAGGGCTTTGCCATTTCCATTATCAATCCTCGGCAAGCACGAGATTTTGCCAAAGCCAGTGGCAAGTTGGCAAAAACAGATCGAATTGATGCGGCTGTGTTGGCTCACTTTGGGCAAGCCATGCAACCTGCCGTTACTGTTTTAGCCAGTGCTAACGAACAAGCTCTACAAGAAGCGGTCACTCGCCGTCGTCAACTAGTGGAGATGTTAACCGCTGAGAAAAATCGCCAGAGTAGTCTGCGCGCAGCGCTAAGGATCGCGCGATTATCTTGCCTTCAGGGACTGACGGTTTGCATTTGACGAAACGGCAACTTACACGTCTCACACCGATCGTTATCCCATAGGGCAGGCGTCCGAAAACTAGTCTGACAAACTGAGCAGCTAGATAAGAGGCGAAGCTCATGACGATCGCACCAGTCTAGGCCTTTCTGTTGCCAACTCACTCGGTGGATGGGCACTTCCCCATAACAGGCTGGACATAAGCGAGTTTGCAGATGAAGGTCGGGCGGCGGTAGCATCTCTCGCAGGTGATCGGGTGAAATACCAACCAACTGTGACAAGCGTTCCAATTGTGCCGAGTCAGGACTCCGACGACGCGCCCCGATTGCCGCGAGACTCGTTTGTCATCGAGCCATTCATGAAACTGTCGCACTTGCTCTAATTCGACAACGCTGCGTTTCTGGAGGCGTTCGATCAGTCCCTGTTGCACACGCTCATCAAACTCACCACCACTTGCCATAATTCCGCTTTAACTCCTCATAGTCCCACACTCGCACCGTCGGCACTTCGATCGCCTCAGGTTCTGATAAATCCGCCCGTTCCGCCGTTGATCGCACGATCACGTCAGATTCAAGTTCTGCCTGAACTGGATCGCACACTGGCAAGCTTTGAGAGGACAGCAGTTGATCCTCGTTGCATTGCGGTGACGCAGGTATTTGTTGCTTCCGCTTCTGCTTGCGAATTGGGCTAATGGTGTTGTCTCGATCTCGCACTTCTGTGAGTACCGATTGGTTCGTCACTAATTTCCCAGCGGCTCGCACTCGCCAACCCATATCAATACAGTCGTGATATCACGTGGGTTGTACCGTAACACGACCTGCGCTCCTGCATAACCGGCCAGGTGCTCGCCTTGGTCGCTCAGATTAGCAAACTGAAGATACCCACTCCGATACACTGTCCGCCGCTCCTGCCGCATCAGGCAAATATCTAGCTCCCATTCGCTGAGTAAGGGGAGTTGGGCAATTCGTCCCGTTTCCCATCGCCCAATCCGTGTTTGCCCGCCCATTCGGGCATCGAAACCCCTCCCCCTCCGTCCCTTAACCGCCTCTATTTAACTCCACTCCCTTCCATTTAGCGTAGAATTTTTTTACCAAAAATTGGCAATTACCGTGGCACTCCCTTCATTCACTGTACTGGTCGCCTCAAATGCCCTCCCCACAAGCCTTTTAACCTCTTTCCTCGGGTTGCGAAAAGCAGCGAACCAGTTGCAAAAAGCAGGGAATTCGACAGTAAGTTAGCGACTTTAGTGCAGCGGTTTAGCGCTTTCCCTGGCACGCAACGATCTGATTTAAGCGATTCTGCACCACTGGATCAGGAGTCGTGGCAATTAAGGAGATGACTCCATCAGGCGTGCTTTGCCAGCCAGTCGCTTCCACGATGGGGAGATAGATTGACCTAGCCGCTTGCTGCCCGCTAGCGTCCGGCGTCCGGCCTGCCTCTTCCCTCGCATCACCTGTTTGCTTCACAAAGAGCCGTCGCTGATCGCTCCACGCCGCATCATCATCTAATTGTTGTTCAGGATTAGGCGGCAACCCCCCGCGACCGGTGATGACAAACGAGTTGCCTTTGTCAGCAGGACACCCTTGAGCAATCAGACGGGAAGAATCTACAACCGTTGTGGGCAGTGTGACTAAGCTAGGAGTGGGGTCAAAGTGTTCGATGTTGAGTTGCACCGTGCCATTGAAGGCAGAATTGGCTCCGGTAGCGGTGATGTCGCTCAAGGGCGTGTCTTGCGGTCGAAACTGAATACCAAAGATACCAGACGCGTTAATGGTGACATTGCCGCCACGAGCGTTAACAGAATTGGCGCTGATGTCGCTGTTCTCATTCGGCACAGCCACGATCGCGCCTCCATCAATCCGAATGTTGCCACCATTGCCCGCGCCACGGGCTGACGCGGTAATCGGGCTACCGTTGCGCAGCAAGATAAAATCTCGCACGTTGAGGTCAATGTTGCCACCTTCCCCGGATGCAGTTGCAGCGGTAATCGTGCCGCCACGGTCTAGAAAAATCGAATTGGCGTTCACCTGCAATGTGCCAGCACTTCCGGTGCCATCATTACTGACAGTAACCTGTGCCCCATTACTGATGTTTAACCGGGGAGTGTTAATAGTCACGCTGCCCGAATTTCCACGGGGTCTGTCAGGCAGTCTATAAGCTTGTTGTGCAGCTTCAGATGTAATTGGGGCAGACGAGCCTACATAACTCGGAAAACGCCTACCAGGCAGTGTACCGGTGACCTCAACAGATTCACTGGCATTGATGGTGAGACTACCAGCGTTACCAGTTGCTACAGTAGCAGAACTGACAGCGCCACCGTTTGTAATCACCAGTCTCGCCGTGTTGATAGTCAGTGCCCCAGCATTTCCAGCATTATTGGCAGTAGAGCCCACAGAACTTGCCGTGAAAAAAGGTGTCCTTCCTACTATTTCCACTGCTTCAGTTGCATTCACTGTCACCCTTCCACCCCTACCAGTGCCAAGCGTAGCAGATGCTACGACTCCTCCGTCTAGAAGCTTTAATCGCTTTGTTGATACCGTTAGCGTTCCCCCCGATCCAGAACCGAAAACTGTTGTAGAGAGGGTGCTAAAAAAGCCAGGATTAATGGGTGAGGACTCACTTACTTGTACCGAATCAGAGGCATTCACTGTCACATTGCCTGTCTCGGCAGAACTGTAGGAGCGGGCAATAATTCCTGCCCCACCCCGTACCATCAACTGCTGAGTTGAAACTATAACATCTGCTCCACGTCCAACTCCCACAGCTTCACTAGTCAAGCCACCAGGAAACGTCTCAGCATCCGGGCTGATTCCACTCAATTCTAAAGATTGAGCAGCATTCACTCTAATGTTTCCTCCTGCTTGATTTCCCTGATTCTGAACCAACAGCAGTGAGCCATCGATGAGCGATACACTATTTCCCTGTACCTGAATTAATCCGCCCCCACTGGCATCTCCTAGCGCCTGTTGTGAAAGGCGAATCGTACCAAAGTGTTGGCTTCCTGGATAATCAAACGTCAAACCAGGGTTTGTAGCATTGAGGCTCACCTGCCCATCGCGCACACTACCCAACTCAATCCGTCCTTGCTCTGCCGTTAGCGTGCCGCCATTAATGTCTACATCTCCGCCAATTAAGGCAAGGGTTCGACCGACTGGAACCCGCAACCCTGTGGTGCTGCTGCCTCTGACAATCGGAGAAAAAATAGGCACCGGAACAGATAAATTGTAGCCATTCCCCTGCACGGCAATCCGCCCTGGATTGATTCCTATCTGTAAACCAATTGGAACCCTGACCGTCAAGAGCGGTGCAGGTTGAGGATTAGTGGCGCTGTACTGGAAATTATCGGCAAAGTTGATGCTGTTGGCAGTTGTGGCAACAAAAGAACCGCCAATGGTAAGTGCTGCATTTGGTCCAAACAGAATGCCGTTGGGATTGAGTAGAAACAGATTGGCTGTACCATTGGCTCGAATGATGCCATCAATATTGGAAACCGATCCACCCGTGACGCGACTGAAGATATTCTGCACATCGGCGGCGTTGTTGAAGTAGGCAGAGCCGCCAGTCGGCACCGAAAATTGGCTGAAGCTGTGGAACAGGTTGCCCCCTCGCCTTGCCCCGCCATCAATTTGTACAGTGGGATTACCAGTAACTTGTGATCGCTCTCCCGCAGGCAACGTTGCATCAGGAATCACTTGTGCCGCGATCGGTGCAGCACAAAGCGATGCACTCAGGATACTGCCCATCAAAACCCATGCGGTTAAGTGCAATCGATTCATGTTGCTACCGTCATTCACAATGCGATCCACAAGCGAGGATGCCTCCTAGAGCGAGCGTTTCAGTCAAGCTAAACCAAACGGTAGCGGAAGACTAGGTAAAGATCCGTAAGTTAGCTGAGAGCTGGCAGTGCGTCTAATAACTCGCCCTCGGATGAATACAGCTTATAAGCTGACCAGTCCACGCTTAGGGGCAACAACGACG
>JAJPKC010000099.1 GCA_021323955.1 Oscillatoriales cyanobacterium Centralia_MAG_596 | reverse complement strand
TTACGTCCAGGGCAAAACACTGTATACCTACCCTACGCAGACTGCGCTCAACCAATCGACCAATCGCGATACGCCTTTGTTAGCAGCGCTGCAAGGCGAAGTCCGTGAGGGCGATCGCTACGCCTACTGGCTCGAAATTGCCCACCAAACCAATGGCTTTGCCTACACAGGGAAAATCACTGTTTTTCTCAAAGACGATCTGCCGAAGCTGGAAGCGGAACTGCACAGTCGTTGATAAATGGGGCGGGGGGAATTTGAAGTTAACCTGGGCGGATTGCTTCTGATTGCTTCCGCCCCCTACTGATTACCTTTACCCCTGCCACGTCCCAACAAAAATGCTCTTGACTGCCGCCGCAATCCGGCTCAAGTCTTCATCCAGCAGTGGTGGCCACGCAATGCCTGCCTGACGACCGTTTTCAAACTGTTGTCGGCTTTCGCTGGCCAACAGATACAGTGAACTCGCCAGCTCTCGTTCAAACTCGCGACGATCGCGCAACGCTTCAAACACGACCTTTAGCGCCAGCAAAATCGACGTTACCTGACCAGGGATGGGAGGTTGTCCCTGCCGCAGGCGTATCAGTAGCGCATCAGGGTTTTGCTCCGTTGCAAGCCCTTGATTGACCAACAAACTTCGCGCAGTCTCGTAATCCACGGGCAAAAATGAACGAAATGTTTGCTCTATGACTTTACCGCAGTCCGAGTGAACTGGTGCATGCGTCAGCAGCAACCTGAGTAATTGCTGGCACGCTGAAACAGCGGGAGAGCGCGATCGCCCTACTTGCTCAGATGACGCAACCTAAAACGGCTCAAAACAGTCATAGGTTCGCTGGCGAATGATTTTACCGTCTGCAAACTCAATAAACTGAGCAAAGTAGGCTTTCATCTCTCCGCCAGCCGGGATCTGTCCGATGGGCACGGCGATCGTGGCTGTCCAGATTGTTTCTAAGATGACCGTATTACCCGAAACGTACGCTTTTTGAATGTCGTAGGTCTGGCTTAAAAGTACATTTTTCCCTCTCAAGGACGCTTCTTTTAAGTCATCGAGATTCCGCCTGGCACCGTTGGGCAATAGGCGATTAGGATACTCTATTTGCTCAACAGATTCAGCGTAGTAAGTGGCAATCGCTTCTGCTGTTTGGCCTGCTTCGATCGCCTTTAGATAGCGCTTTGTAATGGCCAGAATGTCTTGTTCACTTGCCATAAGTCACTCAGTCCATAGATCCCTCAGTACGCAGAAACCAGCAGGGTGGGTTGATGGATCATTAGCCCCATAGTTATTCCGTTGTTGTAACGGCGTGACGTTTATTCGTTTCACTCCGATGGCTATTGAGGGCTAATAACCTAGCAAACAGAGCTTCATTGTTTATCCAGACTGAACTTCTGGCTATTCAATAAAGCTTTGTTCACCCACCCTGTTTGAGCAAACGATGGCACGACTACCTATTTTGCTTGCTGATGCAGTCGGTACCGGCCCAGAGCAGTCAATGGGAAATGCTGCTGATACAGGTGATATTTGAGGTAGAAGTGGCACGGGAACCCTGTGCCAGTGAAGTAGTCCTCATTCCAGGTGCCATCGGGTCGCTGCGTTTGCAGGAGGTAGTGAACGCCACGCTCGATCGCGTCCATCCTGTACGTTCCCGTTGCCTCACCCGCTGCCAGCAGACCAATCAGCGCCCAGGCCGTCTGTGATGCCGTGCTGTCACCCTGCCCTTTGAGTGATGGGTCATTGTAGCTCAAGCAGGTTTCGCCCCAGCCACCATCCGCATTCTGGCAGCCTGCCAACCAATTCGCACCCCGTTCAATTTCTCGCTGATGGGTCTTGGGTGCCACCAGCGACAACGCCGCCAGTACACCGCTCGTGCCATAAATGTAGTTCACCCCCCAGCGACCAAACCAGCAGCCTTCGGGCTCCTGCTCAGCGCGGAGGTAGGCGAGGGCGCGATCGAGCGATGAAGGATCAAGGATCGAGGATGAAAGATCGGTCTTTTCATTTAGCCTTAAGCCTTTAGCCTTTAGCCTTTCTAACTTTCCCACCATCTCCAGCACACGGGCCGTCACGTCTGCGGTGTTGGGATCGATCATGGCTTTGAGATCGCCGTAAGGAATCGCGTTGAGCCAGTCCTGGTCGTTATTGAGGTCAAAGGCTGCCCAACCGCCAGGCGTGCACTGCATGGTGGCAATCCAATCGACCGCCCGGGCGATCGCGGCTTGCTTCAAGTCTTCATCAGGCAACTGAACAGCCTGCAAGGCCATTACAACAACGGCTGAATCGTCCACATCGGGATAGAAGCGGTTGTCAAACTCAAACGCCCAGGCTCCCGGTTTACCCTGGCGATTCTTCACCGCCCAGTCACCATAGTCAAGAATTTGCTTTTCGATCAGCCATTCACCGCCCCGCGCCAGCGCCGGATGGTCAGGCGGCATTCCCGAATCAACCAGCGATCGCAGCACCAATGCCGTATCCCAAACTGGGGACACACACGGCTGTACCCAGTACTGGTCATCGGTTTGCAGCGCAAAATTATCAACGGCTTTCAGCCCCCGGTCAACGATGGGGTCGGCAGCATCATAACCAAGTGCCCGTAATGCCAGGAGTGAGTTCAACATGGCGGGAATAATGCCTCCCCAGTCACCCGTAGCTTCCTGCCGTTCCAGCACCCACTTTTCGGCGGCGCGAATGCCTTCTTCACGAAACGGTACCAGATGCCATTCTTCCGCCAGTTTGAAAGCGCTGTCGAGATGGACAAAGATGTCCGTCCAATCCCCCTGACGCGGCAGCTCAAAGCAGGCATTACTGCGTCCTTCTGTGTAGAGTTCATCCAGGTTGATGGCTGGCTCGGTGACGTAAACAGGCTTGCGATCGAACACAATCAGCAGCGGCACCGTACTGCCACGCGCCCAGCTTGACATCTCATAGATGTTGACGGGAAACGCATCGGGCAACAGCATCACCCATGCCGGAATGGAGGGCAGCCCCTTCCAGTCGTAACAACCAATGAGTCCCAGGTGAAACTTGGTGAAAATCCGCGTTTTGCTGATGCCGCCCCGTTGCAGGATGAACGATCGCGCCTTTTGCAGGGCTGGATCGGTGGCAGGCACGCCCAGCAAGCGCATCGCCATGTACGCTTCCACCGATGTGCTCAGTTCCCCACCATCGCCATAAAACAGCTCCCAACCACCGTGATCACGCTGCTGCGATCGCAGATACGTTTCGACTTTATGCAGCGGACGTGTCTTGTCTGTACCCCAAATCTTGTGCAGCAGGACGACTTCTGCCGTAATGGTGACGTTTGATTCCAGCTCTGCCCACCAATATCCGTTTGGATGTTGTAGCGATAACAGATAGTTTTGGCTACGGGCGATCGCCGCATCCAGCCCTGCCACCGTAACCTGAGTGCTTTCCCCTGTTCCTTCCTGCGTCTGCATGCCTTCCATCCTCAACACACCTGTTTTTGCCTGTAGCGATACACCTATCGTTACAATTGGCAGATGTTGTATTTTGCCTCTTATTGAAGAGTCTTGGCAATTGGTAATGGTTGAAATTGGGTTGGGGATAACAGGGTTGTCGCTGCTAATCTGGCTGGTGCTACTGTTCGGGCGCGGTCAGTTTTGGCGATCGGATCAGTTCTTAGATCCACTCCCCATTCCCCACTCCCCACTCCCTTCCATTTGCGCCATCATCCCCGCTCGTAACGAAGCCGATCTACTGCCTGTGACGCTGCGATCGCTCCTGACGCAGACTTATTCCAACCTCCAGATTGTGCTGGTCGATGACCACAGCACCGACGGTACGGCTGACATCGCGCGACAGACGGCACAAGCGTTGGGGCAGGCTTCAAGGCTGCATGTTGTGGCGGCGGAACCTCTACCATCCGGCTGGACGGGTAAACTGTGGGCGATGGAGCAGGGCATTCGTTTTGCCCAAACTCTGAACCCTGAACCTGACTTCTTCTGGTTGACTGACGCCGATATTGAACATCCGCCCGAAAACTTAGAGCACCTGGTTGCCAAAGCACAGTCAGACGATCTGGATCTGGTGTCGCTGATGGTGCTGCTGCGCTGCAAAAGCCTCTGGGAGACGTTATTGATTCCCGCCTTCGTCTTTTTCTTTCAAAAGCTCTACCCATTCCGGTGGGCAAACAACCCTAAACGTAAGCTGGCAGCGGCAGCAGGGGGATGCATTCTCATTCGTCGTGACGCGCTTACGCAAATCGGCGGACTGCAAATTTTGCGTCAGGCGTTGATCGACGACTGTTCGCTGGCGCAGGCAGTGAAAGGGTTGGGGAGTCGGGGGTCGGGAGTCGGGAGTCGGGAGTCGGGAGTCGGGAGTCGGGAGTCGGGAATCAGGGAGGGAGGAAAAGCAGGGGAGGCAGGGGGAGCCACTTCTTCACCCCACACCCCACACCCTATGCCGCATTCCCCCTCTGGCAAAATCTGGCTCGGTCTCACTCGCCAAACCCATAGCCTGCGTCCCTATCCGTCTCTCAAAACGATCTGGGATATGGTGGCGCGTACAGCATACACTCAGTTGTACTATTCACCGCTGCTGCTGCTGGGGACATTGGTGGGCATGACTGTCATTTATCTGGTGCCCCCGTTAAGTACGATCGCGGGGTTAATCACAGGCAATTGGGCGATCGCGCTCATTGGCTTTGCTACCTGGCTGTTGATGGCGATCGCGTACTTACCAACCTTACAGCTCTACAGTTGTCCACCGCTTTTAGCCTTCGCGTTGCCAGCGATCGCGAGCCTTTACACCCTGATGACGCTCGATTCGGCCCTGCGGCATTGGCGTGGCAAAGGGGGTGCCTGGAAAGGGCGCGTCTACTAGTCACCGTCCGTGCCATG
Organism: Oscillatoriales cyanobacterium Centralia_MAG_596; assembly: GCA_021323955.1. Lineage (GTDB taxonomy): Bacteria > Cyanobacteriota > Cyanobacteriia > Leptolyngbyales > Leptolyngbyaceae > Stenomitos. Next base: position 4,938 of record JAJPKC010000099.1, on the reverse strand, counting down.
ATGAATCTACTGGGAGCGCAGGAGGTTGCTATGGACGTAGAATTTCGGGAGTTTGACCCCTTCAACGTCTGGATCTGGATTGAGTTCAACACGGTTCCCTCCGAAATGGAGAAGCAATATGTAGAGGAAGTGCTGAACTCCTGGTTCTTCTTGGGAAAGCTGGGTGGCTTTAATGCCGAAAATCTTCAGGTGCAGGACGTTGGGTTAGAGGTCAGCTACATGGAGTACGACGACAATGTAGCTGAAGATAGTCTGGCTGCACTGATGCACAATATGGGCGAGGTGGAATACGAAAGCCATTGGGGACGGTGCTGGTTTGACCTGGGTACCAGTGACGCGATCGCCATTGACGTTTTGATCAATGCGCTACGGCAGTTCAGCAAAGACTACGTGGTGCTCGATCGCCTCATTATTGGCGGCGAGAACGAAGACTGGCGGACAGGCGAAAACCGCTACCGTTCAGAGACATTTGCCGACAGTGAGCTTAACTGAATCATCCAGTTGAGGGCGACGCGAGCAGGTGGTCAGTGGTTAAGGTTTGGCCTCTTGTGCTGCCTGTTGCATCAATAACGTTCCAAAAATCAGCGCAAAACTCTCGCTGCTATTTCAAAAACTCATCGGCGGTTGCAGGGGCATTGGTTCGCCGTTCCTTGGGCATTTCTAGCTTGATTGGATTCTGCGGCTCAAGCGGGATCAAAAAGCGATTGCCCCAACCACCGTTAATATCTTCTGGGCGGGGCGTAAGTGGTGTTGTGCCGCCCGTTGGCAGCGCGATCGCCATCGTTTGACTCATCTGCACATATCGTTGCCCATCTGCTGTGCCGTGGATCAGCGCCTGGGACAGCCGAATCCGTTGCTTGGCGAGCTGGTTTTCGAGCTGTTGCAGTTGGTCACTACCATCAACAGGGGCAAGCGTCGCCAGAAACACAACGGTCTCTGAAGGACTGAGGGCGAGCTTTAACTGTGCCTGGTCGATCTGCCAGGATTCCTGAAATCGGCCATCACTTGCCGTTTCCCACAGATTGAGCGTCGTTTGCCACTTGCCGTCTTTCACCGTAGCCGGTTGGTAGTCCAGCACGGCATAGGTTGGCTTGGGGTTAAAGTTTTTTGCGGTTGGATTCGCTATGTCCAGGTATCGGATCGCGGCGACCATGACCTGACTCCTTTCTGGCAGGTTAGTTTTACCCGCAATAGCGTAGACTCCCGGCAGCTGATTTTCTACCGTAAATTTCAAGTCAATATCTTTCAACTGCTGCGGTTGCAGCAGGCGGGCACACCCGGTACTCAATAGCATGACCAAGAGAGCACCAAGCCAGGGGTAGGTGTGATTGGATTGAAGAGCGTTCCGGTTCATTCAACGTGTTGCAGCGACCAACCACTTATTCCGGCGGAACCAAGCAAATCCGGTTCAACGGCCCCAAAAACGAGGCGCTTCACCAAAAATTAACTGCAGCATCAACGTTGTGTGTTCGCAGCGACTACTTGAACCAGCGTAAACCCTGGCAGCTTCTAAAATGCGCTTAAAACGGAGAGAGAGGGATTCGAACCCTCGGTAGGGCGTTACCGTTCCTACAACAGATTAGCAATCTGCCGCTTTCGACCACTCAGCCATCTCTCCAGATGACGGACTAATATCATAGCAGATCTCGCCCAACTCGAAATAGTCTCAAAAAGACTCTTCGCTATCGGTTTCAGCACAATTTTACTGTACTGAGGCAGCCTTGGAGCAACTTGTCTGCGATCGCAGGTAAAAGGCAGGAGGTAAGGGTCAGAAGCCACAATGCCAGCCTGAGTGGAACAGGGGGATCTGGGTAGGGGCGAGAGCGAACTTCCCCTTGTCTACAATTTTTTGTGGCGATAGGCGCGGCCGTCCACCAAGACATAGGGGAAATGCGCCCAAAAAAATCGAACCTGTAGGGAACAAAATGCCTGCCTACAGGTTCAAAGTTACTAATGGTGAGTTAAACTTCGCGATGGCATCTAATCGATCAACTGCGCCTAATTAACTAGCAGACCGCAAGGGTCACAAACGAAAGCAACCCGGCAATCATGTAGAAGGCGGCGACAATACGCGTCTCTGTCCAACCAGAAAGCTCTAAATGATTGTGGTAGGGGGACATCTTAAAGAATCGCTTGCCCACCCCATCGGCACCTTTGGTGGCCTTGTAGTAACCCACCTGAATCATCACTGAGAGCGTCTCAATTAAAAACAGACCGCTCAAAATCAAGAGGGCAAATAAGCTGTTGGTCATCAGGGCGACGGCTGCCAGTGCCCCACCCAGCGCTGTTGAGCCAGTGTTACCCATGAATACGCGGGCAGGGTTGCGGTTATGCAGCAAGAAACCAAGGCAGCTACCGCTCAGAGCAGCACAGAACAGCATTAGCTCTGGCGAACTAGACGCAATCAAAGCGCCCAACCCCAGCAGCGCGATCGCGACTGTACCGCCAGCCAGCCCATCCACACCATCGGTCAGGTTGGTGGCGTTGCTCTCGGCCGTGAGCACGAAAATAGCAACAACCCAGAATAACAAACCTAGTGGCAGCATCAGCCCAAAGGGAAGCGCAATTGTTGTAATCGTTTCAGGCTGAGTCCAAGCCAACCAGAGGCAAAATAATGCGCCAGCGCCAACTTGCAGCAGCAGCTTCATCCGGGGCGTAATACCCTTATTGGAACGACCGCGAATGATCTGCCAATCATCAATCCAGCCGATCGCGCCATAGGCCAGCGTCAGTACGGACACCGCCACGACTGGAAGCGAGAAACCCGACCAGACAAGCGCAACTAGCAGCGCGACTGGCAAAAAGAAAATGCCGCCCATCGTCGGTGTACCCGCCTTCTTCAGGTGCGACTTGGGGCCATCTTCACGAATAATTTGCCCAGCTTTGAGCGCTCGCAGCAGCGGTACTGCCCAAAATCCAAGACAAGCCGAAGCTAAAGCGCAAAACCAAAACGGTAAGGTTAAAGAAAATACCTGGGTGAGCGATCGTCCGGCCAGTTCATCTAACACCAGAGCAAATGCACCAAGTCCAACTGCCAGCAGCACAAACAGCCGCGTTCCTGATAGGTTTAATGTCTGAGTTGAAAATAGCTTAGCGTCCACGAAATTCTCACTTCACTCCACACACACTACAAACAAGCGATTACTGTCGATATTCGGAAAACCGGGTAATCTTCTCGCCAACCTGCCGTCTCACACAAACTGTTGCCTCACATCATGGACTTAGTCATCTAAATCCAGATCATCATCGTCATCATCAATATCAAAACTGTTGTCTTCACTGGACATAAGGTCGTTCAGCTCTTCACCATCAACCTCCAGGTAATTCACATCCTGACTGTCGCGGGCCAAGAGGCGACCTGTGCTTTCAAGCCAGTCCAGAATAGAGGACTCCTGCTTCAGCGGGATGACCGCCGCTCGCTGGCTGCGCGGTTCTTCACGAAGGGAGGGATTGTACGTCATATAGCGCCTCAGGTTTGGATTGATAATACTAATGGTGTCTACTTAAATCTTAGCCATAATCGGCGCGTCATCCAGACCTTATCGGGACAAGACAACCAGAGTGTATCACTATAAATACAAATTGCAAGATTTTTTTGTCTCTTCAAGTATTCCACACAAATCAGTCACGATCATCAGTCCCAGATGTAGGCACGATGGGAGTTAAACCATCCATAAGGCTAATTGAACAGTGCGCGATCGCCGTCTCTCGGTAGACAGTTGGCTGATTCAACTAGCATGAAGGTGCAGGCCGCGGATCAACGGATAGCTAATGACTGGTAGGCGCTAATACTGCTTTCACCGAACGATGAGGGTTGTCCGTGACAAATAAAAAAATTTCCAGTGCCATTTGTTCATGCTTGGGAGAACGATTGAAATGACTCAGAAATTAGCGTTGCTGGAAGCGATCGCCGGAAAGGATCGCGGCCTGCTGGCCACCGAGACTGAGAAGCAGGCAATTATGATCGCGATCGCGCATCTGGAAGACCGTAACCCAACGCCACGTCCGCTTGACGCCCCCAGTCGGCTTGATGGTGACTGGCGTTTGCTCTACACCACCAGTCGTGAGCTTTTGGGTCTGGGTCGGATACCGTTAGCCAGACTAGGCCAGATCTATCAGTGCATTCGAACGGCAGATGCAACGCTCTATAACATTGCCGAACTTAGCGGCCTCCCCCTCCTTGACAGTATCTTTAGCGTGGTGGCCCGGTTTAGTCCCGTTTCGGAACAGCGGGTGTCGGTTAAGTTTGAGCGGGCCATTACTGGGCTGACACGGCTGATCGGCTACCAGTCACCAGACAGTTTTATTCATGCCATCGAGTCGGGCAGTAAATTTGCGGCGATCGACTTTAATATTGCCAACCGCGATCGTCAGGGCTGGCTCGATATCACGTACCTCGATGACGATTTACGCATCGGGCGCGGTAACGAGGGCAGCGTGTTTGTCTTGACCAAAAGGTAACGTGGGAAGCCGCGATTTAGTTGTTTGGCCGGGATAAGCGTGGCCCAAAGCCTCATCCCATCCTGTCTCCCATCTAATCCCTGTCTTCCTCAATGCGCGCCACGCCTGTTTTGGGGTAATAGTTGCCCAAAATCCGCTTGTAGGTATAGCCTTGCTCGGCCAGCGCGAGCGCCCCAAGCTGACTCATCCCTCTGCCCTGAAACGCCTCTGCCACGATGTCATCAGAGGCCGCATAGAGAGACTCGACAATGCCCCCCCGGTAGCTCACAAACTCTCCGGCGGTGGCGTCCACGGCATTGCTGGTCGTACTGGCTTCACGCTCAATGCCGCTATACACCTGGTAATACTCTGTGGCTCCCATATGAAACAGCGGACTCACGGGTTTGAAGTAATAGGTCAGAGCGTAGGAGCGGGCAGCCACTGCCTGAGCTTTTAGCGCCTCCATCTTCCAACTGGGAGAAACTTCGCTAGCAACCA
>JAJPKC010000267.1 GCA_021323955.1 Oscillatoriales cyanobacterium Centralia_MAG_596 | reverse complement strand
CGCTGAGCGGATTGACTTTGCGGCGACCGACCAGTGGGCCAGAGCGTCCCAATAGCGATCGCGAGTTAAACAAAGCACCCGTCGCACAGTCAAATCGAAGGGTGGCGGAACTGATACCGCAGTTTACCAGCCTATCTGCCGCCGTACGACATCATGCCCTCACTCACGATCGCGCCCATCAAGCGGGGAACCCCTGAAGAGTGGCTTTCTTCTTGACTGGGAGAAAGGTTGGGTGTGAGGGCAACAGGGCGATGCGTTCAGCCGATGCCCCTTTCGGAAGGATGTGAAAGGGGATCGGCGGACGGGCTGACCACAGGACAGATTTTAGTTGACGGACACGAAACCACTCTGCCCGCTTGCAGGAGAGTACGGAGCCAATGGCGTGAGCCCTGACTTGGATGTTCAGTCCTGCTCCGCTCGCGACACGTAGAGCTGCACAGACACCAGGATCAAGGTCATCATGAGCAGCAGAGTTGCGGCGGCGGCGGCATAGCCGAAGTCAAACTGGGCAAAGGCCTGTTCGTAGATGTAGTAGACCAGCAGGTTCGTCGTGTTGAGCGGGCCACCACCGGTAATGACATAAACTTGCTCAAAGCTGCGTAACGTGAAGATCACCGTCGTGACGATCGCAAAGATGAGCGTCGATCGCAGACCAGGAAGCGTGATGTACCAGAACGACTGCCAGGACGTTGCGCCATCCAGTTCAGCCGCCTCGTAGCGACTCGTCGGGATGGTTTGCAGTCCTGCCAGAAAGACCACAAGGTTAAACCCAAGCTGCTTCCAGACGCTCAGCAGAATTAACACGGGCATGGCCCAGGTGGTGCTGCTCAACCACGGAATGGGTGCCACGCCGATCGCCCCTAACCAGTGGTTCACCGGCCCCTCCGTTTGAAAGAGCCAGCGAAATCCCAGCCCAACGGCGACCAGCGATGTGATCGACGGCAGAAAGTACGCCACCCGCAACAGATCCCGCAGGACAAACGCACGATCGAGCAGTACGGCCAGCCCCAGCGGTAGCACGATGCTGGGAATTACCGTTGCCAGCGTGAAATACGCTGTATTGCCCAATACCTGCCAGAAGTCGGGACTCAGCAACAGTCGCGCGTAATTTTTGCCGCCAACCCAGTGAATGCCCGCTCTGGTGAAGCTCCCAGTCGTAAAGCTGAGGAAAAACAGGTACGCGATCGGGTACAGGACAAACACACCCAGCAGCAGCAGCGCGGGCGCGAGAAAGATCCAGGCCGCGATCGTATCATTGTCCAGTAGCGGTTTGGGCGGCGATCGATCCAGTGCCATGTAACGTAACGTACAGATGAGTGTGACGTAGCGCTATTCTACTAGAGTCATTGCTGAGGATCGTGGGTTCGATCAGATCAGCGTTACCAGCGTTCTAACCACCCTCACTCTAACCTGCACCCAACGCAAGAGCGAGAGCGAGAGTGCGGCTTCCCTGCTCCCAAACTGGGGTATGGGTGACGCGATCGTTGTACGTGAATTCATCCAAAGTCCTAATCCACAGTCCTGAGATGCTGATCATTCCTGGCGGTGCCATTGTGCAACACTCTCTCAAAGTGAAACACTCTCTCAAACACGTCTTAGGGCGTCAATCCGCCTCCTGTCTACCGCCAAAGCCGCTGATCTGGTTGCACGCAATGGTGGTTTGGGGGCTGGTTGGCTTCCTTGTAGGAGGGCTTTCCAGTCGTCCGGCGATCGCGCAGCCAGCGGCCCCTGCGCCAGAGACAGCCCCGTCACCTGTGCCATCCCCGACGGTGCCATCGCCCACTGTGAAACCGGAAACGCCAGTTGTGCCGGTGCCTACTGCCAAACGAATTTTGGGGCAATGGCTGACCAAAGAACCACTCGATGGTGACACCGTCCTGGTGGTGTTTGCACCAGCGGGCAAGCTGTACATTATTTCGGGCACAACTGCCTCGGGAAACGCGATCGCCAACCAGTTTCAGTACCGCATCGACGACAAACCCCAACCGATGTACCTGGATGTCATCCTGGCAGACACTACAAAGGTCGAGACGCTGTTTGAGTTCACAGCAGCAGGCGATTTGCGGGTGCAGATGTTGGGCACCCGTCCCGGCAAACCGCGACCGAATGCACTGGCCGACAACGCCACCGTTTTTCAGAAGATTTCGGATGACACCACGCCCCCTCCCGGCACGGATCTGAAACCGCCGATCGCGCCGATGAAATAAGCGCCACCAGTAGCCAATGACCACAGCCTGGGCACTCCAGGCGATGGATCATGCTGGAGCGGATTACTCCTGGAAAACCGGGACAGGGCCAAGCTGACCAACCGCGATCGCAATATCATGATGCTGGCCCTTCAGCCGTTTCATCTCCAGACCTTGCGGAACAATCGACAAACTTGCGATAACGGAGGTATTGTTCTGTCCCAGAAAATAATTGCAGTGCGGCCAACGCATGACCGATTTTTTTATTAGCTACAACCGCCACGACAAAGCCTGGGCCGAATGGATCGCTTGGACGCTGGAAGAAGACGGTTATACCGTCGTGATTGAAGCATGGGACTTCCGCGCGGGGGGAAACTTTGCGCTGGATATGCACCGGGCGGCATCAGAAGCAGAACGCACGATCGCCGTTTTATCAACCAACTATCTAAACGGGCAATTTACCCACCCCGAATGGGCTGCTGCTTTTGCTCAAGATCCAACAGGCGAAAAGCATCTACTGGTTCCGGTGCGAGTTGGAGCCTGTGAGCCAGCAGGGTTATTGGGATCGATCATCTATGTCGATCTAGTGGATTTAGACGAGGGAGAGGCGAAGGATTGGTTGCTGCAATCGCTCGCTGAAGGTCGTGCCAAGCCCGATGAAAAGCCTTACTTTCCTGGTAACGGGACGGCAACGAGCGATCGTCCGAAACCCGTCTTTCCGCCCAGCATTCCCTGCAATCTGCCGCCCGTCAGCGCCATCTTTGTCGGTCGAGAACAGGAACTAGAAGGACTGCATACCCAACTGCAAACCGGAGACACGATCGCCATTTCGGCCATCTCCGGCATGGGTGGCATCGGCAAGACAGAACTCGCCGCACAATACGCCCTGCAACAGCGAGACATGGGCACCTATCCCGGCGGCATCTGCTGGCTCAAGGCACGGGAAGACCTGAACCCGCAAATTGTCCTGTTTGCTCGATCGCGCCTGGGACTCACCATTCCCGAAGACCTGGAACTAGCCGCACAGGTGACGTACTGCTGGCAGCACTGGCGATCGGGAATGACTCTCTTGGTGTTTGATGACGTGCAGGCGTACAAAGATGTGACAGCAGTAGAAGTACCCCAGCGATCGCAGTTTCGCGTACTGCTTACCACGCGATCGCGCTTTCAATCGCCTGTAAAGCCCTTTGAAATCAAGGTGCTGTCGGAGGAAAAGGCGATCGAGTTGCTGCGGGCGATCGTGCCTGATGGACGAATCGACGCGGACTTAGAGACAACCAAGAAAGTTTGTAAATGGTTGGGCTACCTGCCATTGGGCTTGGAGCTAATCGGGCGATATTTAGTCTGGGACGAAGACGTAACAGTGGCAATCCTGTGGAAGCGACTACAGGAAAAACGAACAGACGCGATCGCCCTCAAGCAAACCTACCCAGGGATGACCGCATCGAACGGAGTTGCTGCCGCCTTTGAGTTAAGTTGGCGAACATTAACCCCGCCAGCACAACAGCTAGCCTGCTTACTGAGCCTGTTTGCCCTGGCAGAGATTCCCTGGACGCTGGTTGAAACGTGTTTGCCAGAAGTAGATGCCGAAGAGTTGCAGCGCTTGCGGACTGGCGAATTAATAGGACTGCATCTGCTGGAGCGCACCGGGATAGGGATGTACCAACTGCATCAACTCCTGCGCGAATTTTTTGCGGCAAAGCGGGAACAGATAGCAACTGCTGAAGCTATGAAGCAGACCGTCTGCCGGATGCTGTCAGCCGTGGCAGAAGAGATGCCCATCTCCCCCAACCTATCCCAGGTTGAGCAATTGACCCCACTTATTCCCCATCTGAAAGAGGTAGCTACTACTCTCAAGGATTGGCTTACCGATGCTGATGTGTACAAAGCCGCTACCCGGATTGCCCAGTTCTACAACGGACAGGCGGCCTATGGGTCAGCACTGCCCTGGTATCAGCACTGCGTAGAAATTGCAGAAACCAGATTGGGAGCCGACCATCCCGCTGTCGCCACCAGTCTCAACAATCTGGCAGAACTCTACCGTGACCAGGGACGCTACGCGGAGGCCGAACCGCTCTATGTGCGCGCCTTGACCATCTCGGAGCAGCAATTGGGAGCCGACCATCCCGATGTCGCCACCAGTCTCAACAATCTGGCAACCCTCTACAGTAACCAGGGACGCTACGGGGAGGCCGAACCGCTCTATGTGCGCGCCTTGACCATCTCGGAGCAGCAATTGGGAGCCGACCATCCCGATGTCGCCACCTGGCTCAACAATCTGGCAGGACTCTACTATGACCAGGGACGGTACACCGAGGCAGAGCCGCTGTACTTGAGAGCGCTGGCAATTTGGGTTGAAAAACTGGGAGACGATCATCCCAATACGCAAACGGGCCGGCAAAACTTTGTCTACTTTGTGCAGCAGGTGCTAACGGCAGGGCAGTCGGCGCAACTCTCCAACCATCCAGCGACACAAGACCTGTTGCGGCAGATGAGGGAAGGGCGTGGGGAGTAGGAAGTAGGGAGTAGGGAGTGGGGCTTATGAGTGAAACGGTGATACGCGAAGGAACTAGAGCCAATAGAATAGATTCAGGCAAAATTAACTCTCGCTGCTATGAACACTCAACTGGTTGATTCACTCGTCCAGGTGATTCTCGCCCTCCCAACTGAAGAACGTGCCCTCTTAGGCGAAAAACTCGCGACAGCCAGCCCCCTTGAGGCAGCAACCGACAGTGCGTGGACTGAAGAAGCCGTTGATGTTTTTCTTGCCCTCGGACGCGATGTTGTTCCCGGTCGCTTAAAAAATACGGCGGTTAACCATGATCGCTATCTTTACAGCAATCCAGAATGAATCTGCTCTTTGTCGATACCAGCGCCTGGGCAGCGATCGCCGATGCAAGTGATGATCAGCATCAAGCAGCAGTAGCGTACCAGGTCAAAATTGCTGGACGTTACCGCCTTGTCATCACAAACTACATTCTGGACGAACTCTACACGCTACTTTTGATGAACGTTGGTTACGCCCAAACGATCAACTTCAAACATAGGCTCGATCAACTGATTGAAGGTGGTTTTATTGAAGTCAGACACCCCCAGCAAAGCTGGTGGCTTGATGAGTGTGACCGCCCCAAGGGCGGATGTCCTTGCGAAGGGGTGTCTCTTCGGGCTAGAACTGACCGCTTTGGT
>JAJPKC010000676.1 GCA_021323955.1 Oscillatoriales cyanobacterium Centralia_MAG_596 | reverse complement strand
GGTCATTTCTTGCAGCATGGCTGGTGTTGGTTGGGCGGCTCCCCGCGCCAGCGCTTCGGCCTGAGAACCCGTCACGTAAAACATCAAGGCATTCCAGGAGAGACGGCTGTTCGGGAGAATCGCAATATTGGCCTGATCCAGCAAAACGCCGCTATCCGCCAGAACCATTTTCTTGCCGCGAAAGGCATGGTACGTCACGGTTAACGCCTGACTGCGGACATCAATATGATCCTGCCCAACGTACATGGTTTTGAGACTGCCGTGATCGTCAACAAAACTCTTTCTGATTTGATCCATGAGTGCCGGATCAGACCCTGCGGCGATCGCAATATACCGCTGCGCCTCGGCATCATTGGGATTGGTGAACCGCTTCAGGTAACCCAGTTCAATATCCTTCAAGCGTTGAATGCTCAAGCCCTGGCTTTCAAACACCAGCGTCACGGGCAACTCCGATTCTGGTAGGCCAAAGGTGCCAAACCCTTGAAGTTTCTTCACTCCAGCCGCTTGAGCCAGTTCTGCGTTCACGCTAGAGTCGATAAACTGACTGCCCAAAAAGACACTCCCGGTGGTCAGTTGAATGCCGGTAAGCTTGGTTCCGTCCCGCACCACTGATTGAATTTGCACCCGACTAATAATGTCTGCACCCACCTCGCTCAGCATGGCTCGGAGCGTAGCATCTGCTTTCCGGGGATCCAGTCCGATTTGCACGACGCCCGATCGCTGTAAAAATTCCTGATAAATCGCGGCTGGGTCGCCAAAGGTTGGTAGTCCAAACGATTGCCGGATATCCGGGGGCAGCGCGCAGCGATCGAGATAAGCTAACCCACCCCGCACCAGATGGCCGCCAACGCCAGCCTGGGAGTTGCCTTTGAACATCAGCAGCGTTCGTAGTCCTTTACCTGTACGTCGGCGATATTCTCTCGCAGCGCCGACTAATGCCAGCACACCGGGCACTTCATCACCAAAGCCAATGACATCGTAAGAGCGGGGTGGTTGTGTGGCGACAGTCATAATGGGTAGCGCAAGGAGAGATGACACTCTACAGCAACAGAAAGGACGGTTAGGACACGCTAATTTCGCAAAGCAGACGCTAGTGAGCGCCCCTTCATCCTTCTAGCTATAGGACACACAGGATAACCCATGTCTTTCGGAAAGTGCCAAATTCGCTTAGTTTTCTTCTGCTCGTAGGGATGTGTACCCAGCCACCATCCTGCTTCGCTGCACCAACCTTGTGTCCAGGCTGGTTTGCGGTTTCTAGAGATCGCCGATTGATCCCGATTGGCACACACGCCATCGCTAACCGCTGCACTGAGGCACTGTCGTTCGTTCCCTCTATCTTTTACCAGATGCATTCGCTCCACTCCGGGCGATAGTGTGAAAACTCCACTCAACGCTAACCGCCCAATTTCAACACTGACGAAAATGGATTTCAGCACGATTCTTAATCAAAAGCGTGACACGATTATTGAACGTTGGGTTGAGGCGGTGTTCGAGGATCAGCAGATTGAAGCGACAAACGAGTTAACCTTTAAGGCGGTGCGCGATAGCCTGCCAAAGGTTTTAGAATCCCTTGCGGCAATGCTGGCAGACGCAAAGCTAGAAAACTTTCAGGTCATTGACGACGCCAGTTTAGAGCATGGGTTGATTCGTGCGGAACAAGGATTTGAGCCAGCCGAAATAGCGCGGGAGTATCGTCTGTTGCGTTCCGTAGTTTTTTCGGAGTTAGAAACTAACCTCGTTCAGGCCCCGCCACAGGAGATTTTGTGGGCCATTCGGCTGATTGATACGGTGATTGATGAAGCGATCGCGCGCTGTTTTGACAGCTACACGCAGAGCCGCATTAAAGAGCTACAACAGCTTAAAAGCCAATTACAACTCACCAATCAAGAACTGACCCGTCTGGTACGCGCCAGTCATGACAATATGTCGAAACTGACGCACGAACTGAAAACCCCATTGACCTCAATTATTGGTTACGCCGATCTGTTTCTCCGTCAACAGCAACAAACGGATCCTAAAGATTCCTATGCCCATCTAGAAAGCATTGAGCGTGTATTACGCAGTGGTCGGCTGCTATTGCGGCTCATTAATGACACCCTGCAGCTCCAACAAGGCACTGGACAAATCACATTAAAGGTGGCAGCTACCAATCTGCAGGACTTGGTGCAATCGGTGATCGAAATCATCGAACCGCTGGCACTCAACAAAGGTTTAGCGTTAAATGTGGATTGCGATCGTGCTCCCCAAACCGTTCAGACTGATCCCTTACGCCTGCAGCAAATTCTTACCAATCTGTTAAGCAACGCCATCCGTTACACCGAGAGCGGCTACGTGCAGATTTCCATTGAAAGCTTACAGAATGAGCGTTGGTCGATCGCCGTCAGCGATAGTGGCATTGGCATGACTCAGACCGATCAGGCACACATTTTTGACCCCTACTTCCGGGTGGATCATCGCTCCCGTTTGGAAACTGATCAGGGAACAGGACTGGGGCTGGCGATTGTTTCACAACTGGTGGATCTGATGCACGGCAAAATATTTGTGTCGTCCCAGTTCGGTCAGGGGTCAACATTCAAAGTGATTTTTCCCATTGCCCTGCCACGCAATGTATAGCAAGTTATTGCTGACGCGCGATCGCCGCGTTCAACGACGATCGCCCCAGATCACCGAACGGTGCCCCGCATGGCTTCAGCATCGATCGGTTTAATCAGGTAAAGTCGCAGAAGATGCCCCGCGATCGCCAGTTGAAATGGTAACTTACGGAGTGCTTTCAGCCACTTGGGTTGAGTGGTGTGATTAATTGCAGACATTTTTAAATTGAGATCCGAACAGCGATGTAACCGCTGGAAAAACGCCGGATGCTCTGTATCCAGCACCGATGGAAATGCACGCGCCGCCGTCTCATTGGTCTGACGGATCACTTCAGCATCAAATTCGGTCGGATCAAGCCCTAATGTATGATAAAAGCTCGTGCGTTCGTGGACGGTTAGCGTATGGGTCGCAAAGACTGACAGCAAGAAAAAGCGACTCCACAACCGTGCTTTCCAGGTTTGCCAGAGTTTAGGCTGCGATCGCAACAATGCTTTAAAGATGTCCCCATGACGGTTTTCATCCTGGCACCAACTTTCAAAGTAGCGGAACAGCGGATAAAACTGGTTCTCTGGATGCTTTTCGAGATGGCGATAGATGATGATATAACGCCAGTAACCAATCTTTTCAGATAGATAAACCGTGTAAATCACCCACTCGATCGGAAAAAATGTATAAACGCGATTTTTTGTCAGGTATCCCAGATCCATCGTGCAGCCAAAATCGCTCATCGCTTTATTCAGAAATCCAGCATGGCGCGCTTCATCACGTGCCATCAGGCTAAACATCTCCGACAACAGTGGGCTGCGATCCTTCAGCTTCCGTGAAAGCTCCTTAAACAAGAGAAAGCCAGAGAACTCAGAAACGCACGATCGCTCCAGGTAATCAATAAACGCCTGCCGCGCTTCCCCCGTAACCTGATCCCACCCTTGATCGAACGACTCATCGCGGACGAAGTGATGGCGGTTATAGTCTGCACGCATTTCGGCTAACATGGCCTGCAACTCGGTATCTTGACTTGATAAATCCAGCTTGGCAGCCGTTTCAAAATCCGTTGTGTAAAACCGAGGAGTGAGGATGTTTTCCCGGATTGCCTTGGTCTTTGTTTCCGTCGTCTCTAGGGTTGGATTGGGCAAGGAGTTGACCATAACATTCAGTATCGCCAATGGACTCAATAACTATTGAGTTATAGTACATCACGGTTGTATCTTCAACCAGAGACAGCGTCGTAACGATCGGTAAAGTTCGCCCAGCACAAACAGGCCACGACTGGGCAGACACGGTTAAGAAGCTTTACCTGTGGCATTCGCCTTAGCGATACGGGTACCCTGCTGACCTAAAGCAGATTGGAAAGTATTGTGAAACATTAAGATATTTGACCTATATAACTCGATGGTTATAAAGTTTTTAAAGAGCTGGCGTTCTCATCCCGCTGTTGTCACTCTTTACTTCGCCACAATTCACAGCAACAGGTATTGCTCTCCGCCACTTAATGCCACCACTTTGGGTACAGAGGTATTTAACATGACTCATGATTTAGCCCGACGCCTGCGAGAAGGCACTCGACAATCTCACACCGCAGCAGAAAACACCGCCTTTATGAAGTGCTTCCTGAAAGGAATTGTTGAGCGAGAACCGTTCCGTAAACTGCTAGCAAATCTCTACCTGGTCTATGATGCGCTGGAATCAGAACTACGCCGCCACCAGCAGCATCCGGCGATCGGATCCATGTATTTTCCAGAGCTAAACCGCACTGCTAACCTGGAACGGGATCTGGCATTTTACTATGGTGACCAGTGGCGAGCACAAATTGTGCCTTTGCCCGCTGGTCAGGTTTATGTCAATCGCATTCATGAGATTGCTAACACCGATCCCATTCTCCTGATTGCCCACAGCTATACCCGGTATATGGGTGATCTGTCAGGGGGACAGGCGTTGAGAAATATTATTCGTTCGGCGCTCAATTTGCCCCCTGATCAGGGAACTGCGCTGCATGAATTTGAACAAATACCCACGATCGAAGCAAAGCGGGCTTTTAAGGAAATGTACCGTGACACGCTCAATGCGTTGCCGATTGATGACGCCACGATTCAACGAATTGTGGATGAAGCAAACTACGCGTTTGCGCTCAATCGAGATGTGGTGCACGAACTAGAAGCAGATGTTAAAGCTGCTGTGGGTGAGCACGTATTTGATTTGCTTACTCGCCAATCGATTCCCGGTGCAACAGAGCCACGAACAGCTTCTAGCTCTGCGCAAGAACCGGCTGTTGAATACAGCATTTAGCACCATCGGGACTCGGATGGGTGGGATACCCGTCTTACAGCCTGGTTTTGTCTTGCAGGAAGACAAAGGGATCAAGACGTGCCATATCTCACCCTCAACGTTCCATTTGCCTTTCACTGATCAGAGGAGAACCCAGTCGGATGAAATTTTTGTTGCCCACAGTGCAATTCAACACAGACCTGCTCAAGAAGTACGACCAACCCCTGCCGCGATATACAAGCTATCCACCAGCAACAGAACTGAGATCTGACTTCAGTGCCGTTGATTATCGACAGTCGATCGCCGCTCTCAACCAGCGGCCATCACCGCTGTCGCTTTACGTCCACATTCCATTCTGTCAAAGCGCTTGCTACTTCTGCGGCTGTAATGTGATTGTTTCAAACAATAAAAATATTGCATTGTCGTATCTGGATTATCTCATCAAAGAAATCCAGCAAGCCGCAACGCAAATAGATTCCAGCAAGATAGTGGTGCAAATGCACTGGGGGGGTGGAACACCAAACTATCTGACGATCGAACAGATTAAATTGCTTTGGCAAACGATCAATCAGAACTTTAATCTGGCAAGTGATGCTGAGATTTCAATTGAAATCAATCCACGTTATGTCGATCAGCCATACATTCAAGCCTTGCGCGAGATTGGCTTTAATCGGATTAGTTTTGGCATTCAAGATTTTAATCCGCAGGTACAGGCTGCCGTGAATCGTATCCAGTCAGAAGAGTTGCTGTTTAACGTGATGGATTGGATTCGGCAGGCACGATTTGACAGCGTCAATGTGGATTTAATATACGGACTGCCATACCAAACACTTGACACGTTTGAAGAAACGATTCAGAACACGGTTGATTTGCATCCCGATCGAATTGCAATCTTCAACTTTGCCTATGTTCCCTGGCTCAAGCCAGTCCAGAAGAATATTGCAGAAGATACGCTGCCATCTCCTCAAGAGAAGCTGGAAATTCTGCAAATGGCGATCGCAGACCTCACCCGCAACGGCTACTACTATATCGGCATGGATCACTTTGCCAAACCCGATGATGAACTGTCATTTGCACAGCGCAATGGCGATCTAAAGCGGAACTTCCAAGGCTATACAACGCAGCCAGAGGCAGAGTTGCTGGGTTTTGGGCTGTCTTCTATCAGCATGTTGCATGACGCCTATTTCCAAAACCACAGGCGCTTACAGGACTACTACAAAGCAGTTGATCAACAGCAACCGCCCATTGAGAAGGGAATTAACCTGCATCGCGACGATATCATTCGTCGGGAAATAATTATGCAGTTGATGTGTCATTTTTCCCTATCCAAAGCAGATGTGTCAGCCAAATATCATCTGGACTTTGATACCTACTTTGCACCAGAACTGGCCGATCTAAAAGCGCTGGAAGCAGATGGACTGCTCAATATTTTCGCCGACGATATTGATGTAACGCCCACGGGTCGGTTGCTGATTCGCAATATTGCCGCCGTCTTTGATTCCTATCTTCGCGATCGCATCATTGCGAATTTTTCGAGAGCCATTTAAAGCGAAGTGGTCAAGTTAGGCGCTGCGCTTAAGCGTGACGCAAGAATTTACAGACCATTTCTGAGGTCGATTTTTTAATCAGTGCAGGAGTTTTGGTTCATGCGTATCCTGATGATTCAACCCAACTATCACTCCGGTGGGGCTGAAATTGCTGGCAATTGGCCACCCAGTTGGGTGCCCTATGTGGGTGGCGCTCTCAAGACAGCCGGGTTTGCCGAAATTCGCTTTATTGATGCAATGAGCAATCATATTAATGATGCTGAATTGGCAGAACAGATTAAAACCTACCAACCAGATGTTGTACTGGCAACGGCAATCACACCCATGATTTACAAGTCTCAGAGTACACTGAGGCTGGTAAAAGAAATTTTTCCGAATACAAAAGCGATTATGGGTGGCGTTCATCCCACCTATATGTATCGGGAGGTGCTCCACGAGGCTCCGTGGATTGATTACATCATCCGTGGCGAAGGCGAAGAAATCACAGTCAATTTGTTGCGATCGATCGCGAATGGCACCGACCAAACCGATCGCTATACCATTTTGGGTATAGCCTTTTTAGATGATAGAAAGGTGGTGGCAACGCCTGCTCATCCACCGATTAAAGACCTGAACACCCTCACTCCAGATTGGACCCTGTTGGACTGGGACAAATATATTTACACTCCGCTCAATACACGGGTAGCCGTTCCCAACTATTCACGCGGTTGTCCGTTTCGCTGTCGTTTTTGTTCTCAGTGGAAGTTCTGGCGCAAGTACCGTTCTCGATCGCCCAAACAGTTTGTTGATGAGATTGAACAGTTAGTCAAAGACCATAAAATCGGGTTTTTCATCCTTGCGGACGAGGAGCCTACCATCAATAAATCTCGCTTCATTGCGCTCTGTCACGAGTTGATCGATCGCAATCTGGATGTCCATTGGGGTATTAATACACGCGTCACTGATGTACTTCGAGACGAGAAGGAATTACCGTTGTATCGCAAAGCGGGCCTGGTGCATGTGTCATTGGGAACGGAAGCCGCGGCTCAGCTAAACCTGAATTTGTTCCGCAAAGAAACTACGATTGCTGACAACAAACGAGCGGTTCAACTCCTGCGTCAAAACGGCATTCTAGCAGAGGTGCAGTTCATTATGGGGCTACCCAGTGAAACACCTGAAACCATCGAAGAAACCTATCGTATGGCACGGGACTGGAAAGCGGACATGACCAATTGGAATATGTATACGCCCTGGCCCTTTTCAGAACTTTTTCAAGATTTAGCCGATAAAGTTGAAATCCGCGATTATTCCCACTACAACTTTATCACCCCGATTATTAAACCCGACCATATGACGCGGGAAGAAGTACTTAAAGGGGTACTCCGCAACTATGCCCGGTTCTACGGATGGAAATTCCTGGAATACTGGTTTGAACCCGATCCTTTCAAGCGTCGCTATTTGCTGGGCTGTCTCTGGGCGTTTGTAAAGACCACTCTGAATAAGCGCTTCTACAATCTGAAGCGAGTGAAACAGAAAGGACTACACACAGAAATTGAGTTTGGCTTTGATGAATCTCGAATTCTCACGGCCGAGCAAATGGCTCAGCTTAAGCGCGATCGCCCCGCTGATATAGACTTTGTGGGCACGATCTCTGCCTGCGGGGCACCGAATGATTTGTCTGAATGCGATAGCCAACCGTTGACCCAGCCGCATCCTCATGATGTGATTCAAGTGGCGGTGATTGAGGCTGATGAACAGGCACGGATAAACCTGCGGGTCAATTTGCGATCGCAGGATGGCATCGAAGTTGCGAGCGAAGCCACCAACGCCGAGACAGGGCTAGTGCTATTGGAATCCATTGATGTTGATGTTGCCGTTGTTGATGGTACGTTGCCGGATATGGATCTGATCAAGTTCATTCGCATGGCGCGCAAGGTGCAGGCAAATTCTTATGTCACCGCCTCCAAAATTTTAATTTTGGTCACACCAGAGCAGCGATCGCTCCTTTCTGATGCGATTGCTGCCGGAGCCGATGCATTCTGTCTTAAAGATGCTTCCATCGAGCAGCTGACAGAAGCTGTGCGACTGACCGACCAACGAGGCACGTATCAAGATCCAGCGCTGGTCAGTCTGCTTGAACCAGTAGTCACCGCCTGGTAGCGAGAGAATACGCTTTTATTTCTGTGCTTGAGGATTCTTTAATAATGACTGCGAATTATTTACCCACTAAACCGAACGAACAACTGTCGCTCGATTGGAAAGCTGTAGTGTTCTTCGGCAGTGTCCATGCGCTGGCGATGCTGGCACCCTGGTTTTTCTCCTGGTCTGCGTTGGGTGTCACGCTATTTTTGCACTGGCTGTTTGGCAGCGTTGGCATTTGTTTGGGCTACCATCGTCTTTTAAGTCACCGGAGTTTTCAGGTGCCGAAGTGGTTGGAATATGCGATCGCGCTGATTGGTGCAGCCGCCCTGCAAGGCGGTCCAATCTTCTGGGTTGCTGGACATCGCCTGCATCATGGATTTACCG
The DNA here is from genome assembly GCA_021323955.1 of Oscillatoriales cyanobacterium Centralia_MAG_596. Classification (GTDB taxonomy): domain Bacteria; phylum Cyanobacteriota; class Cyanobacteriia; order Leptolyngbyales; family Leptolyngbyaceae; genus Stenomitos. The sequence continues at coordinate 6,260 of JAJPKC010000676.1, read as the reverse complement.
AAGACGAAGAAAAAGATCCCTATTCTGCCCGCAAGGGGTTCTGGTGGAGCCACATGCTGTGGATCTTTTATCCACGCTCGGAATTTTTTGACTACGAGCAATACAAACGATTTGCGCCCGATTTAGTGCGTGATCCATTCTACTGTTGGCTCAACCGTTACTTTCTTCTGTTGCAACTTCCCCTGGCGCTGCTGCTCTATGCTTTGGGCGGCTGGTCATTTGTGGTGTATGGCGTGTTCCTGCGATGTGTGTTGCTCTGGCACACAACCTGGATGATCAACTCCGTGACTCACATGTGGGGGTACCGCACCTTTAGAGTGGAAGACAACTCTCGTAATCTTTGGTGGGCAGCCATCTTTACCTATGGAGAAGGCTGGCACAATAACCACCACGCGTTTCCCAATGTCGCAAAGGCTGGCTGGCGCTGGTGGGAACTCGACGTCACCTGGTGGGTGATTTGGTTACTTAAAAGTATTGGTTTAGCTGACAAAGTTGTGATGCCACCACAACAAGTTGCGATCGATGATTAAGCCACCGCTCTAAAGCAGAATAATACAGTCAGCGATCGACAGCCTGATTCTTGCCGCTAAATCTCCCAGATAGTTCATGCGTGATGGAAATGAATTTGCGGTGTCCTCCTCACAAGTTCCTCAGATTCTTTTCTTATAACGGATGTGGGTTAAGGCAAACAACCTGAGCAGGATGGCAATCCTAATTCATTGCGGTTGGCCCTTGCTTGGGTCGTTTTGCCTTGCATTAACGCTACTCTTGCTAGGAGATTTTCATGATTCGGGTTCTTGTCGGCATCCTTGTATTTGTGATCAATACCGTTTATCGCGATCGTCCTTACCCTCGCTTTTACGTTCTAGAAACCGTAGCGCGGGTGCCTTACTTTTCCTACCTTTCGGTCTTACATCTCTATGAAACGCTTGGATGGTGGCGAAAAGCGGATTGGCTCAAGGTACATTTCGCTGAATCCTGGAATGAATTGCACCATCTACTGATTATGGAAGATTTGGGCGGATCTGCTTTTTGGGGCGATCGCTGGTTAGCGAAAACAACGGCACTGATTTACTACTGGATTATTACGGCTTTATATGTTGTTTCTCCCAATGCTGCCTATCACTTTATGGAATTGGTCGAGAAACATGCGTATGCCAGCTACCAAAAGTTTCTGAAAACTCACGAAGTCGAGCTAAAAGCGCAACCAGCCCCCGGAGTCGCTATTCATTACTACCGCGACGGTGATCTGTATATGTTTGATGAATTCCAAACCGCTCATGCACCAGCAGAACGTCGGCCCCAGATTAACAACCTCTACGATGTGTTTGTGGCCATTCGGGATGACGAAATGGAACATGTGAAAACCATGGTTGCCTGCCAGCAGCCAACGGCTCAGTTTGCATTCAAAAGCCCTCACACATTAATTGGTGAAGCTGTAATGACGCCGACACCTGAGGCGAATGAGACTGAAGTATTGTTACCTCAATAGTTTGCTCGATCGGGCTACTTGAGAAAGTGACATGATCCCTTTCTCAAGTAGCAACAATGCCTAGACCTGCAACCCTCAAGGCACACCTGAGTCGGGTTGGAGCAGTGGTGTTTAGCCCTGACAGTCGTTGATTAACAGTGGGTAGCAATGATCACACCGTTAGACTGTGGAAGTTGCCAGCGAGACAGTGCATCAACACGTTTGAAGGGCCGACGAGCCAGATTCTATCCCTGTTACTGAGATGACTCTTGAGTGTAATCTTGTATAGGTAATCCCACCTGTTGTGCCAACCGCTCACAAAACTCGTAAGCATTTACATAGGAATTTTGCGTGCAGATGAGTCGTGCAAAAACAGCTTTTTCACAACCCGCATGGAGCTCAATCGCCTTCTCAGTGCGGTAAACCGAGAAAATAGGGGTTTGAGTATCTGCTACATCCAACATGAATGATGCTGTCCAAAGATTACAACTTTCCTGACTTTCCTGGATTTAATTGTAGAAAAGCGATCGCTGTCTGGATGGGTTTAGAACGACCGCAAGACTAAATTCAAGCCGCCATTTGCTCACACTAAAGATTGAATACGTGATCCTTGTATTGTGTCGAGCTGACTCTGGACGGAGCAATCCTTGAAAGGGTTATAGCTGTTGCACCCAAGCTTTAGTTTGCTTTGCATCTACCTTACCAACTAGAACTCAATTTGTCGGTCAGGAAAAAGTCAGGAAAAAGTCATGTTTTCGCTGCACAGGGCGACAGAGGAAGACTATACTCTTTGCATCAAGTAACAAAGAGGATATCCGTGAATGCAGGTTGAGGAGGTGCTGGCGGCAGTTGAGCAGAGGCTCGATCGCGGTTGCTTGAGCAAAACGGAGGCGATGGTGTTCCGGCAGTGCTGGGAGGGGCGATCGTACGTAGAAATCGCTCAAACCTCTGGTTATGATCCTGGTTACATTAAAGACACCGGGTATCGACTGTGGCAGCGCCTCTCAGAAGCCTACGGTGAGAAAGTCACCAAGCAAAACTTCAAAGGGGTGCTGCGACGCGTGGTGGAACGCGATCGCTCAGCGTCAACTGTTAGCCCTCCAGTCCATCCAACTGCAACGCTTCGGCAGGATTGGGGTGATGCGATCGACGTTTCCATCTTCTACGGGCGCACTCAAGAACTCACGACGCTTCAAACCTGGGTTGTGCAAGACCGATGTCGCCTCATTACCCTGTTGGGAATGGGTGGCATCGGGAAGACATCCCTCTCGATCAAGCTGGCAGACGCCATCAAACCTGACTTTCAGTGCCTGATCTGGCGAACGTTGCGCGATGCACCGCCGATCGACGAACTGCTAACGACGCTAATTCAGTTTCTGTCTCAGCAAGAGGGGCAACTGCCCGCCAGTACCAGCGGCAAACTGTCCCGACTGATCGAACTCCTGCGACAATCTCGCTGTCTGCTCATCCTCGACAACGTTGATGCGGTCTTACAGGGCAGCAAACGGACGGGAACTTACCGGGATGGCTACGAAGCCTATGGCGAATTGCTCAAGCGCGTGGGAGAAATTGTCCATCAAAGTTGTGTCATCCTCACCAGTCGCGAAAAGCCCCAGGAGATTGCCGCTTTAGAGGGGATGACCGTCCCGGTGCGATCGCTCTCCCTGGAGGGTTTGTCCGTGCTGGAAGGGGAACAAATCTTTGCGACAAAAGGGCTGGCAGGCGCACCGACCGATCGACAAGCCCTGGTGAACCTTTACCGGGGCAACCCACTGGCGTTGAAGATTGCGGCAACCTCGATTTTGGATTTGTTTCAGGGTCAAGTTGACCAGTTTTTGCAGCAGGGTACTACCGTTTTCAACGGCATTCAAAGCTTGCTGGAGCAACAGATCAAACGCCTGTCAGAGTTGGAAGCACAGATCATGCTCTGGCTGGCGATCAACCGGGAAGCGATGTCTCCAGCCGCACTACAAACCGATCTGCTCACGTCTGTCTCGCGCGGCAAAATCCTGGAGGCCTTAGAAGCGCTGAGCTGGCGATCGCTGATTGAATTCACCCACGCAGGCTACACGCAGCAGCCTGTTGTGATGGAATATATGAGCCATCAACTCATTGAGCAGATCCATCACGAACTCACCACGGCTAAACCGGAGTTACTCATGCAGGTGGCGCTCATGAAAGCGCAGGCAAAAGAGTACATTCAGGAAAGCCAGAAACGCCTTTTTTTGGGTGCGATCGCCGACAAGCTCACGGCCACCTTTCACTCCCGTTCAGACATCGAGCAAACCTTGCAGCAGAGCCTCCAAGTACTCCACCAGCAGTTTTCGGGTATGGCGGGCTATGCGGGAGGTAATCTAATTAACCTGCTCAATTACCTGGACATCGACCTGGCAGGCTATGACTTTTCGCAGTTAACCATCTGGCAAGCAGATTTACGCGGCATCGCGCTCCAGGATGTGAACTTTGCTGGTGCCGATTTAGACACATCGGTCTTTTCAGAAACCCTGCGGGGGCTCCTATCGGTTGCTATCCATCCGCAGGGCACCTGGTTAGCGGCCAGCGATACCAATGGTGAGATCCGGCTCTGGCAGTTGGCCGATGGCAAACAGATCTTGACTTTAGATGGCGGTGCCAGCTGGATCTGGTCGATCGCCTTCAGTCCTGACGGCAAGACTCTTGCCAATTGTGATGATAAAGCCGTGAAGCTCTGGGATTTGCATACCCAGCAGTGCCACGCCACGCTAGAAGGCCATCTGAGCTGGATCTACCAGGTGGCGTTTAGCCCGGATGGTCAACGATTAGCGACTGCCAGCACCGATGCCACGATCAAAGTGTGGGATGTGCAAACAGGAGCGTGCCTGCACACATTGGAGGGACACAATGGTTTTGTGTTTTCCGTGGCGTTTAGTCCCAACGGTCAGCAGCTCGTGAGCGGTGGCTACGACCAAACCATTCGCCTGTGGGATGTGGCAACGGGCGCAGGGTTACACACGCTGGAAGGGCATACGGCGTGGGTCTGGTCAGTGGCGTTTAGCCCGGATGGTCAAACCATTGCGAGTGGTAGCCATGACCAAACGCTGAAGCTGTGGGATGTAGCTACTTGCCAATGTTTGCAGACCTTACAGGGGCATCAGGGCTGGCTCTGGTCAGTCGCCTTTAGCCCCAATGGGCAGTACGTAGCCAGCAGCAGCGATGATCACACAATCCGCCTGTGGGATCGGGCAACCGGCCAATGTCTCAACGTGTTGTCAGGGCATACCAGTCGAGTCTGGTCGATCGCCTTTAGCCCAAATGGGGAAACCCTTGGCAGTGGTAGTGAAGACCAGTCGGTGCGTCTGTGGGATCTCGATACGGCCAGCAGTCATCGCCTCAAGGATGCGGCCGATCGTGCAAGCACCCTGTCTGCTCGCTGCCGTAAGCAATTTGTGGGTGCCACCAATTTGGTCTGGTCAGTCGCGTTTAGCCCGGATGGTCGAACGTTGGCAAGCGGCAGTGAGGATCACATTATCCGCTTATGGCGGTTGGAGACAGGGGACTGTGTGCAGCAGCTACAGGGGCACGATCGACGCATCTGGTCGGTTGCCTTCTCGCGAGACAATCTGCTGGCCAGCAGTAGTGATGACCATACCGTGAAACTTTGGGATGTCAGCAGTGGCACGTGCTTACGCACACTAGAGGGACATCTGAACTGGGTCAACTCAGTGGCGTTTAGTCCGAATGGAAAAATCCTTGCCAGTGGAGGTGGCGATAGCACAGTGAGAATCTGGGATGTTGCCACAGGGCAGTGCTTACAGGTGCTTCAGGAACACACCCGCTGGATCTGGTCAGTGACCTTCAGTCCCGATGGTCAATGGTTGGCGAGTGCCAGTGGTGACGGCACCATTAAGCTATGGGATCTGCAACGCGGTACCTGTTTTGCCACGCTGCCAGCAGAAGGTGGCTTTGTTTCTGCTGTGGCGTTTAGCCCCACCAAGCAGATGCTGGCAGGCAGTTGTGGGGACAATGCGGTGAGGGTCTGGGCGATCGCTGACCGCATACCCACTCAAGCCAGCCCGTCTCAGGACTCGATTCATCTGATTCACACGCTGTTTGGTCACGGTGGCCGAGTCTGGTCTGTCGCCTTTAGCCCGCAGGGTGAACAGTTGGCCAGCGCTGGCGAAGATTGTCAGGTAAAGCTCTGGGATTTAAATACGGGAGACTGCTCCCAGACCCTGCCAGGGCATCAAAGCCGCATTCAGTCACTGTCTTTCAGCCCGCAAACGTCCGTGTTGGCCAGTGGCAGCTACGACGAAACCGTCAAGCTGTGGGATGTGCCGTCCAGCGTGTGTATCAACACCTTACAGCCGCTGAAGCTATACGAAAAGATGAATCTTACCGGCGCGATCGGGCTCACCGACGCACAGAGAGACACCTTGAAAGCACTGGGCGCGATCGAAGACCTGAAGGCCGTACCAAAGCCCGCTCTCTAAACAAAGTACTACAGTAAAGGGGACAATGGGCGATACTGGATTCGAACCAGTGACCCCTTCCGTGTGAAGGAAGTGCGCTACCACTGTGCTAATCGCCCAAACAATTGTACCTAACCAGAAAAAAACGGGTTTGGTACTCCTATGACACTGATTATACAGGTAGTTAACACATTAACGGTCTAGATGTGAACGAGCAACTGATGCATTTTGCTCAAGTCAGACACCCCCAGCAAAGCTGGTGGCTTGATGAGTGTGACCGCCCCAAGGGCGGATGTCCTTGCGAAGGGGTGTCTCTTCGGGCTAGAACTGACCGCTTTGGT